>JAEUIR010000087.1 GCA_016795025.1 Phycisphaerales bacterium
GGACCGTGAGGGCCCCAACATTGAACCCGACGGCCACGCAGACTGTATGTCTGCTCCAGGATGGAATTGAGCAAAAGCTCGGCGAGAAGAAATTTCGAACATGGTTTGGATCAGACACGGCAATCGAAGCGATTCCATCGGGAATGCGGGTAACTGTCCCAAACGCCTTCGTCGGCAACTGGATCGCATCGAACTACATGCATGATCTCGTCGCCGTCGTGCAGGACGTTTGCGGCGCGGGCAAGCAGGTGGAACTCCGCATCCGCAACGCCGAGCTCCGCGCCACAGACGCGCCCGCCGTCGAGCGCGTCGCGGATTCACGACCACGACCGCACCTGACCGCACCGCACCGCCGCGAAACGCCCCTGCGATGCGAATTGGAGAGCTTTGTCGTCGGCGAATCAAACGCGCTCGCTTATTCGGTTGCGACGAGAATGGTCGCCCGCCCGATCGGAATTGCCTCTCCCGTCGTGTTGCACAGCGGTTGCGGCCTCGGAAAAACGCACTTGTTGCAAGGAATCTGCAACGGAATTCGCCGGACGCATCCGACTTTGCAGTGGCGCTATCTGTCCGGCGAGGATTTCACCAACGAATTCGTCCACGCTCTGCGCGATAACCGTCTGGATCAGTTTCGCACGCGATTTCGACAGGTTGACGTATTGCTGATCGATGACATCCACTTTCTTGCCGGGAAGAAGGCGACCCAGGACGAGTTTCTACATACGTTTAACGCGATCGACGGAATGGGAAAAACCGTCTTGCTGACTTCCGATCGACATCCGCGCGCCCTCACCGACATGGCCGAGCCAATCCTGAATCGGCTGATCGCCGGTCTTGTGGTCGAAATGGCTCCGCCTGAGTTCGCCACGCGGCGAGAAATTCTGCGCCGGCGCGTCGAGTCGCTCGGATTCGAGCTGGCCGGTGTGATCCTGGATTTCGTGGCGCAGCACGTAACGCGAAACGTCCGCGAGCTCGAGGGCGCTTTGTATCGTCTTGTCGCGCTCGCCTCGCTCACGCAAAACCGCATCGACCTCGAAACGGCGCGGCAATCGCTCGATGATTATCTATCGCGCGAACGCCGGCCGATCACGCTGGACGAGATCATCGACACCGTCGCGACGCGATTCGGGATTTCCGCGCAGTCGATCAATTCCGCCGCGCGCGACCGCGCCGTCAGCCTGGCGCGATCTGTTGCGATGTACCTCGCGCGCAAGCACACGCGAATGAGCTTTCCGGTCATCGCTCGACAAATGGGCGGAAAGAGCCATTCGACCGTGCTGATGGCAACGCAGCGCGTGGAAGAAACCCTGCAAGCCGGCGGAAACGTCCGCTGGCGCTCGCCCAAAGGAGAAAGCGACGTTCGGCTCGCCGAACTGATCGCGGAGATCGAGCGCGGTCTCCCGCTTTCAGCCGCATGAGCGCGGACCATCAGGTGGCTCGCTTGACGCCGCTCGGGACGGGTTGGGTACGTCCCGATCGGCCGCTGCGGGCGCGATAAAAGCATGCAGGGTTTGAGCGAGGGTGCCCCTCACGCGACCGGTTGCGGCGCGTGGGGGGCGACTCATTTCGCGGCTATAATCCTCTGAATGAAGCTGCCCTCGCAAGGATCGCCGCCCTCCGTGAAGAAACCCGTGTCGCTCAGCGTGCTTGGAAACACCCCCTCCGCGGACGCGCCACCGGTTGTTTCGCTTGTTTCGCTCGGCTGTGCGAAAAATCTGGTCGATTCCGAAAAGATGCTCGGCCAGCTGGCCGAGTCAGGCTGCATGCTCAGCGGCGACGAATCCGCCGCCGACACGATCGTGGTGAACACCTGCGGATTCCTCGAAAACTCGCGCACCGAAGCGCTCGATATTCTTCGCGACCTGGCCGAGCGTAAACGCCGCGGAACGCTGCGTCGCATCGTCGTCGCCGGTTGCCTTGTGCAGCGCGACGGCGAGAAACTCCGCGAATGGGTGCCGGAGATCGACGCGCTCATAGGCGTCAACAATCGCGACGACGTGGTGCGCGCCGTATGGCGGAAAGATCGCGATACCGCGCTCGATCGCTTCCTCGGCGATTATCATGCTGTCTCCCCAGGCACGCCGAATCGCTGGTCCGACTTGGGCCGTGTGCGACTCACGCCGCCGCATTACGCCTATGTGCGCATCAGCGAGGGTTGCAACCAAAAGTGTACATTTTGCACAATACCTTCGATTCGCGGCCCGATGCACAGCAAGACGCCCGCGGAGCTTGTCGCGGAATGTCGCGAACTGATCGCCGACGGCGCGCGTGAACTGATCCTGATCGGCCAGGACACCACCAGCTACGGCGCCGATCTGCCGGTTTCGAACGATGCGGCCGTTCGATACGGCGGCGGCGGCCTGGCGGAGTTGCTTCGTACGCTCGACCGCGAATGTGACGGAGCGCGCTGGATCCGTCTCATGTACGTGTATCCGTCGATCTTCACGGATGACATGATCGACGCCATCGCGTCGTGCCAGCGAATCGTGAAATACATCGACATCCCGCTTCAGCACATCAACGACCGGGTGCTAAGGTCGATGGCTCGCCGCGTCACGCGGGCCCAAACCGAAACGCTGCTCGAAAAACTGCGATCGCGTGTGCCCGGCGTGTCGATTCGAACGACGTTCATCGTCGGATTTCCCGGCGAAACCGAGGCGGAATTTGGCGAGCTGGAACAGTTCGTGCGTGAATTCGGCTTCGATGCCGCCGGCGCGTTCCCCTACTCGCTCGAACCTGAAACGCCGGCCGGACGCATGAAGGAACACCTGCCGTCGCAAGTCATTGCCGAACGGCACGAACGGCTGATGCTCGCACAGCAACCCAACGCGTTCGCTGTCGCGCAGAGTCACGTCGGCGCGACGTTTGAGGTCATCATCGACGGCGAACAGCGGGAAGACGAGCGGGGCATCATCGCCCGCCACGCCGGCCAGGCGCCCGAGGTGGATTCCGTTTGTCTGCTGGCCGACGGCGAATTTGACGCAGGCGAATACGTAAAAGTGCGCGGCGTCGAGGCGGATGATTACGACATTGTCGTGCGCCCAACGCGTCGGAAACTGAAGCTGGCCTGATTCTAGGTTGCTGCGTCGGTGTTCATTTCGCGCAGCCAGGTGCGGATTTCTCCCCGCAAACCCGAAAACTTCCGCAACGAGATTGGACGCCGGTTGTGGACCCTCGCAATCCTGCATCCGATGAAGCCCGAATAATACGCCTTTCCGCACGACAGCGTCGCCCAAGGCCGTTGTTTCCTCGCCCGCAACGAACCCTCTTTTTTTCGCTCAACTGGCGCGCGGCGTGCATGAGACTCCCTCGAACGGCCATGCATCGAATCACGGGCTACGATTCCATGTAGGGCTGCTTGTCGGGAGCTGGTCATGGCAATTCTCAACTATGCCACGCGAGATGTGCTGTGGGTCCGACCCCATGATTCGATCGATAAAGCCATCTCGCTGATGGAAGAGCGCGGGATTCACCATTTGCCCGTCGTGCGCGACGGACAAGTGGTCGGCATCCTGTCCGATCGCGACATTCTGCTCGCGGTCGGCTGGCGGCTTTCATCCGAGCGACGCGCGGACGATGGCCCGAACGCCCCCGTCCTCGGCCCGCGCGAAGTTGAAGAAATCATGACTCATCCGGTCGAGTCGCTCGATCCGAACGAGTCGCTGCTGCATGCGGTGCACGTGCTCGTCAGACTGCGGATCGGAGCGCTCCCTGTTCTGCGCGACGGTGTCCTGATGGGAATCCTGTCAGAGACCGACGTGCTGCGCTCGCTGAAAAAGGAGCACGCGCATCTGTCGGTGCGGCACCTCCTCGGGCGGCCGCTGCGAGAGATGATGACCGCGAATCTGACCACTGTAGGCCCGAAGACCAACATCAGTCAGGTGCTGGCGATATTTCGTTCGCACCGTATTCGTCATCTTCCGGTCACCAGCGACGGCGACCTGATCGGGATCATTTCCGATCGCGATGTGCGCCGAGCGCTGGGCGTGTCCACCATCATGGACGCCGCAGCGCAGGAGAAGGGCAAGCTCTACGAAGGTCCGCAGACCGCGATCGAGATCATGACGCGCTGCGTTCAATGTGCGCCGCTCGACGCTACGCTGGGCGATGCCATCGACTTGTTACTGGAGAATCACATCCACTGCCTGCCGGTGGTGGATCACGGAAGACTGGTCGGCATCTTCACCGCGACGGACGTGATGAACGCCGTTTCGCGTTCCGAAGTGCTGGCCTGACGCGAATCGTGATTGCACCTCTCCTGGAGGTTGCGCTGCCGGGCGGAGCGACGCCAGTCGTTCCGTCCGGTGCGTGTTTGCATATCCG
The DNA here is from genome assembly GCA_016795025.1 of Phycisphaerales bacterium. Taxonomy (GTDB): domain Bacteria; phylum Planctomycetota; class Phycisphaerae; order UBA1845; family Fen-1342; genus JAEUIR01. Next base: position 4,324 of record JAEUIR010000087.1, read on the forward strand.
ACATATCGTGACTGTTGAGGGTGCGAATCCTCCTGACCTGTGCCGGTCTGCCCCGATCCATCGAGGTGAGCCGGAGGGCTCGCTCAATTCGCGGGCTTCGCGCGGTTCAACACTTTGCAAACTCGGCGTTGCTGCGATTCTTTCGGCAGATCGTCAATGCGACGCTCCAGAATCGCCGCCAGGTTTTTTCCGGCGGGCTCCTTTAGCAGCGGCGCGACGATTTCGGCATACATGCCAACCTGGTTGGGAGGAGCGGCCTCGAGGTGCGCGGCGAGTTGATTCAGGCAGCGCTTGCGATGTGCAGGCAGCGCGGCCAGCTTCACCAATATCCCGATCGCGTGATCGCGCGTGATCACACTGCCGGTTTTTGCGGCGGCGTTGACCGCCGGCAGGTGTTCCACAATGTCGCCAGGATACGCCGCGGCGATCGCGTCGAGCGCCGTCATCGCGCCCCAGACCATGCGGTTGTCTTTGTGCGCGAGCAGCCGAGCGAATGTCGCGGCAAATGGGCGGATCAGCGCCGGATCGGCGGCGCCAAGCTCGTAGAGCACCTTGATGCAGTCGTTGCGAATGTCGCGGCGGGCGACATCCAGTCCGGCGGCGACTTCGGCGATCGACTTTTTGTCCTTTGAAGATGCGAGTTTTTCGGCGAGCCGGACGTTGCCGGTCTCACCGCGCTCGCCTTTGGCACACGATAGTTGGTCGAGAATGCTCATGCGAATGGCGTACCTACGCTTGCGCGAGATTCATATCTCGCACGCACTCGGTCGGGATTCGCATCCCGCGCGAGCGTTCGCGGGAAGGGATCCCCGAGAACAGAGTGCGAGAAGGATTCTCGCATGATCGATAGCGACAGCGAAGCCGCGTGACCCCTTCTTACCCGATTGTCCGGTGACGATCCAACGAAGCAACCTGACGTGCTGCCGCGTTTCACACCGCCCCCACCAGTTCCTCGCTTGGCGCAAAACCGCGACGAAGCGTGTTTTCCGTAACGCAGCGCGGCTCGCAGAATTGAATCAGGTAATCAGGCCCGCCCGCCTTGCTGCCGATGCCGCTCATGCGGAAGCCGCCAAACGGCTGCGCATCCACCAGCGCCCCGGTGATCTTGCGGTTGATGTACAAATTGCCGCATTCAAGCTCATGCCGCGCTCGCTCCAGGTTTGCAGGGCTGCGGCTGAAAATGCCGCCCGTGAGCGCATAATCAGTTCCGTTGAAAATTTCGATGGCCTGATCCATGTCGCGCGCGCGAATGACGGCCAGCACCGGCCCGAATATCTCCTCTTGCGCGATACGGGCATTCGGCGAGACGTCTGCAAAAATGGTCGGGCCGACATAGTAGCCGCCGGTTCGCGCCACCAAAACGCTGGTGTCGGTCTCAAGTACGCAGCGCGATTCGCTCTTGCCGATTTCGATGTAGCGACGAATGCGCTCGAACGACTCCTTGTCGATCACCGGCGGCACGAACGTCCCCTGATCGTCAGCAGGCCCGACCGTCAGCGATCGCGCCGCTTCCACCAGACGCGGCAGAAATCGTTCATACGCGCCATCCAGCACGATAGCCCGCGAGCATGCCGAGCATTTCTGCCCGGCATAGCCGAACGCGCCGTGCAGCACTCCCTTTACAGCCTCGTCGAGATCGGCGTCACTGTCCACGATCGCCGCGTTTTTCCCGCCCATCTCAGCGATGACCTTCTTCAGCGCCGGGCCGACCGCAAAACCCTCGGCTGCGGTGCGATTGATCGCGCACCCCACGCTGCGCGAACCGGTGAATGCGATCATCGCGACCTTGGCATGCCGCACGAGCGCGTCGCCCACAACTTCCCCGGAACCCGGAAGATAATTCAGCACGCCGGCCGGAAGCCCGGCCTCAATGAACAACGCCATCAACCTTGCCGCGATGATGCTCGATTGCTCCGCCGGCTTCATGATGACCGTATTGCCGGTGACAAGCGCCGCCGTTGACATTCCGCACAATATCGCCAGCGGGAAATTCCACGGGGCAATTACGCCGACGACGCCGCGCGGCGCATAGAATAATTCGTTCGTCTCACCGGGCAGATCGCGCCGCCGCACATTCTCGGCCATGCGGATCATTTCCTTGCCGTAAAAATTGCAGAAGTCGATCGCTTCTGAAATATCCGCGTCCGCCTCGCGCCAAGTCTTGCCGCATTCGAGCGACGCGATGGCGTTTAATTCGAACCGGTCGCGCTCCATCAGTCGCGCAACGTGGAACAGGTAATCGGCGCGATCCCCCGGCGGAGTTCGCCGCCACGTCGGCAGCGCGTCATACGCGACCTGCACGCAGCGCTCGGTCGCAGCGGCGTCGGCCATCGCAAAACGCCCGACAATCTCGCTCGGATTCGATGGATTCAGCGAATTCTCCCACTTGCCCGTCGCCACGCGCTCGTTACCGATCACAAGGGGATATTCCTGCCCCAATCGCGATCGCACCGAATGAATCGCCGATTTCATCTTGTCTCGCATGTCGCTGCGTGAAAAATCAGAATTCGGAATATTCACGAACGGGTCCATGAGCGGCTCCTCATACTCAAAGCGCAGCACCGGGCGCTTCTCGTGCGGCGGCGTGCGGCTGCCCGTCTCAGCGGGGTCTTCCAGCAGTTTGTCTTCAGGAATATCGCCTGAGCCGCTATGCCGCAGGAATGACTCATTCGCGGTGTTTTCGAGCAAGCGGCGAATCAGATACGCCATTCCGGGGAGCAGCTCGCCATACGGCGTGTACACGCGCGATCGCTCTCCCATCGCCACGCACGCTCGTTTGATCGGATCGCCCATGCCGTACAGCATTTGCAGTTCGCACGCCCACGACGGAACCTCGAACGTGCGCTTCAGCGCCAAGGCATGCGCCAGGCTTCGCACGTTATGGCTGCCAAATGCCGTGTGAATCACCCGCCAGTTTTCCAGCAGCCGCCGCGTCGCGCGTTCATAGCTCGCGTCCGATTGCCATTTCTGTTCAAACACCGGCGTCGGCCAATGGTACTGATCCGCCATCACCGTCTCGGTGTCCCAATAGGCGCCCTTGACCAGGCGAATCCAGATCGGAACGCCGCGCTGCCGCGCATACGCGATCATGTCTTCAACGTCGCGATCATTGTCTTTGAGATAGGCCTGAAGCACGACGCCGAAGTGCGGATACTCGCGGAATTCCGACTCGCTGAAGATTTCCTTCGCAAGCTCCAGCGTCAAATCCTTGATCGCGTAATGCTCCATGTCGATGTGCAGATGCGATCCGTATTTCATCGCCTCGCGCAGCAGCGGCCGCAACCGCTCCTTGCACCACTTCTTCGTCCCCGCCGGATCGATCGCGTCGGACTGCGAATAAAGCGACGTCAGCTTCACCGAAACATTCACGCGCGGAATGTCGCGGCCGTCGGCGCGGTCGCAGAGCTCGACCGGAGACCAGCTTCCGGCGTGCTTCGACAGCGTCGTGATGAGCTGCATGTATGTTTGTTGATAGTGCTCTGATTCCGGCTCGGAAACCGCCGCTTCGCCCAATACGTCAATCGTGAAGGCAAGCCCCTCGTCGCGCATGCGGAGAATGTTTCGCTCGGCTTGCTCCGGGGTCGAACCGGCGATGAAGCGATGCGACATGCCGACCGCGCCGCCGCGGGCCACCCCCGCGGCCAACCGCGCAAGCGGCGAGCGCGTGCTGCGGAAATTCGTCGCCCACGCAACAAAATCGACCACGTCGAAGCCGCGCCGCGGCTCGAGTTCCGCTAACTCCGTCGCGCCGCCCAACCCGGAATGATGCGACCCGCCGCCGCGCCCCTTCGCGCCGGATCGCCCGGCCGCCCGGCGGTGTGGCGGTTTTGCAAAATACTCTCTCAGGTGCCGCGCGACGTCCGGACCGTCATGCATCATCGGCAGCACGTCAATGAATCGAAACGCCTGCACCTTGAACCACTCATCCGCCATCAGGAAGCGCATGATGCGCTCTTCCCAAAACTCCCAGCGATACGCCGGCGCGCCCGCCGCACGCATCCGCTCGAAGACCTCATGACCGATCTGCTTCGTCAACTCGTTGAGATGTGTTTTGCCCGGATCCGCCACCATTCTGCATTCCGTTGATTTATTCAGCCCGGCCTTTTGCCTCGTTGCCGGGGTTGCTTTTCATCGTGGATTTTAGGTCAAATCGCGGCGCCGGTCATGCCGCATTTCCACAGCCCGCGGGCGTGCCGCGCAGCTAATGATGCTCGCTCGGATCCGCGAGCAGTTCATTCAGCTCCCGCTCCACTTGCTCGGCCCGTTCGCCGCCGACCATCGGCAGGTTTACGCGAACCATGATCGCCGCACCGTGCATCGCCGCGCGGGCCATGTGCAGCCCAACCTCCACGTCGCTGCGCAAATTCGGGTTCGCGATCGTCACAAGCCGCGCCAAGTCCAGCCGCACCTTGCGGGCCAGCGTCGCGATTTGCAGCGGAACCGCCGCCGCGGCGGCCGCCGCCTCGGCCAGCGCCGCGCTCCGCGAAGGATCGTCTTTCGGTCGCTTCATTACGGCTGAGAGCGCTTCGTATGCCGCCGCGTCATCATCCAGCAGCGCGGCCAGCATGCGACGCGCTCGGCCCAGCCTCCCCGCGATTTCGGCGACTGGCGCGTGAACCTCCGCATACTTCGCCTTGCTCGTTGTGAGTTCCGCCGCCATCGAACCGAGCGCCGCGGCCAGTGCGCCCGCGAGCGCCGCGACCGCCCCGCCGCCGGGCGTCGCCTCTGCCGATGCCAGCCGCTCCACGAAATCGCTCAGCGACGTTTTCAGGAATGAAGATTCGCCCATGCCGACATATCATACGGGCCGTCGCGTCGCGCGGCATTCCGCTAAAGTTACACATCATGACGACCATGATCCCGATGACGCAGGACGAGCTTGACCGCCGCTTCATGGAAATCGCCATCGACGTGGCCCGCCGGGCGTTGCCTGCGGAGGACGTGCCGATCGGGGCGATCGTCGTCCATGAAGGCCGAATCATCGGGCGCGGACATAACGAGCGCGAGCGCCTCGCCGACCCGACCGCTCACGCCGAGATTTTGGCGCTCAGCGCGGCATCCCAACACCTGAAAAGATGGCGACTTGACGGATGCACGTTATATGTAACACTTGAGCCCTGCCCGATGTGCGCCGGCGCGATCGTGCTGGCGCGAATGTCGCGCCTCGTATTCGGCGCGTTCGATCCAAAGGCCGGCGCGTGCGGGTCGCTCTACGAAATCACCACCGACGCCCGATTGAATCACCGTGTTGTGACGCTGGGCGGCGTATTGAACGATCGCTGCGCAGATCTGCTGCGCGAATTCTTCCGCGATCGCCGCGTAAGAGGCGAAAAATAACCTCGCGGCCGTTTTGCGTCCTGTCGTGTCGCGAGCATTCAGCGAATTGCCGGCTGGAGCGCATGTTCTGCCCGCCCCCCCTGCTCAACTCATCGCATCATTCATGACGCGGCACTAATTTTGATTGATATGTCCGAGTCGCGAACGGAACAGCGCCGCCCGCACAACGCTGCGCTGCTCGCCGGTCAGCCGTTCGCCTTGCAGCTTTTGAAGATGCGCCTGCTGGCTTTGCAGGAACAGCTCATTCACCGTGTGCAGATCGATTGCGCTCAGTCGGCCCGTGTGCAGGCCCAATCGCACGTAGGAAAGACACTGCATCGCCTCGTTTGAGCTCATCAGCCGCGCGTTTCGCAGCGTGCCCAGCGCCCGCCAGATCTTGTCATCCACCGCCTGCTGCCGCGACTTAATGAGCGATCGCCGCGCCGCGAGCTCGTATTCGATGATCTTGGGAATCACGTCTTTGCGAAAATCGTCGATCAGATCAAGCTCGCCGCGCCCCAGCGTGATCTGATTCGATATCTGGAAAAAATCGCCCAGCGCCTCGGTTCCCTCGCCGAACAGCCCGCGAACTGCGAGCTTCATCTCGCGCGCCGCATGGGCCACTTTTTCCAACTCGCCCGTCAGGCGCAGCGCCGGCAGATGCAGCATCACGGAAACTCGAAGGCCCGTACCCACATTCGTCGGGCACGCCGTCAGATACCCGAACTGCGCGTGATATGCGTATTCCACCTGCTGATCGATGCTGTCGTCGACGCGGCTGATCAGCTCCCACGCCTCTTCGAGCTGCAAACCGCTGCGGATCACCTGCATGCGCAGATGGTCCTCTTCATTCATCATCAGCGACACCGACTCCTCGCGGTCGAACGCCACGGCCCGCGCGCCGTTCGCCTCGGCGTGCTGGCGGCTGATGATGTGCCGCTCCACCAGCAATTGGCGATCAAGTTCATCCAGCTTTTCAACGTCAACGTGAATCAGCTTCGCCAGGTCGCCCGCGCGGCGGCTCGCCGTCGCCAGCGTCTGCACCAGCTCCGCGCGCTGCTCGACGCTCGCACGAGAAAGGAACGGAAACCCGCGCAGGTTGCGCGCCAGGCGAATGCGCGTCGAGATGACGACGTCGCTCTGCGGGCCGCTGCCGCGCAGCCACTCGCCGAGTTGACGAACCACATCGCCCAGCGGAGCGGTCATGCGCTCTCGATCTCCCGTATCCGGTCGCGCAGCGATGCCGCGCGCTCATAATCCTCGCCCGTGACGGCTTCGTCGAGCAGCCGCCGCAAGCGGCGAAGCTCGTCGGTCGGTTTCCGCGACTGCCCCAGCGATCGCGGCGATTTCCCCACGTGATGCGTCGCGCCGTCGTGTGCGCTTTCGAGCAGCTTGGCGAGCGGCTCCGCGAATACGTCGTAGTCGTGCGGGCAGCCCAGAACCCCCTGATTGCGGAACTCGATGTACGTCATGCCGCACTCTTCGCACACCAGCCCCGCGAGCGCCGCGGCGCTCGCCTTGCCACCCGAAACAAACTGTTCCATCAGGTGCGATAGATCGAGCACCGGCTTTTCGCTGCCGAGCAAGCCTTCCTCGGCCGCACACCGCTCGCACAGGTGCCGCTCTTCTTTAATGCTATGTTGTTCGAGGTTCGTCAGGTGAAACGTCGCCTGCGCCTTTTTGCATTTCTCACACGGGCCCATCCGAGCAACTCCGGAGCGGCGCGCTGGCGCGGAGGCGAATTCGAACGGCGCAGCGTCTTTCCAATCCTAAGAAGCCACTAGATAAGCGTCAAGCGAACGCGCCGCGGATACGCCCGGGAACGCCGCCACCGCCGAATGTGCCACTGTCTGACGGTCGCTTGAATAAACCATACACGTTTGAACAACGCTCTCCCGACCGGCTGACAGTGCCCAACGGCGGAATGTCTCCAAAAAGAGTGACCATCCCCGCACAGCAAGATCATCGCCAACCGCATACACTCCGCCTATGCCCGCACGCGAAAAAGCCGTTGTTTTGCTTTCCGGCGGAATGGACAGCGCCGTTTGCCTTGCCATTGCCCGCGCCGAGAACTGCGACGCGATCGCGCTCTCGTTTCGCTACGGCCAGCGTCACGCCGGCGAAATTGCCGCCGCTCAGCGCGTCGCCGCTTCTTTCTCCGCCGCCGATCATCGCATCGTCACCATCGACCTGCGCGCCTTCGGCGGCTCAGCCCTGACGGCCGATTTCGACGTGCCGAAAGATCTGGACTTGCCCGCACCGCTCGCCCCGCGCCACCACGATGCGACCGGCCCGAATGACCATTCAACTCCCGATTGGCCGACCTCGCCGCCTCCCCCCTTTCGCCGCCCGGCCACCGAAATTCCCATTACATACGTCCCCGCGCGAAACACGATTTTTCTGTCTTTCGCGCTCGCGCTCGCCGAAGTCGCCGACGCAACCCGTATTTACATCGGCGTGAACGCCATCGACTACAGCGGCTATCCCGATTGCCGGCCGGAATACATCGCCGCGTTCGAGCGATTGGCCGGTTTGGCCACACGGTCAGGCGTGAACGGCCGACCCGTGAGAATCTGCGCTCCCCTGTTGCATCTCTCCAAAGTCGAAATCGTGCAGCGCGGCCTGTCGCTCGGCGTGGATTTCGGCATGACGCGCAGTTGCTACGATCCCGATTCGCACGATCGCGCCTGCGGCCACTGCGACGCCTGCCGCCTGCGCCTCGCGGCCTTTGCATCGCTGGGCCTGACCGACCCCGCGCCCTACGCCGGGTAGCACCGGCGTCTCGCCGGTCGCCTCTTGGGTAGCACCGGCATCTTGCCGGTCGCCTTGTCCGATCCGAGCCCCGCACCATCCGATCAGAGCCGCGCCCGTAAGGAAGCGGTTGCCGCGAAAACCGCTTCCTACCTGCGCGGCCGCACTCTTGAGCGCCTTCGAATTCTGGCGACCAACCCTTGTTGTGTCGCGCGACCTTGCAAGCCTGCCCTCCGGCCGGCCAATACCCCAAACGCACCAACGGCCGCTCGCGAGGTGTGCTTCGCGAACGGCCGCCGGATGTTTACGTCTTGTGATCGTATCGGCTGCTGGATGCCGACGCCGTTTTTCGCGGTTTACAGACAGCCGCCGGTGGTGATGCAACCGACGAACGTGTCGATGTCGAAGTTATTCAGCACGCCGTCGCCGTTCACATCGCCGTTCAGGATATTGCAATCCGGATAGGCCGCGTTATAAGCGCTCGGGCTGGTCAACGCCATCACGAACGGATCGATGTCGAAGTTGTTGACTTCGCCGTCGCAGTTCATGTCGCCCAGCGTGATCGTCACGACTTCGAAGGCGCCGCGGTCGACCATCGGGGCGGAGCCGGAGCCGGTGTCCGCGGCCGTCGTTACATCCTGGCGACGGGCGTTGCGGTCCATGTCGAGCGGGCAGGATTCGGCGAAGTTACCGTCCTGGTCGATATCGACGATGTCGCCGGGCAGGTTGCTGTTGTTGGCCGAGTCGATCATCGGCGAGTTGCCGGCGATGCGCACGTTGTCATCGAAGTTGCCGGCGACGCCGTCGGCGCCAAGCGCGTTGACAAACAGCGGGTTGGTGGCGTTGTTGCCCGTGCCGCCGCTGCTCCACGTCTCGATCGTGCTGTAATTCACGCTCAGCGTGCCGCTCTGGCTGTCAACGTTCTCTTCTTCCGCGTCGGTGCCGGCGTGATTGTCGTAGTTATCCCACACGATGCAGTTGCGGACATTCGCCACGCCGCTGCTGCGAACCAGCAAGCCGCCGCAACCCTGCGCGTTGAACGTGTCCGCGCCGCCGTAGTTGTTCGCGACGGTGCAGTTCACATACGTGACCGTCGAGCCGCTGCCATAGCTGGCCACCGCGCCGCCGCCGCCGTTGCCGCTGTTGCCGCTGAACGTGCAGTTCACGAGGCGTGCGTCGCTGAAGGGGAACGCCGCAGCACCGCCGTAGCCGATCGAGGAGTTGCCGAGGAAGCGGCAATTCCACACGTCCATCAGGCCGGTGCCGCTGTGAACCAGCGCGCCGCCTTCGCCGTTGTTGCACTCGTTCTCGAAGAACAGGCAGCTAATGAGGTTCGGCTGCGTATTCTGGCAATACACCGCGCCGCCCTCGATCGAAGCGGTATTGTGCGAGAAATTGCACCAGCGGATGTTCGGTACGGCGCCTCCGCCGTCGATGATCTTCAGACCGCCGCCTTTGCCGTCGTCGTTGTTATGGCCGTTCACGATGTAGAAGCCGTCAAGCTCGTTCTGCGAGTTCGGCGACTGCATCGTTACGACGGTGTAGCTGTTGTCCACGTCGGTCGACGCGCCGATACCGCCGTTCAGGTACGTCAGCGTAGCGCCCGGAGCGCGCTCGTCGCGCGAGGCTTCGGTGCCGTCGAATCCCCCGAACATCTTCAGGCCGGTCGGGATATTGAAGGTCTCGCTGCGATTCGTGCCGGTCGTGGGGCGATAGAAGCCGTTTGCCACCCAGACTTCCACATCGCCGCCGCCGATGTCGGTCGCGGCGGTCAACGCATCCTGCGGATTGGCCATCGCGTTCGCCCAGCTTGATCCGCTGAAATCACCGCTGGCGTTGTCATTCACATAGAAACGCAGGCGCTCGCCGCTGCCGAGCTGCTTGAGCTGAATGCCGCTGATCACGCCGTTGCCGACGAACGGATCGGCGTGAACGGTCATCGTAATCGTCCCACCCGCGACATCGACGATGTGCAAACCGTGCGTGTGCAGAAACTGGAACTGCGACGCCGGCGGCGCGCCGTCGCCCACGAGCTGCGGGTTGTCGCTGGTAGAGCCCGTAACGCCGATCACGCTCTGAGCCGACGGCGACTGCACGTCGAGGCCGTAGCTAAAAACGGCGTACGTACCGTTTGCCAAGCCGTTAAACGTGATTGTCAGCGTGGTATCCGGGTCGCCCGGGCTGATGAAGATGATGTCGTCAATCAACTTGGCGTAGTCCGCGCTGCCGCCGCCGCCCGTGCGGCTCAGGAACGCGCCGGCGTTCTCGCGCGTCAGCGTGACGCCCGTCGCCGCGCCGTTCAGGCCCACCAGCGCGGCCGTCAGTGGCGAAGCGCTGGTGATGTTATTCCACGTACCGGCTTGTCCGGCCGCACCGCCGAAGCTCGCGGACGGTGCACCGGCGCCGTTGCCGCTGGTGCGGTTGAAGTCGATGTTGAACGACTGACCGAGGGCGGGTACCGCTACGCAACCGGCCGCCAATGCGAAAATTGCACGTTTCATGGTGAAGCTCCTGGGATCGTGTCCAATAAGGGTGATTGCTCGAGTTCGAGGCGATCCAACCGAACGTCCGAATCGCCCGTTCAATGGCGGACACAAGAATCCCGCTTCACACCCTCAGTTCGGCAAAAAAATTTTTCGGGACTGGGAAAAGCCGGGGGTACCGATCGCGGGGATGGACGAATCCCCTCAAGACGGGCCCGCAGCGACCGTGGTCGCGCTGGAACGCACAGATGATGTGGGTTGCCGCAATGCCACGGGCCGAAATGGGATCGGTGTAGCAAACCCTGCGCGTCAGGCAGATCGCTCGCTGACGCTGGAAGGGCCGGCGGTGGTCAAGACGGGATCCTCGTGATCGGCCGAAATTTGACCGGCCTGCGGCACAGCTTTGACGATGCGCTTCGGACTCAGCGTAATGATAATCACGCCGACCAGCACGACCCCCATCGCCAGTGCGGTTTTCGGGGTCATGGGAGTTTCACCGACCAGCCAGCCCAGGCCGACGGCGATCACGGGGTTCACGAAGGCGTAGGTGGAAACCAACGCAGGCGAACAAACACGCAAGAGCCAAACGTAGGCCGAGAACGCCACAATCGACCCCGCGACAAGCAGATACAGCCATGCCAACCAGGCGTTGAGCGTGATCGCTCCGACATCGAGCTTGGCGAAATCGCCGGTCAGCGCGGCGACGATCACCAGCGCTCCACCGCCGCAAAGCATCTGCGTCGCGGTAGCCGTCAGTGGCGACGCAGGGCGAGGCGCGCGACGCGAATACAGCGAGCCTAGCGGCCAGCAGAAACACGCGGCCAATAGCGCGACGACACCACGGGTTTCGAGCCTTCGCTCGGTCGAAGCGGTTGGATCCAACAGAAGAAAAATTCCGAGTAACCCGACGGCGATCCCGGCAAATACGCCGGCCGTTGGCCGTGCGCCACGGAACACGAGCCACTCAAGCATCGCGAACCATAAGGGTGCCGTGGCGATCAGCAAACCAGCGATGCCGGACGGCACCCACTGTTGCGCCCAACATACCAGACCGTTACCGCCAACCAATAGCAGCGCGCCGATGATCGCCGCCGCGCGCCACTGCGGCCAAGTGATTGGCGCACGATCGAACGAGCGCATGATCGTCAACAAAATCAGCCCGGCGAGCAGAAACCTCGTGCCGGCCATCAGGAACGGCGGCATGGTCTTCACGCAAACGTGAATGGCCAGATAAGTCGAACCCCAGATGATGTAAACCGCCGCGAATGCCAGGGCGATCAGGCCGGTGTTTGCGGATTTTGAAACAGACACAATCGCCCTCGCCGCGCCGGCGGAGCGCCCCGCGCGCCGAACGGCTCACCAATAATACGCGATACGCCCCGCGCAGTTCACAGACAAACATAGGCCGGGCGGGGCTAAAACCTACCGCACCTAAACCAATTAACGACAAAGCGTTACGCACTGGTCAAGATTCAAGCGCTGCACGGGGCGCTGCACGAACTCAAGATTCCGACCTTGCTCGGTTGATCGCGGCGTGGCCGACGCTGCCGGATGACGTGCGGGCGGCGATTCTGCGGCTGGCGGACGGCGGCAAATAATGACGCGGCGACGGCGACAACGAATTTCGCGGTGAAACCCGAACGCCTGTTGCCGGGTGCTACCGAATGCACAAGTAGGGGACGCTATGAGCGTATCGACGACGAACAGCAAGCCGAATTCAAACGGTCGAAAAACGGTCCGAAATGCGGCTGGACGCTGACAGTGTCGCGCGGCTGCTGCCGTGTCAAGGACCAGCCCGTCATGGGCGCGATGTAGGTCGCTGCGGGAGCGTCGCCGTTGGCCACAGAAAGCCAACGCCAAAGTGTGCGCTGTCTTCGTTCCGCGTTATTGGTTCATCGCTCCGGGTTTATCACCGGCGTTCTGCGTTCTGCATTCGTCTTCATCAGCCGGTCAGCAGCGCCACAAACGGATCGATGTCGAAGTTGTTCAACAGGCCGTCGTTGTTGATGTCGCCGTTCAGCGGATCGCAGCCCGGGAACTGCGCCGCGTACGCAGTTGGATCAGTAAGCGCCAGCACGAACGGGTCGATGTCAAAGTTGTTGACGCTGCCGTCGCAGTTAAGGTCGCCCGGCGTGCGGACGATGACGGGGTTGAGGCTAAAGGCCTCGATCGGGTCGATCTCATTCGTGGCGCCGCCGGCATCGATCAACCAGAACTGCTCAATGGTGCGGATGCCGAGAACGTCGTGCAAGTTGTCCAGGTCAAGGTAGATGACGTTGGCGACGACGCTGGCGCCGGGCTGCACCGCGACACCGTCCACGTCGGCGCCTTGCATGCCGCCCGTGAAGCTGAGGAACACGAATTCGCCGGGCACGACTTGCGAGCCTGGCTCGACATCGAGCACCTCGACCACGATGCCGACATCGTCGGTCGCTCCGCTCTCGAACAAGCCGTCGAAGCCGACGTTTGTCTCAAGCAACGCGGCTTCGAACGTCCGCCCGCTCGTGGCGTTGTACAGTCCGCTGCGCGCATTAGGCAACCGGCCCGTGGGTTCGACGAAGTACACGCCTTCGGTCGGCGCGAACGAGCCGCCGAACGTGAGCGTGTCGGTTACGTTCACGCGCATCCCGCGTAATGCCGTCATTAACACGTTAAAGAT
>JAEUIR010000088.1 GCA_016795025.1 Phycisphaerales bacterium
AGCTGGCCAACAACCTGGCGATTCTGGGGCCGATCATCGAGCGCAAGGGTGATCTGCCCGGCGCGGAACAATCGTATCGCGACGCGCTCGACATACTTCACGAGGCACATGGCGACGAGCACCCCGAGATCGGACGCGTGATGATGCGGCTGGGCCGCAACCTGGGTTTGCAGGACCGCTTGGACGAAGCCGACGCGACGCTCCGTGCCGCTCGTGACATGCAGCAGCGCCTCCTTGGCCAGGATCACTCCAATGTCGGGTCAATCGCCGGCGAGATCGCCAATATCGCGATGAAACGCGAGCAATTCAATGTCGCGGCCGAGTTTTTCGCGGAGCAATTGCGGATTTTCGAAAAACGCCTTCCGCCCGCGCATCCGCGAGCAACGCTGGCGCAGATTCGCCTGGGGAGCGCGTTGATTCAGGTGAAGAATTTCGCAGACGCGGAAGCGGCGCTGAAAACCGCCTACGAAGCCGCGAAGCCGACCCCCACGACATCCGTCGCCGGCACAAACCTGCTCGACGCCGCTCGGGCCGCGCTAATCGAACTGTACACCATCACCGACCGTGGCGAATTGGCTGCGGCGATTCGCGCCGAGAAACCATAACTTTCAAGCCGACAGCCCGTCCGCCGGCACAGCCAACTCCGCCCCGCCGCGCCGCTAAAAATTTGCCTCTGGAAATTCCAGAGGCAGCGGGTTATCCTACTTGGCCCGGCTCGCCACCCGCCGGGTTCATGCCCGTTCGCATGGGGCACGCGGTGCAACGCATCGCAGCAGGTTTTCGGTTCGCGGCCGAAAACGTGAGCCTCCGAACGCGGCCCTGCTCACCGCGCTTTCAGTAAATCGGTGGCGCTGAATTGGGCGTTTTGCTCGTCAGATTATCGCGATCGCCATTTACCCGGTGGTGTAATGGTAACACACCAGGTTTTGGTCCTGGTATTCCTGGTTCGAGTCCAGGCCGGGTAGTTTTTGGACGGCGAATGCAGAAAAAACGCTGAACAATGAACGAAAAACGCGTAACGCAGAATGATGGAGAAAGACGGGTTGGCCAGCGTTTCGATCAGTTGCCGAGTCGCATTGCGGCACTTTAGGACATTTGTTTGATGGCATCGCCAACATTCGCCGCAATCATCCTCGCCGCCGGGAGGAGCACCCGCATGCGCACCGAAATTCCCAAGGTGCTGCACGCCGTGCTGGGCCGGCCGATGCTGGCGTACGTCGTGGATGCGTGTCGCGAAGCGGGGGTAGCCGATTGCGTCGGCGTCGTCGGCTACGGCAAGGATCAGGTCATTGCCGCGTTTCGCGATGACGCGCGCGTGCAGTGGGTCGAGCAGACCGAGCAACGCGGAACCGGCCACGCCGTACTTTGCTGTCGTGCGGCAGTGTTGAACAAATACGAGCATGTGCTGGTCTTGTGTGGCGACGGGCCGCTGATTCGCGGCGAGACCATTCGGCAATTGGTCGATAAGCACCTGTCCGCAAGCGCCGCTGCGACGCTCGCGACGGCCGTTCTGGACGACCCGACAGGCTACGGCCGAATCCAGCGCGACGCGGCCGGCAAGCTGCTCGGCATCATCGAGCAGGGGGATTGCACGCCGGAGCAGCGCGCGATTCGCGAGGTGAATCCGAGTTATTACTGCTTCCGAACGGCCGATCTCTTCTTCGCGCTCGATCAGGTCAAACCGAACAACTCAAAGAACGAGTATTACCTGACTGACGCCATCGCGATTCTCACGCATGCCGGGCGCAGCGTGCAGGCCGTCACGGCGGTTCCGCCTCAGGATGTTTTCGCGGCGAATACACGGCAGGAGCTGGCGTTGCTGAATCGCGTGATGCGCGAGCGAATCAACGATCGGCACATGACCGCTGGCGTGACGATTGTCGATCCGGCGACGACGTGGATCGACGCGCGGGCGGAAATCGGCGCTGATACGATCATCCACCCGTTCGTGCAAATCGACGGTCCGGTGCGGATCGGTCGAAACTGCACGATCGGCCCGTTCGCGCGCGTGGCGGGTGCCGCGAACGTGCCGGACGGCGCGACCCACGCGCCGATCGGCGGGGCGCCGCGATGATGAACCCGTTGCGATTGCTCAGCGGCCGCGGCAATCCGGCGTTGTCGGAGCGCATCGCACAGTATCTGGGAATCACACTCGGACGGGCCTCGCTCACCAATTTCCCGGATGGCGAGATCTCGCTGAAGCTTCACGACGACGTGCGCGGTGCGGATGTGTTCGTCATTCAGCCCACGTGCTATCCGGTGAATGACAACCTGATGGAGCTTTTGATTTTCGTGGATTGTTTGCGCCGGGCTTCCGCCCAGCGAATCACGGTGGTGATGCCTTATTTTGGCTATGCCCGGCAGGATCGCAAGGACGAGGGCCGCGTGCCGATCACGGCCAAGCTGGTCGCCAATCTGCTGACCGGTGCGGGCGTGCAGCGCGTATTGACGCTCGATCTTCACGCCGCGCAGATTCAGGGATTCTTTGACATTCCCGTGGACAACCTGTCCGGCGAGCCGGTGCTGACCACCTATTTGTCATCGTTGGACCTGTCGCCCGTGGTGTTTGTCAGTCCCGACATCGGCAACGCGAAACGCGCGCGAATTTACGCTGATCGCCTCGGCGGCGATCTGGCCATCATCGACAAGCGACGGACGAGCGGAACAGAGATTACCTCATTCGCGATCATCGGCGACGTAGCCGGCAAGACGTGCCTGATGATCGACGACATGATCGCGACCGCCGGCACAATCGTGCAGGCGGCCGATCTCGTGCGGCGGCACGGCGCGAAGCGCATCGTCGTGGCCGCGACGCATGGTGTTCTGTGCGGTCCGGCGATCGAGCGGCTCGAAAAGGCGGGCATCGATCATCTCGCCGTCACCGACACGATTCCCATCTCGGCGGAGAAGCGCGGCCGCCTGAAAAATCTGACGGTGCTGAGCGTCAGCGAATTGCTCGGCGAAGCGATCTTGCGGATCCACCGTAACGAATCGGTGAGCAGCCTGTTCTTAAAGTGACAATGCGACCCCGCGCCGCGGCCGACTTCCGGCCGGCGTGCGAATGAATGCAGGAGAAACGTGACATGGAAATCGCGACAATCAAAGGTGAAAAGCGAACGGTGGCCGGCAAGCACGCCAATGAGCGTTTGCGGCGCGGCGGGCACACGCCGGGTGTCATCTACGGCCATAACGAAACGCCCGAGGCGATCGCCGTTTCGAGCCACGATCTTCAACAAGCGCTCGCGCACATGACGCACGTCGTCAGCCTCGACATGGGCGGCAAGAAGACGACGTACTTGTTGAAAGAGGTGCAATATGACCATCTTCAGCGCACGCCGCTGCACATCGACCTGATGCGCGTCGACCCGAACGAGAAGGTGCGCGTGACGGTTCCCGTACATACGCGCGGCGAGCCGAAAGGCGCCGGCGCCGGCACGTCGCTGGTCATGGTGCTGGCCGATTTGCATATCGAGTGCCCGCTGCTGGCGATTCCGGATGCGATCATGGTGAATGTGTCGCATCTCGAGGTGGGCCATTCGATTCACGTGAAGGAACTGACGCTTCCGCAGGGCGTCACGGCGTTGCACCAGCCGGACGACATCGTCTGCGTGCTTCGCACGCTGAAGACCGAAGAGCCGACGGCGACGGTGGCGGTTGAAGGCGCGCCGGCCGAGCCCGAAGTCATCGGCCGCGTGGCGAAGGAGAAAGGTGAGGGCGAAGGCAAGGAGTAGTCGTGAAGCTGATCGCCGGACTGGGAAACCCCGGCCCGCGTTACGCCGACTCGCGCCACAACATCGGCTTCATCGTGGTCGACGCGCTGGCTCGGCGGCACAAGATCAGCGAATGGCGGTTTGACCGTGACTTTCAGGGTCAGATCGCGGAGTGGCCGGACCGCGGCGAGCGCGTGTATTTGCTGAAGCCGCTGACGTACATGAATCTGAGCGGCGTCAGCGTTCAGGCGGTGCTGCGGTTTTACAAGATGACGCCGTCCGATCTGCTGGTGGTCTTCGACGATCTGGACCTGCCTGTGGGTCGAATGCGAATCCGCCCGAACGGCTCGTCCGGCGGGCAGAAAGGCATGGAAAGCGTCATTCAGCATGTTTCGACCAGCGAATTCGCGCGGCTGCGCGTGGGCATCGGCAAGGTGCATCGCACAAACACGGTCGGTCATGTGCTGGGCGAGTTTGCTCCGGACGAAAAGCCGGAGGTGGAAATGATGATCCAGCAGGCCGCCGATGCGTGCGAATGCTGGATTCGTGAAGGAACGACCACGGCGATGAATCGGTTCAATCGCCGCGAAAAGGAATGACCGAACCGCCGGCGGCAGGTCGGCGAGCGACCGCGAGATTGGCAAGGAGAATCAGCGTGAGAACGCGACGTTACGAAGCGATGTTCCTGTTCGACAGCGCCGCTGCGCATGACTGGGCGACAATCGAGCAGGAAGTGCGCCGGCTGCTCGACCGCATCGGCGCCACGATCGAGGTTTGCCTGAAGTTCGACGAGCAGCGCAAGCTGGCCTACGAAATCAAGCGCCGCAAGCGCGGCACGTATGTGCTGGTCTATTTCCAGTCCGACACGGCCAAGATCCACGACCTGGATCGCGACGCCAAACTGAGCGAAGTGCTGCTTCGTCACCTGATTATCAACGGCGAGCATGTCAAGGATGAAAAAATCGCGGAGCTGAAGGCCTGGCCCGTCGAGAAGCCGCTCGCGCCGGCCACCACGGAGCGGCCGCGGGACGACATGCGCATGCGCGGCGAGGGCGAAGCGTCCTCATTCGAGGAAGCGCCGGAATTCAGCGGCGCGGGACGCGATTGATCCGCGCGAGGGAGATTTCCCATGGCCAATTTCAATCGAGTGATTTTGCTGGGCAATCTGACGCGCGATCCGGAGCTGCGCTATCTGCCAAGCAACGCGGCGGTGTGCGAGTTCGGTCTGGCGGTGAATCGCCGCTGGCGCGACAAAGACGGCAATCAGCAGGACGAAGTTTGTTTCGTGGATGTTTCGGCCTGGGGGCGGCAGGGCGAAACCATCCACCAATACATGACCAAAGGCCGGCCTATTTTGATCGAAGGCCGGTTGAAGTATGACACCTGGACGGCACAAGACGGCGTAAAGCGCTCGAAGCTGAGCGTCGTCGTCGAAAACTTCACGTTTGTGGGTGATCGCGGCGCGGGCGGCGGTCAGGAGCGAGCGAAC
The DNA here is from genome assembly GCA_016795025.1 of Phycisphaerales bacterium. Classification (GTDB taxonomy): domain Bacteria; phylum Planctomycetota; class Phycisphaerae; order UBA1845; family Fen-1342; genus JAEUIR01. Next base: position 5,200 of record JAEUIR010000088.1, read on the forward strand.
GGTGGAGGCGAACAGGGCGGCTATGGCGGATACGGCGGCGGAAGCGCTCCGCCACCCGCGCGCGGCGGCTACAACCGCGGCGCAGACGCCGGTCCGCCGCAGCGTTCGGCCCCAGCGCCGGCGGCTGATTATGATTCGCCGCCACCCACAGGCGATCAGATTCCTTTTTAGTGACGATGCGATCAGCAGCGAAAACGAACGAGTCTAGTCAACGCGACTTTCAATGAGGTACGGTATGCCATCGATGCAGGAACTCGCAAAGCGACGTAAGAAAAAAGCCAAGCGCCAGGCCGAAGCCGCGCGGATGCGCGGCGTGCGCATCGACAAGGCCGAGATCGACTATAAGAACCTCGGCTTGTTGCAGCGTCTGGTCAGCGCCCAGGGCAAGCTCTATTCGCGTAAGCGCACGGGTCTGACGGCCGATTGCCAGAGGCTTGTAGCCAAGGAACTCAAACGAGCTCGAATCATCGGCCTGATGCCGTTCGTGGCGTAGTTCGCCGGGTGTCTGTCTGGGCAATGGCCGGCGCTGCGCAGGTTCCGCGCAACGCGATCGGTCGTGTATTTTTCAATTAGACGGAGTCATTCTCCATGCAAGTGTTGCTGACGAAAGACGTACGCAAACTCGGGCACGTCGGCGATGTCGTCGATGTGAAGGCGGGTTTCGCGCGGAATTATCTTTATCCGCAGCGGCTGGCGATCGAGCCGAGCGAGGCGAATCTCAAGGGCATCGAGGAAGCCAAGAAATCCGCGGCCCTGGAACGCGCGAAGCGCAACCAGGAATTCGCCAAGCTCGCCGAAAAGCTCAAGGACTTTCAGCTTACGATCGAGGCGGCGGCCAACGCGGAAGGCACGTTGTACGGTTCGGTCGGTCCTGCAAAGGTGGCTGACAGCCTGCGCGCGCACGGTTTTGAGGTTCTTGGTGCGCATGTGATGCTCGACCCGCCGATTCGGACATTGGACACGCGACAAGTCACGTTAGAATTCACCGACGAGATTTCCACGCAGATCAAAGTGTGGGTCGTTCGCGAAGGTGAGGCTCAGCGTGACCAGTCCGGAGAGTCCGAATCAGAATCCGCCGAGTCCTGAGCGGCGCAGCTCCAATCCAATCTCCCGCGCGCTTCCGCATTCGTCGGATGCGGAGCGCGCGTTGCTCGGGTCGATGCTGCTCGATGAAGCGGCCATCGGCGAAGCCCTGACCATCCTGCGCGACATCGGCGAGGCGGCGTTTTTCTTCGAGAAGAACGCCACGCTTTTCCAGCACATTCTTGAGCTATACGACCAGCGCAAGCCGCTGGACGGAGTCGTCATCAAAGACGAGCTCGTCCGGCGCGGCATCTTTGAGCGTCTCGGGGGATACGAATTTCTCGGTGAGCTGGTCAGCGCGGTTCCGAGCGCGCTGCGCGTTCGGCAATACGCCGAAATCGTTCGCGATAAATATCTGCTGCGAGATCTGATCGGCGCTGCGCATCGCGTGATGGAATCGGCGTATGACGATCGACTTCCCGCCGCGGAGATGCTCGACCTGGCGGAGCAGCAGATTTTTGCGGCCACGGAGAAGCGCGTCACGGCCCACGCCAAACCGCTGCCGGAGCTGGTCGATCAACTGATGGAGATGCTCCGCACGCGCGGTGAAGCGGCGCTGACCGGCGTTCCGACCGGTTATTACGAACTCGACGAATACACGTGCGGATTGCAGCCGCAGGAATTGATCATCGTTGCGGGACGCCCGTCGATGGGCAAAACGGCCTTCGGCCTGAACATTGCCGAAAACATGTCCGTTTTAGACAGTCGTCCGGTTGTGTTTTTCTCGCTCGAAATGAGCCAGCAGCAAGTCGCGCAGCGAATCGTGTGCAGTCGGGCCCGGATCGACGCTCACAAGATGCGACGCGGCATGTTGGGGCACGACGACATGCGCCGCCTGAATCAGGCCGGCGAGGCCATCGGCAGCGCGCCGCTCCTCGTGGACGACACGGCCAACCTGAGCATTCTTGAGCTTCGCGCGCGCGCGAGAATGTACTACCGCAAATACCATACGCAGGCGATCTTCGTAGACTATCTCCAATTGCTTCATTCGCCTGGCGTGGAAAGCCGCCAACAGGAAGTTGCGGCAATCTCGCGCGGATTGAAAGCGCTGGCCAAAGAGTTGAACGTGCCAGTGGTCGCCATGGCGCAGCTCAACCGCAATCCCGAAGACCGCAAGGATAACAAGCCGAAAATGAGCGACTTGCGCGAATCCGGCGCGATCGAGCAGGATGCTGACGTGATCATGTTGCTCCACCGCGAGGCGTATTACAACCGTGGCGAGGAAGGCGCGCCCGAGGACAACACGGCGGAACTGATCATCGCCAAGCAGCGAAACGGCCCGGTCGGAACGGTGATGCTGACGTTCAACAAACAATTCACGCGATTCGACAATCACAAGCCAGGGGGCACGGATTACGTGCCCGCGACGAGTGATTATGGGACATCCAAAACGGGCTCGCCATTTTGATCTGCCAGCAGTCCGCGATTTTACAGAAACGGCGGCAACATTATCACTATTGTCTATTAGAGCATTTTCAATAATAGTCTGTCGCCACGCTGGGGGAGTGCGGGCATTTTGCCCGCACGAAAAGCGGGCTGGAAGCCCGCACTCCCCGCAAGATCAATTTTGAAAACGCTCTAGCCGGCTCGCGCCGCCGGCTGATTAGGTTTTCACCGGACGCCATTCGGCGGTAGACTCCCGGTTCCTATAGCGCGCACGAAGGCGCGAAGAAGCTTGATTCGACTACGAAGGTTTTCGGTGTCCGACGCCGGATTTGTCATACATGTGGCCACGGGCGAGACGCGCGCCGCCGCGAGCGTCGACCGTTGGTTGATCGGCAACCATGTGGCTGTGGTGCGCGCCGAGGATCCATACGCGGCCGTTGTGAGCTTGTGCCGCGAAACGCGCGAGCCCGCGATGGTCGTCGTCGGCACGGATTGGTTGGCGATCAGCGAGCATTGCCTGCTGTCGCTGATTCGGGAGAAGTATCCAAACGCCCTCGTCGCCGTCTATGGCGGGGGGATCGATGAAATCGCGCCGAATGTCGCGGCGCGACTGCTGCGCTTAGGTGACGGCGGCGCTTTGGAGGAGTTTCTCTCGCGGTCGTTCGATGAGGTATGCCGGCACAACCTCCATGAAGCAAGCGTCGCTATGCCGGGGAGCGCGGCACCGGACGATGTCGAAGACGGCGATCGCTGGTCGGGCCGTGCCGTCGCCGATCTTGCTCAATTTGAAAAGTTGCTTGAGAGCGTGGCGGAAAGCTCGACGCTGACACCGGCCGAGGTCGCGACGCTGCTCGGCGAGCAGAAGTCGCCGGCGTCATGATTCGTCCGGCCGCGCATTGGGCGAGCGAAGTTGAGTTTCAGGCCGGACCTGGCGAGGCTCGCCAGGCGTGGGCGGCGCGCGGCAGTAGCGCGTTCGGCGAATCCGGCGCGCGGCAAATTCAGGAGCGGAGGACGGAGTGGATGGCGTCGGGCATTCCGGTGCTGGTCATCGGTGCGGAGTCGCTGCGCGACGCATTGCTGCGCGCGCTGCCGCACGTTGATCTACGCTGGAGCGACAATCCGCTGCAAGGAGTCTGGCTGTTCGGCGCAGCGCCGTGCGAGCGGGTCGTGCTTTCGGCAGAAATCGGCGCGGTCCTCGGTCGCGTGATCGAGTCGCTGCGCCAACTCGCTCCGGATGCGCGGATCATCGTCGTCGGCCGGCCACACCTGGAGCCATTTGCTCGACAAATGTTGCAGCGCGGCGCTACGGATTACGCCCTGGACCCGCTGGCGCGAGATGAGATTCAATCGTTGCTGGGGCTGGCGGGCGATGAACCTTCGAAGGTGAGACAACCCATGCATCCCGCGGAGCCGAATCCCGCCGCTGGAAGCGACGCACCGACCGCCGGAGAATTGGCTGCGCTCGGCCAGATTCTCCAATCGCTCGGCGATGGCCCGCGCGCCACGCTGGATCGGCTGTGCGCGTGGGTCGCGGAAGCGATCGGCGCTGCCGGCGTCGCAATCGAGTCAGAGTCGTTTACGTCCAGCGTTGGCGCCTCGCGAGAGCCATTCGTTCAGCCGATCGAGCGGGCCGGCCGGGTGGTCGGCCGGCTTGAGATCAGCGGCGGCACGGGTGATCCACCGCGACTTGCCCGGCGCGCGGCTGCCTACGCGCGATTGATCGACGCATGCATGCTTCAAGCTCGCGAGCAGCAACAGCTTCGCGACCTGGCTTCCACCGATCACCTGACGGGGTTGAAGAATCGCCGCTACTTCGAGGAATCGCTGCGTTCGCTCGTCGATCGCGCCGCGGCGGATCGTTCGAGCGTCACGCTGCTGCTCTTCGACATTGATGATTTCAAGTCGTACAACGATCGTTTCGGCTATGAAGTCGGCGACGGATTGTTGCGAGAGATCAGCGTGCTGCTCAGCGGCTGCTGTCGCGAGCAGGATGTCGTGGCGCGCTTCGGCGGCGACGAGTTCGCGGTGGTGTTCTGGGATGCCCAGGAGCCGCGCGTTCCGGGATCGACTCATCCGACCGCGCCGACTGCGCTCGCGGAACGATTTCATCGCGCGCTCACCGAGCACCAGTTCAAATGCCTGGGGCCGCACGCGCCCGCCAGCGTGACGATCAGCGGCGGGCTGGCCTCGTTTCCCTGGGATGGCCGGAGCGCCGCGGAGTTGGTTCGTGCGGCCGAGCGGGCGCTGCGGGAGGCGAAAGGCGTCGGGAAGAACCGCATTCAAATCGCAAGCGGAAAGCCGGGCGAGTGATGAATGGCGGTTGTCGAAGTGAGGGGGCTTATACGGTCACTAACTTGGATCGCGTAGCATGCTGGTGCTCTGTCATCGTTGAATTAGCGGGTATGTCCATGGTTTTGCACCGGCGGGACGCCGATGCTCCCCGACAAATTAAGGTGGACAGAGCACTAGAACCGCGACCGTAACAGAGCTGTAGTGGCCGGCGCTCTTACTCAGCGAGCAATCGCGTCGATGACTTGGACGCTCGTCTTCAAACCGTCGGCCGGGTTTCCGCCGACATATAGCTCAATTTCACCCGGTTCGACAACTCGTTTCATGTCCCAATTATAGAACGCGAACAGATCGGCGCTGATCGAAAACTCCACGCATTTCGATTGACCCACGGCGATCGCCACACGCTCGAATGCGCAAAGCTGCCGCACCGGCCGCGTGCGACTCGCGATCGGGTCGCGAAAATATACCTGTACGACTTCTTCGCCATCGCGCCGCCCCGTGTTGGCGACATTCACGCTGATTCGAATCGATCCGTCGGCATCGACTGTCGCCGGCTCCACGCGCAGGTCGGAATACGCAAATGTGGTATAGCTCAGGCCGAAGCCGAATGAGTACTGCGGCGTCCACGCGACATCGATGTACTTGGAAGTATAGCGATCGGCCGTCGGTGGCCGCCCCGTGTTCTTGTGGTTGTAGTGAATCGGAATCTGGCCGGTCGCGCGCGGAAATGTCGCGGGCAGTCTTCCCGCCGGATTGAAATCGCCCAACAGCACGTCGGCGATCGCGTGGCCGCACTCCGTGCCAGGATGCCACGCGCACAGAATCGCGCCCGCGGATTCGGCCAGCGTCGGAATGGCGAGCGGCCGGCCGGTGAGCAACACCACAACACACGGCTTTCCGGTATCGAACAGCGATTTCGCGAGCGCGAGTTGCGGCGCCGGAAGTTCGATGCTGGCGCGCGAGTGGCCCTCACCGCTCATGTCCTCACTTTCGCCGAGCACGAGTACGACGGCCTCGGCCGCATTCGCGGCGACGACGGCTTCGTCGACTCCAAACGGCGATTCGCCGCGAACATCGCAGCCGCGCGCCGTCAGGATTTCTGTCTGGGGAAGCGCCGCGGCCAGCCCGGCGCGGACAGTGACCACGTTTTGATCCTCGCCATAGCACGCCCATGTGCCGAGCGGATCGCGGCGACTGTCGATCAACGGTCCGATGAGCGCCAGCCGCTTGATGGACTTCGGCAGCGGCAGCAGCTCTTTATTGTTCTTGAGCAGCACCATTGATCGCCGTGCGATATCGCGGGCCAACGCGCGGTGCTCTGCTGCCAGCAGCGTGCGTTTTTCAAGCGACGAATCTGAATAAGGCGACTCAAACAACCCAAGCGATGCCTTCGCGCGCAGCACGCGATTCACGGATTCGTCGATCAGTTTCTCGGATACCCGGCCGGACGCGACCAGCCCCGCCAATTCGTCGCGGTATGCGAATCCGCACATGTCGATGTCCACGCCGGCTCTTAGGGCCTTCGCGGCGGCGTCCGCGCGGTCGGCCGCGTAGCCGTGCAGGATCATTTCGGGAATGGCGTTGTAGTCGCTGACGACAAACCCACCGAAGGCCCAATCGCCGCGCAAAACGGTGCGCATCACATATTCGTTGCCTGACGCTGGAACGCCGTTGATCTCGTTGAATGATGTCATCATCGACGCGACGCCCGCTCGTACGGCGGTGTGAAATGTCGCCAGATGGACTTCGTGCAGCGTCTGCATTGATACATCGACGGTGTTGTAGTCGCGCCCGCCCTCCGGCGCGCCATAGGCGACATAGTGTTTTCCGCATGCCAGAACGCGATCTGGCGCGTCGACGCGATCTCCCTGAAAACCGCGAACCCGCGCGGCGGCCATTAGAGCGCCGAGATAGTGATCTTCGCCGGCGGTTTCGGCGATTCGCCCCCAACGCGCGTCGCGGCACACGTCGATCATCGGCGCAAACGTCCAGTTTGTGCCGGCCGCGCGAGCCTCTCGGGCGGCGACAGTCGCTGCACGTTCGATTAACTCGGGCTGAAACGTCGCGGCTTCTCCGAGCGGTATGGGGAAGATCGTGCGAAATCCGTGTATGACGTCATTGCCGACCAGCAGAGGAATTTTGTGGGGCGATTCCTCAACCGCGCAGCGTTGCAATTTATTGATGTAGTCTGCACCGTTCGCACCAAGCAGGCTGCCCACCGCTCCGCTGCGAATCTCGCCCAGCAATTCGTTGAGGTTTTGGTCGCGCATGCCGGGATTAACGTCCATCGGCTGACCGCCGCCGCGCATGTTGAGCTGCCCGATCTTTTCTTGGAGTGACATCCTGGCGAGCAGCTCTGCAATGCGGGCTTGGTGCGGTGGTGGACTCGTCGAATCGCCGCTTGTGCGGGCCGATAGCATCAGGAGGATGGCCGTTGCGGCGATGAGATTTTTGAAAGGCGACATGGGGCGTCCTTTGAAAGCGATTGCAGGCGGCATTTTAATGGCGATCGGGCGTGAGTGGAGAGGACTTGGAGCGCCTCCCAGCACCCAGCCGCGCCCGTAAGGGAGCGGTCGCTTCGAAGCACAGTGGGGCGTTTTGTCAGGCACTCCTCCCCCGGCCAGGGGGAGGAGATTAGGTTGGAGTCTACCCGTGCCGGAACCGAAGATCATCCGCCGCTGAGCATCGCGACGAATGCGTCGATGTCGAAGTTGTTCACCGCGCCGTCGGCATTGGCGTCGGCGTTGGAAGCGGGGCAGGTCGGGTATTGCGTCGCATACGCGGTCGCATCCGTCAGCGCCAGGACGAACGCGTCGATGTCAAAATTGTTTACCGCACCGTCGCAGTTCGCATCGCCGGGAATCGCCGCGCTCTGCACATGAAACGTAAACACGGCCGCGCCTCCGGCGATTCCGTCGCCACTGGGCAACGAACCCGGATTACTTGGATCGGCGATGTCGCCGTCCAGTGCGTTGCCGCCCGTTTGGCTGACGATCGTCGGATTCACCGTCACCGTGTAATGATCCGGCGCCAGCGCCGACAGGAACGTTAGCGAGATCGTCTGTGTCGATGCGTTGTACGAGCTGCTGAACGACGCGGGTCCGGTGTTCGCGCCACTGACCGTGATGGCATTCGAGGGCACATCGACCGGCCGGTGCAGCACGATGTCAAGCGATGTGATTGCGCCGACTTGTGCAGTGGTTCCAATAGCCGGAATCACATCGATGATGCGGGGCGGGCCTTCGACAAAGCCCACGTTCGTGCGGTCGATGGTCAGCACGTAATTGAACGGATCGACATCAAGCGTCTGGGTGCTCGCGCCCGCGGGCAAAAGGTAATACTGCGAGCGGGCGGAGTTCCAAACGGTCACCGGTTCATCAGTCGCGTTATTCAGGACGATGTCAATCGGCATCGCGAACGTCGGGTAAGCCAGATCCTGCACCTGGTTGAGCATCAGCTCAAAATAGCGCCGGCCGCCGACGTTGATGCTGCGCCATGAAATCGCCCAGTCCGGCGCGCCGCCCTCGTACACCCATTGCTGGAAGAACCAATCGAGCGAAGCGCCATAGCGGCCTTCGGCGATCGCCTGCAAGTCAGCCGTGATGGCGGTGGAATACTCGAATGTCGCGCGATAGTCCGCGAGCATGCCGAAAAACGCCTCATCGCCAAGGACGTGGCGAAGCATGTGCAGCACCCAGGCGCCCTTACGATATGCGTAGTTGCTCGAAAAAATCGCATTTACGCTGGTTGTATCGTATCGATACACGCTGCCCCCGAAGGCGGAGGGGCGTCGATCGGCCATCGCCGCGATCAACGCCGGCGTGCCTGTGCTGCCGGGTTTGAATTCGAACCATAGTGCTTCTGAATAAGTGGCGAAGCCTTCATTCAGCCAGATGTCGCCCCACGTGCCGCATGTGATCATGTCGCCCCACCACTGGTGCGCAAGCTCATGCGCTGTCAGCGACTCGCCAAAGCCGCCCTGGCCCGTGATGGTCTGATGCTCCATTCCGCCGCCAAATCCGAACTGGCAAATGCCGTATTTCTCGTCAAAAAACGGGTACAGGCCGTAAAGATCGCTGAACGTGCCCAGCATCGGAATGCAGGCGAGCCAGCGGTTGCGGTTGCTCGTCGAGTCATTCGCGGGATAGATGTAGAAATCGACCGGCATCGAGTTGTTGTTGTAACTGAATGCCCCGCCGAACTGGTTGTAATTTGTCGCCGAAAATGACACGAGATACGGCGTGATCGGGTTGGAGACCGTCCAGCGGAATCGTCTGCGCGAGTTTTCAAGATCGTCGATGCCCGCGAGTACGCCATTTGATGCCACGATGAGCGGCAGGGGCGCGATGAACGCGAGGTCAGCCGTGAATTTGTCCGCGTTCACTTCCTTAGCCGGCCACCAGGTATAGCAGTAATACGGCTCGCTAAGCGTGAAAATGAGCGGGTTGCCGTTCTGGGTCGTGAACTCGATTGAACCAAACCCGCGCGACACAGGCGGACCGTTGTACTGCACGTTGATTTCGAACACCTCATCATTTGCGTAGGCACGCCCGAGATTGATCGTGAACGTGGTGGTGTCGTCGCGCGCCCATGTGGCCGCGTTGCCGTCGACGGTCACTGACGAAATCGTGAAATTGTCGCGCAATCGAAGCGGCATGAGCGTGAGATCGTCTCGCAGGCTGCGAACGGTCAACGTGTTGGATCCACCGAGCGTGTTATTTCCGGTGAAGATCTCAATTTCGAGGTCGATGTGCAGCACGTCCGTGTCGTCGTCCACGCCGGCTACGCCGCCGAAAGGTTGCGCGTCTTCCCACATATATTCAGGTCGCGCGGCCGAGCGGGCAGCGGCACATTCATCAGCGCCGATCCCCGAATCGGTCGGTGGCGTGGCCGCAAGAAACATGCAAATGAAAAACTGCGGAATGAAACTCATGCTGTGATTCTCCCAGGCTGTCGTGGCGGATTTCGCGCATTGCTTGGCGACAGCGCCGGCAGCCAAGCGGATAGCGGCTTTTTATGGGCCGCAGGTAACGCGCGAGGTCGGAACATCCGCAAGAGTATGATAGCACGTGGTCAAGTGGGGAATCCAGCGTGAGACGATGAACCCTGCACGATGAAAACCGATCGAAGAACACACAGCGCTGGGCGCTCATCGGTTATTACCAAGCGTCACACGAACGAGGGCCTTCCGTTCATCGTTTAGTGTTCTAGACTCCCTCCCCGCGCGGCCGCTCCGCCCCAGCCCTCCGCGCCGACCATCGGCACGAATCGCACGGACATGACTTGCTCGGTCGGATAGCTGTTTCCCACACGCCGCATGCGAATCAGCGTTTGGTCCTCAAGCGGACCAACCGGCGCGACCAGGATTCCGCCATCCGCGAGTTGGTCGAGCAGTGCGGGCGGCACTTCAGGCGGTCCGGCCGTCAGAATGATTCGATCAAACGGCGCCTGGTCCGGCCAACCAAGCGTGCCATCGCCGCAGCGGATTGCGACGTTGAAGTAGCCCAGCCTGCGCAGCCTTTCGCGCGCCGCATCCGCCAACCGCGCGTGGAATTCAATCGAATACACAAATTGCGCCAGCGTGGCCAGCACGGCCGTTTGGTAACCGCAACCCGTTCCGATCTCCAGCACGCGCGATTGCGGAGAAACCTCCAAAAGCTCGGTCATTTTTGCCACGATGTAGGGCTGCGAAATGGTCTGGTCGCAATCGATCGGCATGGCATTGTCTGAGAATGCGCCGGCGATCGCGTCCGCGGAGACAAACGCCTCGCGCGGCACGCGCTGCATCGCGTCGAGCACTGCCGTTGAACGAACGTCGCGAGCCGCGAGCTGCTCGTCGACCATTCGTCGCCGCATGGCTTCGAAGTCGTGCGCGTCAGGAACGGTGGAAGCGGAACCGTCGAACATGATGCACTCCCGCGCCGCTGATACGAGTTGTAAAGGCTCGCGGATGTCGCCCGGCGTAACGCGATCAGCGCTGCGTGGCCTTCTTTAGAGCGGCGTAGTGCGCGGCACGCCGCGTACGCAGTCTATCTTGATGATATTCACGAGATTTGAGAAAGTTGCGCTCGGCCATGCGGGTCATCCGGGCGGGGTCGCGCACGACTTCGGTGATTTTGTTGGCCAGCGCGCGCTCGTTTCCGGGCGAAACCATGTCTTCCGGCGGCAGCAATTCCGGCGTGCCGCCGACGGTCGATCCGATGCAGGGCAGGCCGCGAGCCATCGCCTCAATCGTCGCGCGCGGCAAGCCCTCCTGGTGCGACGCAAGCACAAACAGGTCCGCTGTGTCGAGTTCGGCCTTAACCGCGGAGAAGCCCGCGAGTTGTCCGGCGAACCGCACGCGCGGCGCGATGTTCAGGCGGGCGGCCAGATTCTCCAATTCAGCGCGGTGTTGGCCGTCACCGATGATGGTAAGCGTCAAATCCAACTTCTCGGCGACGGCCAAGGCGAACGCTCGCAGGAGCGTATCCGGAGCTTTGTAGAGCTGGGCAAGTGTGCCGACAAACACGAGTCTTGTTGGGGATCCGGCCGCGTCAAATCTCTTCGGCGAATCTGCGTAGGCAGCGTCATCCAATTCGATGCTCGAATAATGCGTATGAAAAATCGCGCTGGCCGGCGGATAGGATTTTTGCAGCGTCGATTCGGTGACATATGACGCCGTGGCCGCCGCGGCGCACTCCTGCCGCATGCGCCACGGATAGAACGCCCGCAACAATGGTCGAAAGACGCTCTTGACGCTTCCCGGTGCGTAAAGCTCGTACGGATCTCCCACCACCTCCACGCCATAAGGCCGTATTGTTTTCCACATCCACGTATCCAGACACAGCGCGATCTCGCCGGGCACACGCAACATAACAGCATCGCCGGATTGCACGGCCGCGCGGGCCGCGGCGCTGAGCTTTCGAGCGTTCAACAGGTAGCCGAGCGGGCCGCGAACAAACGGCAGGGGGGCGACGCTGATGCCTGCGCCGTCCACGCGTTTGCCGTTCGCGGGAGAGGTGGGCACGTCGCGCACGCGGGCGATCACGCGAACGCCGTCAAACTCGTCGAGGTAGCGCGTCCAGAATATGTAGTCGTATTTGCCGTCCGTCCAGACCGCGCCGTCCGGCGACCGCATGTAGCGATGTTGCGACGTGACGCAGATGTTCAAGCGATTTTCCGTGTGTGGCTGCTGCTCGATGTTCGGCCGCGAATCGTAATTTCGCTCGCTCGCGGCGACAAGCGTCACCGCCGCGGCGCGCGGGCGCGGTATGATCGCGCGGCGAACCAGGAGCGCTGTGAGATATGCGGGAAATTCGCGTCGCATTGATCGGAGTTGGCAATTGCGCGAGCGCGCTGGTGCAAGGCGTGCATCACTACGGGCGCGCGCGGGGCGACACGTTGGGACTCGCGCACCCGTCGTTGGGCGGCTATCAACCTTCTAGTATTCGATTTGTCGCGGCGTTTGATGTGGATTCGCGAAAAGTGGGCCGCGACTTGAGCGAGGCAATCTTCGCACCGCCGAATTGCGCATCCATCATGGCGGACGAGCTGTCCTCAACGGGGGCGATCGTAAAGATGGGGCCGCCGCT
>JAEUIR010000089.1 GCA_016795025.1 Phycisphaerales bacterium
GCTCGCCGTGCAGTTGCTGTTGCACGGCCAGCTCCACCTTTTTCCCGCTGATCGTGTACGGAATCGCGCTCACCTGGTGGATATAGCGCGGCAGATGGCGCTTCGTCGCTCCGCTCGAAATCGCCGCGCGAATTTTCTCCGCAATCTCATGCGACAGCGTCAACCCCGGCCGCAAGACCACAAATAGCGCGATCTCCTCATCATCATCCGTTTTTTTCGCACAAGCGATGCTATCGACGACCTCGGCGACGGATTCAACGAGACGATAAATCTCGGCCGTGCCGATGCGCACACCGCCGGGGTTGAGCGTTGCATCGGAGCGGCCATATACGACCACACCGCCATTCTCGCGAATTTCCACATAGTCGCCATGTCGCCAGACCGGCGCCGCTCGCGACGCGCCCAACTCACCCGCGCCGGTCGTGTAGAAATCAAAATACGCCTTGCGATATTTTGCGCCGTCCGGGTCGTTCCAAAAGCCCACCGGCTGCGACGGAAATGGCGAACAGCACATCAACTCGCCTTTTTGCCCGATCACCGGTCGGCCATGCTCGTCCCACGCCCGCACATCCATCGCCAGACCGCGACACTGAATTTCTCCGGCGTGCACCGGCAAGATCGGATTGCCCAGCATAAAGCACGAAATGATGTCGGTGCCGCCGGAAATTGACGAAAGCTGCAAGTCGCGCCGCACATTGTCATACGTCCAATGGAACAAGTCCTCGCTCAGCGGCGATCCGGTCGACAACACTGCGCGCAGTGACGACAAATCGCAATCGACCCCCGGCTGAATATGCGATTTCTGGCACGCCGCGAGAAATTTCGGACTCGTGCCGAACACGTTGATCTTTACACGCTCGGCCAGCTTCCAAAGCCGGCTCGCATTCGGATACGCCGGATTGCCGTCATACAACACAACGGCCGCTCCGACGCCGATGCCGCTTACCAGCCAATTCCACATCATCCAGCCGCAGGTCGTGAAATAAAAGATCCGCTCCCCCGCCCGCAGATCGCAATGCAGCATCAGCTCTTTCATATGCTGTAAGAGTGTGCCGCCGTGGCCGTGAACAATGCACTTGGGCACCCCAGTCGTGCCGGAGCTATACATAATGAACAGTGGATGGTCGAATGGCACTTCGTCGAACGTCAGCGGCGGCGCCGGACTGTCGATGCCGATGTAATCACCCCAGCTCGCGATTTTTGCGTCGGTGCGCTCGACAACGGGCAATTCCACGCGGGCCGCATCCTCGCCGTGCAGATAGGGCGCCACTACGACGGCGCGCACCGATTTCAGCTCGCGCAGCATTTCCGCGATTCGTTCATCCAGCGAAAAACCCTTAGCGTTATATGTATAGCCGTCGGGCACAACCAGCACGGCCGGCGCGATTTGCCCGAATCGATCCAGCGCCGCGCGCGTTCCGAAATCCGGCGAGCATGATGACCAGATCGCGCCGATGCTCGCGGCGGCCAGCATCGCGATAATCGCCTCCGGGCAGTTCGGCATCAGCCCGGCCACGCGATCACCGCGCGTCACGCCATCGCGGCGCAAGGCCGCCGCGCACCGCGCCACCTGCGCGCGCAGCTCGCGATGCGTCAGCGAAACGGTGCGCCCGTTTTCATGTTCAAACAAAATCGCGTCGCGATCGTCTTCAAACCGCAGCATGTGCCGCGCATAGTTGAGCGTCGCGCCGGGAAACCAGCGGGTATTCAGCATGGTCGATCCGCTGACGGCGCTCTCGGCCGGCGCGCTGAATTCGACGCTGGCGAGCTCCCGCAGCGCTTCCCAGAACAAGTCGCGCCGCGCGATCGACCACTCGCGAAATGGCTCCCATTGCGGCGAGAATCCGTGCCGCGCGGCCAGCGCGCGCATGAATTGGTTCATCTGCGCATGCTCAACGCGCTCGCGAGACGGCGTCCACAGTGGTTGTCCGATGGCCATGTTGATTCATCTCACTCGCGCGAGCCAATGTGGCGAACAGCGCCTAACAAAACAAAGCCGCGACCGTCAGGGAGCGGTCGCTTCGAGCCACAATGCGGCCTTTTGGCGCTCTAATCATGATTTTGATCGATCGCGCGCTACTCGTCACGAGCCACGCAGTGCTCTTACGAATGTCCCACAATTATCGTGGTTTGTAAACGGCCGCGCGAACCTTCGGCTACGCCGGGACGCGTTTGACAATTGCAATCGTCAGATCATCCCGCCGCGGATTGGGCCGGCGAAAGCTGACATCGCCGTTTCCACCGCTCAATCGAAGCGCTCCGCCGAATCCGCACTTCCATTTCTCGGTGACCCTAAAGTCCTTTCGTCGTTCAACTACCGAGATTGCCCACACGAATGTACGTGACCGTCGCGATCGCCACCAGTTTGTCCGCCGCGTCCGACATGCGCACTTCGACAGGGCAAAGCGTTTTGCCCAGCTTGATGACGCGGCCCTCGGCCGTTACGTCGCCCATGCACGGATTGAGATAGCGCACGTCGAGATCGGTGGTGACGAGCGGCTCATCGGGGCCGGTTTGCGTGACGATCGCGAACCACGCCACGCAATCGGCGACCATCGCGAGCATTCCGCCGTGAAAGCCGGGCAACACGCCGTTGAACCGCGGATCGTGCCGCGCGGTCAGTTTGATGAAGCCCTCGTCGAATTCAAGCAGGTCGATGCCGACCGCGTCAATGCACGGGGCGGTCTGTGCTTTGGCAATGATGGCTGCGATGCGTTGGGGAGGAATCATGGCAACCCAGAGACAGAAACGCTGAACGATGAACTCTGCAATCGCGCCGCCGGCACTACGCGCCGCGCGGCGCGTCATTCGCCGGTGGGGGCCGGTTCGACAGTTGGCGAACCGCCTTCATCATTGCCTGCGTGCCGAGATCGCCGCCGCCAGTCAGGGATTCCACAGCGCGGAACAACTGTTGCGCGAGCGCCGTGCCCGGCAGTGCGATCGCGGCCGCCTGCGCGGCCTCCTGCACAATACGAAGGTCTTTCTGCTGAAGCCGGATCATGAAACCCGGGGCGTAATCGCCGCGCGCAATGCGCGGACCGTAATTCGCCAGCGCCCACGAGCCGCCCGCACCCCCGCCAAGAACGTCAATCACTGTTTCAAGCGCGATGCCGCTTGACTCGGCCAGCGCGAGAGCTTCCGACACGCCCAGGATGTTCAACGCGCACAGAATCTGATTGCACGCCTTGAGCATCTGCCCCGCGCCGCTCGCGCCGACGTGCACGATTTTTTTTCCCATCAGCTCAAGCACCGGCCGCGCTTGCTCAAACGCGGCCGTGTCGCCGCCGACCATGATTGTCAGCGTCGCGTTTCGCGCGCCGATGTCGCCGCCGGTGACCGGCGCATCCAGCAGCGCGACGCCGTGCTGCGCCAGCCGCGCCGAAAAATCCCGCGTCGCCTGCGGGCTGATTGTGCTGGTGTCAACGATAATCAGGCCGGATCGCGCGGCCGTGACAATGCCTCCACCGCCGAACAGCACCTGTTCGACATCCGGAGTATCAGTCACCATCGTGAAAACGACCTCCGCTCCGGCAGCGACATCCGCGGGAGTGCCGCACCATGTCGCGCCCTGATCGAGCAGAGCGACGGCTTTTGATTTTGTGCGTGTATGCACCTCCAACCGGTGGCCGGCGGCCAGCAAATGACCGGCCATCGGCGCGCCCATGATGCCCAGACCGATGAACCCGAGATTGCGACGCGTAGCGTTCATGCGCCTCAGCCGCTTCGATCGCACTTCGACGCGGTCATTGGGCGGCGCCCGACGCTGGAGCGCTTTCCGGCGGTGCGGTCGCCGATTTCACCGATGTAAGTTTGCCGTCGCCGGTGTGGTCCGCCGGCTTGTCAGGCTTCAACTTATCGAGCGCCTGCTTGTTGGGGCTGAGAATCATGATCAGGCTGCCGGCGTCCATGCTTGGCGCACGCTCGACTTTCGCGAGCTCCCCGATCGCCGCCAGCATCTCCTGAAACGCAGCAAAGCCGATCTCGCGATGGCTGCGCTCGCGGCCGCGAAAGCGCATCGTGAACTGCACCTTGTCGCCCTTGCCCAGAAAATCGATCGCGTGATTAACCTTGATTCGGCGATCATGGGCGTCGGTTTTGGGGGTCATGCGCAGCTCTTTGGTCTGCTGCTCATGATGCTTCTTGGCGTGCTTTTTCTGCTCGTACTTCCACTTGCCATAGTCCATGATCTTGCAGACGGGTGGTCGCACGTTCGGCTGCACCTCGACGAGATCGAGACCGGCGTCCTGCGCCATGCGCAGTGCTTCGAATGTGGGAATCACCCCGATTTGCTCGTTAGCGGCTCCGATCACGCGGATGGGCGAGATGCGGATCTGCTCGTTCATGCGGAAATTCGTCGGCGCCGAGATAGTCAAGCCTCCTTTACTAGCCATCAGTCATCGCAGCACGCCGCACCGCGCGGCTGTCGCTGCGTCAAAAACCGGCGCGAACCGCGGATAACACCGCCGCCAGTGCGCCGAATCAGTCGATCGTCATGTGCCGCGCGGTCGGACGTGCGGGCACGTCGAGCCGCGTTGCCGCCCTGCCCCTGTCACGTCGCGCCCACCGGAGTAGGCTGTTGCGAACAAGTCGAAACCGCGCGCGAAGCAATCTCCACCGCGATGGATGCCAGAAACTCAGGAACCGTGCAACTGCCGAGCTGTCGACCTTCGCGCGTGCGGACGTTGATCGTGCCGCCGGCCGCTTCCTGCTCGCCCACCACGATAATGTACGGAATCTTCATCATGGCCGCGTCGCGAATCTTCGCGCCGATCCGTTCGCCGCTGGTGTTCATCTCGACGCGCAAGCCGGCTTTTTGACATAGCGAGAACACATCCCGGCCGTATTCATACGACTTGTCGCTGACGGTGCAGATGATCGCCTGCACCGGCGCAAGCCAGGTCGGAAACGCGCCGACGAAGTGCTCGATCAGAATTCCGCAAAAACGCTCGAAGCTGCCGAGCGGCGCGCGATGCACCATCACCGGAATGTGTTCGTGGTTATCCGCGCCGATATAACGCAGCCCGAACCGCTTCGGCAGATTGTAATCCACCTGAACCGTGCCGAGCTGCCAATCGCGCCCGATGCAGTCTTTCACCACAAAATCAATCTTCGGGCCATAGAACGCCGCCTCGCCCAATTCTTCCGAGTGCGGCAATCCCGATGCGATCGCCGCGTTTCGCACGGCTGCCTCAGCCTTGTCCCAATCATCAGGCGAGCCGACGTACTTGTCGCTCTTGGGGTCGCGCAAGCCGATGCGCACGCGATAGTCGTGCAGACCCAGCGTTTCCAGAACTTTACGCGTGAAATCCACGCAATCCGCCATCTCCGCGCCGAGCTGCTCGGAGGTGCAGAAGATATGCGCGTCATCCTGCGTGAACCCGCGAACGCGCGTCATTCCGTTCAACTCGCCCGATTGCTCATAGCGATACACCGTGCCGTATTCTGAAAGGCGAATCGGCAATTCGCGATAGCTGCGCGGCTCCGAGCCGTAGATGCGGATGTGATGCGGGCAGTTCATCGGTTTGAGCAGAAATCCATCGCTGTGCTGAAGATACTCGCGCACCGTCGCGAGATTCTGCCGCTCCGGGTCCGGCCCCAGCAGATATTTCCTTTGCGAGCTGGGACAATCGCCAACCAACTGCGACGCGGTTTTTGCATCGGCCGCGACCAGTTCCTGAATTAACTGCCGTTCGCGATCGGTTGCTTCACCGCCGATCGGGCGCTCATATGCGGCAACCCACAATTCGTTGAGAATTCGCGACGTGTCCGTCTCGTACAGCGGCGGGAACTGCGCATCGCGGTAATACGGAAAATGCCCGCTGGTGCGGTAAAGCTCAAGCCGGCCGATGTGCGGCGTCACAACGGGTTGATACCCGCGATGGAGCAGCTCTTCGCGAATAAACGCCTCGAGCTGGCTTCGCACGATCGCGCCGCGCGGCTTCCACAGGATCAGCCCGGAACCAACCAACGGGTCGATCGTGAACAGCCCCAATTCCTGCCCCACCCGGCGATGGTCGCGTTTTTTCGCTTCCTCCAGGCGCTGCACATACGCGTCGAGGTCTTTTTTCTTCGGCCAGGCCGTGCCATAGACGCGCTGCAACACCTGCTTGGTCGCGTCGCCGTGCCAGTATGCGCCGGCTACCTGCATGATTTTGAACGCGCCGACGCGCCCGGTGCTGGGCACATGCGGTCCGCGGCACAGGTCTTCGAAACAACCGGAATCGCGACCGCCGGTGACGTAGAAGCTCAGCACGTCGCCTTCGGCCCGCTGCGCGTTGTCGATTTTGTACGGATTGCCTTCGCCATCCAGCTTGCGCATCGCATCGGTACGCGAAATCTCATAGCGCGTGAAGGGGCGATCCTCCTTCACGATTTCGCTCATCTTCGATTCGATCTTCGCGAAATCTTCAGGCGTCAGCCGATGGTCGAGTTCGATATCGTAAAAAAAGCCGTCTTCCACCGGCGGGCCGTAAACCAGCTTCGTCTGTGGCCAGAGCGAGCAAATGGCTTCGGCCATGACGTGCGCGCAGCTATGCCGGGCGACAGTCAGACCTTCGGTATCCTGCATCGTCAACGGACGGACGGTTACACCCTCGCCGGCGACGCGCGAAGCAAGATCGACGATTCGGCCGTCAATCTCGGCGGCAACGGCCTCACGGCCGGCGCGCGGGTCGATGGTTCGGAGCGCTTCGGCAAGCGTCGTGCCGTCGGCGAACTGTCCCTGTTTGCCGTCGGGCAATCGCACATTCACCATGTCTGAGGCATCCTCATGGTCGGGCGACAGCCGGCGTGATGAAGCGGAGTGGCATGCAGGGGAACGGGCGAGAATTCGATCGGATTCGTGCGCAATCCTGGATGCCGCGCTGCGTCGCGCGTCTGCCGCGTTGCGTCATGTAGCGGACATCCAATGCACGAATCGATCCTTGCGACGGCGGGCCGGTTCGGTCCGGCCGCGACCCGCCACCGTTCAATCTAGCGGCTTTGGCCGGCGTGTCAACGTAATTTTCGCTCGGCCTCGGCCGCGACGTCGCGAATTCCCGAAACCGGATCCGCCCCGTTTGGGCTCATCGGCGCGCGGCGCGAATCTCACCGGCGAATGGCGCAAACCGCTACGGGGAAGCGGCGCGAAACCTGTTAACCCTATCGGCGAATGGTGTGCGCTGGATTTCGCGAGATGGCCGTCGATTGGGGGCGGTTTCGAAGGCGCGCAACGCACGCGAGTCGCTAGCGATTTCGATTCGTAGCTGGCTTGTAGAGTCGAGTTTTTTGATTGCAGTTCGGCCCCGCACGAACATCTTTTCAAGACCGTTGGCAGGCGGGCACAAAGGTCCGATATTGTCGGGCGTTCCCCGATGATTACTTCTTTGTTGGCTCAGCGGCGGGTTGAGAGCTTGAGGCGCGCTGTCGCTGCTCTTTCGTGGGAAGACGCTCGAGGCCGGGTTTCAACTTTGTTTCAAAGATCTTGTCGATCGGTTTGCGCAAGGCGACCAGATCGCGTTGAAGTGCTGCGTGGCGGTCGGGATCGGGCTTGCCGCGCAGTTTTTCAAATACCCTGGCGATCTTTGCATATTCCGTGTGATCGCGCGCAATTATTCGTCGCCCGTCCTCCTGGCATTGGCGAAGCGTCTGCATTGCTTTCTCGGCTTGCTGCGAATCAAGGGAATAGCGCTCGACGAATAGCCTGGTGTATCGTTCCCAGTCGGACATCCCGCGCTCTTTCATCACGGCGACCGCCTCAGCCCGGTGCCGGGCTTCACGTTCTCGAATTTGGTCAGGAGTCATGTATGGGCTGGGCTGACCGCGCGCAAACCGCTCCAGCGTCGGGCCTGGCTTACGCAACCCGGCGCGAACGTCGCGCTGGAATGATGGAACATCCACAATCGCCTCGCCGTTCCAGATGAGCATCTCCGGTCGCGTGGTGCTTCGGAAGTTCTGCGGAACAATATTAAACCCCGGCTCGAATCCGATATCCAATACCGAGAATTGGACGGGAGCATCCGGCGCGTTCAACGTGCGATCTGTTATTCTGAAAATCTGGGTTCTTTCGCCGTTGACGCTCTGCACGACTTCTCGCGGGAACCACACGCCGTTTTGCTCGATCAGATCGCACTCGACTTCAATTGTGCCCGAGTCGAACTGCGCGACGATGCGCTCGGCATTCCATCCGCGATCCGGATCAATTATCCATAGCGCTCGTCCGCCGGACCCCAGTTCAGCCACCACTTCGAAGCGACCGTTTCGCTCGCTCTCGCTCCACTTGACGCTGGATGGCATGTACACGGTGTCCGGTTTCCAGAGACAGCTTACACCCTGTGTGAGCCCTGTTTCGGGCTGATAGTGCATTCCGAGAAAACGCGGGTCAAGCAGCGCTGCATGTGGTGCGACATTTGGATTGTGCAAGAGCTCTTCCGCCCTCCACCAGCGCGAATCGAAACTGGTCTCCGAATGCTCCCACACACCTTGCCGATTTCTCAGAATCAATTGTGGGAATTTGCTGATTCCCTGCTGCTTTGCATCATCCCACCATACCCAGCCATCCTGATCTCCTCGATCCTCGAGAATCATGTCGCCGTTCATGGCGAATCGAGAAACGTAGTGCAACGTGCGTTTCTTCGCGCTGGTCAGATCAACACGCGTCCACTCGATTGTCCCGCTCAATAGGCTCCGGCGGCTTTCCTCAAAGGCGATGAGCGCCCGGGGTCTGTCATCAGCGTTCTGAATCACCAAAAGGAGCTTGCACATGATCAGAAACATCCCGGTAACCTCCGAGCCGTAATGCTGTGATCGGCGAGCATCAGCCGCTCGCTGAGAAAGACCAAGCGCACGACCGGGCGGCCGACGGCGTGCGCGCCGTATGACACGAATGAAACATATTGCGTCAAGGGCTCAGCGCAGTCAGCGTCGATTTCTGAAAGTCCGCATTGAACTTGACCAACATCTATGGTGGCCGGATTTAGTTCGAACGAACTGGTGACAAAGGCGCGAACGCCAATGCGAAGTAATTCATCATTGGACAAATAAACTGAAAGCGAAGTTAAGAGCGGTCCCGACCGAAACCCGGTATCCAGGGCTCCTGTAACCCGCATTGGGGCTTTGGCTTCAATGAATTGGCCAACTGCGTCTTTGTCGACCACCGTGCAGTAGCAGGTTGAAGTGATCGATTCAATTCGAAGCGCGGTACTTGAATTGTTCATTAGATCGACTTGAAATTCAACGTGAGTGCCCCATGGTTGATTCCCAAGATTCACCTCCAACGGAAATACAGTCACGCTTTGCCGCTGCTTTTCCTCCGACTCTACCTTGGTTTTACTTGATGACGAGATATCATCGCAGCCGGCGAGTACCATCCCAAATCAACGCCGCGATGGCCGAAAGGGCCGGACGGCGCATCATTCGGGCGTTCAGCAAGTGGTTCCGAACCCGAGTAGCGACGACCGCAGTCGATTCGTCTGTTTCTCTGGCCAGCGCGAATCTGGTTTTCATAAGTTCGCCACGAGCATCGCCGAAGATTCACTCAGATTTGTGCCTGCTAAAGAGATAGCCGCGCTCTGTGGCGACTGCAACTAAAAAATCAAAAAAAAACGCATAACCATAGTTCGGACAAGACGTTATGCAGCCCGTGCCGCTGTCGCCAGCACTGGCACAGCATCGCCGTTCTATGCGCGCGAGCGGATTTCGGCGCAGAAGTGGCGAAATGCAAGACCCGCCCGCGCTCTCGCGCATGCTGGCCGCGACTCGCGCATTTCGCGCCTTGCCGTTCGCAACCGATAGGATTCAAATACGGGGCTTAAACCGGCGCGTGGCCGGGGTGCGTTGAGGGACGTGTTTTGATCAGCATCTTGGCGCTGACGCTGCTCGCGTCGCTCGGTGACAAAGTCGAAGCGTGGATGAGCCACGCGTTTTATCCCGCGCTGTCATTTCTGCTCTTTCTCGGGAGCATGGGGCTGCCGATTCCCGAAGACGTGCCGCTGATTGCGGCCGGCGTTGTGATGCGCACGCACGACGTGGGCGCGACCTGGCAGGGCGTCGTTACCACTGCGTTATGCTTTGTATTGAGCGGCGACATCGTGCTCTACACGCTGGGGCGGCGCTGGGGCAAGGATGTCGTCAACCATCGCTCGGTCAGTTGGATTCTCACGCCGGCGCGTTTTGACGTAATGACCGAGCGGTTTCATCGCTTTGGCATCCTGGTTTGTTTTTTCGGCCGGCTGGTGATGGGGGTTCGCGCCGCGATGTGCCTGACGGCCGGCGCGACGCGCTATCCGTTTTATCGGTTTATTTTCGCCGACGCTCTGGGCGCGGCGGTCACCGTGCCGATGTTTGTCTGGCTTGGCTACTGGTTTGCCGGAATGATCCCAACGCTGCGGGCGTATATGCGCGGCGTGACATGGGGGATTTTCGTCGCGTTGCTGATCGTCATCGGCATCCTGGTGCTGATCCACAAGATTCGAAAGAGCATTCCCGCACGCGACACCGCAGTTGCCCCGAAACACCCTGACGCGACCCTTAAGCGCGAAATCGACGCATCAAAACTTGGATATGATGTCGGAACCCCGCCGGCGGCAACGCCGTCGACCAAAAAGCTGCCGCGCGGCGAAGCGATCTGAGCCGATTTTCGATGTCGGATTTCCGACCCTGATTCATGGGGGAGCATCGCGTCCCGCCGATGCGAAATCACGCATGCACCGGCCAATTCGACCGCGACAGGGCAATGCGCCGTAACTCTTTCCGCGACTCACCACGCATTACTTGTAATAATGGCTGCGCCAAGCCGCCCAGTCGTTTTCCATGAAGCCGTCATGACACAGCGTTTCAAACGCCGGCCGCCAGCGCGACGCGCCAGCGCCGCCTTCGCGCGTGGCAACCGCACGCACGCGTTCGATCGTCCGTCGCACCACGCGCAGCGCGTGGTCGAGCCGGAACGGGTCCGCGGCCGAGCCGCCTTCGTCGCGCGCGGCCAATAGGCCCGGACGCAACCAATTCAGCGCTTTGGCGGCGCTGACGAGCAAGCGCTCGCACGCGGCGTATTCGTGCCTTACATAATGTTCATGCGCCGTCTGCACGCCGCGCACCCATTCCACCGCCACGCGATGAAGCTCGATCGCGAATTGCAGCGGATGCGCTCCGGGAAGCAGGCTCGCCGCCTCGTCTGCGAGCGCCAAAACCCGATCGCCCACCGGCCCGCACGCCTCTTCGCGCCAATCCTGCCACAGATAAAACGGATTCCGTCGCATCACCAGCCGGTCGCGCAGTTGCCGCCACGAGCCGACCCGCAGAAACGCGCTCGCGGATGGAATCGCGACTCCGAGGATCTGCGCCGCAGCGGCGAAATCCGCCCCGCCTTCCGCGATGATGGCCGCAGTCCAATCGTCGCCGCGCGCGAGCCGCCGCCCGGCCGCGTAGATCAACGGCAGCGTTGTGCGATATTGCGTGTAGAAGGCGAATTCCCACGTCGTCACCATCACGCCTAATGCGCCGAGACGGTGCGCGTCTTCCGCGTGCTCGTCGATGTTGCGCTGCGACGCATCCAGAAAGCACCATGCGGAGTTGTAAGTCTGGATGCTCGGGCAACACACTACGTCAAACCCGGCGTCGCGCAGCCGCGCTGTCGATTCGGCGGGGCGATTGAAGTATTGCCAATCGAACAGGACTGTTTCGCGCGGGATGAATTTCAGCGCATCGGTGTGTTCCAGCAGCATGTCCGCCCAGAGGCAGGGACGGCGGCCGCGCGCCAGTACCTCTCGGCACAGCAGCCCGTAATATTCGCCATAGATTCTCGACGCGCCGCCGCCGGCCGCGCGCTCGGCGCAGCGCGGGCACTTGCCGAGTTGTTGCGCTTCGTCGCCGCCGAGATGGACCCATTCGTCCTCGAACGCGGCCAGCACGTCACGAATCAATCCGCGCGCGAAATCAACACACTCCGGCCGGCTGGGGCAGCTTTGCAGCGAGAGCAGGCCGATGCCGGCGTCTTCGGCGAGCCATTGCCCGCCCTCGGAATGGATGAATCCCTCCATATGGCCAAGTGTGTTCAAGAATGGAATGACGCGCAGGCTGCGCGATGTGTATTTCGCGCCAAGCGATTGAATGACGCTCGGCGCCAGCGAGCCGGGCGCGGCCGCCCAGGGGGCGGAGGCGTATTGAAAGCGATGCTCCAGATAAAGCCCGACGGCGTTGTAACCGGCGTTCGCGGAGCGCGCGAGCATATCGTCGAGCAGATCCGTCCGCGGGCTTTGCTCGCGAGCAATGTCGTACATCCATGCGGTGAGTTGCATTGAGTCAAATCCCAAATGGCGCCTCGAACGGATTCCGTCAGCCGCCCGCCGCAGCGGAGAGCCGCTTTGCTCTCGGTGGATTCGGGAGAGCGCTGCGGAGTGTACGGGACGATTCGGCCCGTTGCTCTGCGACGCGAACCTGGTAGACCGAATTTGGGCAGTTGCGAGCCTAATCACACATAAAATGACAGATCGGATGAAAGCGAATTCAGTTTGCGCAACTTTCCTTGCCGAAGGCGTTTACGGCGTCCGTGGTGGAAACGACGAGGCGATTTTTATGGGCGCTATGCCGATTTTCTATTGACAGGGGTGGGGGGCAAGGCGATAGGTTTGATGGAGTACGCAGCCCGCGATCTCTCCGGCATCGGAGCCAGCAGGTGATCCAAAGTCGCCACGTCACGGGGGCCAACGCAAAAGCACGATCCGCCAATTGCTCACAGCCAACTCTTGTGCTGCAAAAAAAGGGATTTCAAAGTGGTGCATCAGCGATTCTATCGGGCTTGCCTGTGTGCCATCATAGGATGTTTCCCGCCGCTCTTATGGAGCACCGTGATAACCCTCTCGAATTACCAGTGCATCAGTGCGGGGCTTGGTGAAGACTGCGGAAGGGATCGTGCGGCGGGAGCTTTCCGACTTCTCTGCAATGTACCTCGCCCAATTGTTAGGGCGCTGACAGTTTGAGCGAAGGAGTCTGTTCTTTAAGGCTATCGCGCACAAGAACAAACAAACCGTCGCCACGATTGCTCACTTGGCGAAGTTCGTCAAGGTTTTTGCGGGGCTACGCTTCAGCTTTTCACGCATAGCTGAAGGAATACGATATGTGGCTGCTGATTCCAATCGTCGTAGTCATGTCGACCGCCATGCCGATTCAGGAAGCCATCCAGATCACACGCGCCCGTCAGGCTGCGTTGGACAAGCTGAGGGTTGAAGTCGCGGCATTCGCGTATCACGCTGCCGACGCCGCGAATTGGCAGGACGAAGCGAGTTGGACGTTGCTCAGCGATCCGAGCTTTCAAGCGTCGCACATGATTTCCATCGTTCGACCCGACGTACTCTACGAGCGCCCGCTTTTTGATCCACCGGCCGGCTCATACCCAATACGGATATTCCTGACTTCATACGGGTACACGACGGAGTACTCGATTCCCGATGAAGAAGGTTTCACTCATTTTGCTGTTGCCCGCAGGAGCGCTGATGTTCTCATCCCCATGCCCGGCCCACTTTCATTTACGCCGGTTTTGTGGATGTTTGACGCGCAGTTCCCGGATCAGTGTCCGCTGTTGCTGAATACGCTGACCGTACTCGAACAACCGGGGGTGACTGCGACTCTTCTTGAAAATGGGCTCACCCGGTTCAGCGCGGATATTCCGAGCTCCTCGCTTCCGCTGCGCTGTGCTGTGGATCTCAATGCCCGCGGAACTCCCGTGCATAGTGAGGTCCGGCTGTTGTTTGAAGGAGTGCCGGCGGCGACGTTGGAACTGTTTGTTGATTCGACCGTGGAAGTGGAAGGGTTTGAGCTGCCGCTGACCGCCAGAACGGTCGTTCGTAATCCCAACATCGCGCCGCCTTACAACGCGATGGCCTGTATTTGGCGACAGCAAGTTCTCGGTTTTGAACTGATACCGGGGATGTCGCGCTCCGAAATCGAGATCATCCCTCCGACGCGGAATTCCGTTGTCGCCACAAAGGTTTACGGAACTGCGCTGACAACAGAAGCTGTGTGGTACGACGACTCCGGTCACGCGGTGCGTTATGCAAGCCAGACGTTTTCCGACGAGAGATTCGCGTCGAACTCCGATCGATCTTCGAATCCTGGACGCCGCGACGAACGCCGACCTTGGCATCTCGCCGGGCTGCTTGGTTCCGTTGCATTCGGCGGCGCGTTTGCTTTCATCGCAGCGAAAATCTTGTTGGTGAGGCCGACCGCCGCCTAAGCGCTGCTTCGCGCGAATTTGTTCGCCCGGTCTCGTGCGCTTGCGTGACGCTTGCCCGGCTCGTACGATGGCACCTCGATAAATATCGGGAATTTCAGCGGAAACCGAGAATGTCCACCGCGCAGGTTGTCGAAAAATTACAGCATCGCTTTCCACAGTGCAGTTTCGAGGCACGCCCGCTTTGCATGCGAATCGACGGTTCCCCATCCGATCAGCTCTGGGTGCGCGTCGTGCCGAATCATCTGATCGAAGTGATGCGCTTCCTCCGTGACGACGCCGCGTGCAAAATGGAGTTTCTCACCGACGTCACCTGCGTGGACTATCTGAACTTCCCTGACGCGGACGATCGCTTTGGCGTCATCTACTCGCTGCTCAGTCATACGCACGGGCATCGCCTGTGGGTGAAGGTATTTGTCAACGACCCCGAGCCGCATTTGCCGTCGGTCACTTCGATCTGGCCGGGCGCGAATTGGACCGAACGCGAGGTCTTCGATCTCTTCGGCATCCGCTTCGAAGGCCATCCGGATCTGCGCCGCATCCTGTGCCCGCCGAATTTCAAAGACCACGCGCTGCGCAAGGACTATCCGCTGCGTGGCAAAGGCGAGCGCGAGCAGTTCCCGGTGGTCACGCGCGAAACCGCCTGATTTCGCCACGCACACCCACAACCGCGCAAGCGCGGTAGGCTGCGCTGATGTCAAACACATTCGATGCGATCATCGTCGGCGTCGGCGCGATGGGCAGTGCCGCCTGCCTCGCGCTCGCGAAGCGCGGCCTGCGTGTTCTGGGGATCGAGCAGTTTTCCACGCCGAATGACCGCGGCAGCTCTCACGGCGCGACGCGCATCATTCGCAAAGCGTATTTCGAACATCCCGACTATGTGCCGCTTCTGCACGAGACCTACGACCTGTGGCGCCAGATTGAAAATGCCGCCGCCGCCGACCTGTTTCATCGCGTCGGCCTGCTGCTCGTCGGCGTGCCCACGGGCGATGTAATCACCGGCGTGCTCCGGTCGGCCGCCGCACATCAGCTCGACATTCACTCCGTGAGCGAGCGAGAGTTTGACCAGCGTTTCGGCATGTTCCATCGGCCCGAAGGGGCGGCCGCGCTGTTCGAACCGAATGCGGGATATCTACTGGTCGAGGAATGTGTACAAACGATGTGCGCATTGGCCGAGCGGCAAGGCGCGACAATTCTTCGCCATCGCCGCGTGACCGATTGGTCGATCGATTCGCACGGCGTTCGCGTTACGACCGACAACGAGACGTTTCTTGCGGATCGCCTCGTCATCTGCGGCGGCGCGTGGGCGGGCCGATTGCTAACGTATCTGGCGCCGGCGCTGGAGGTGCGCCGCAAAGTGCAGCTCTGGTTTGCGTGCGACCCCGACCGCTTCGACGTTGCATCCGGAACGCCCGTGTTTGCCTATGATCTGCCCGAGGGGTTTTATTACGGCTTTCCGAGCATCGAGCGAGACGACGCTAAAATCGCAGAGCACTCGGGGCGTGAGATCGTGTCGGACGCGGACACGCTGGATCGCGAACTGCACTCGGCCGACACGCAGCGCGTGGTTGCGTTCGTCGGGCGTTTCGTCCGCGGCGCCACGACCCGCGTGACGCGACATTCCGCCTGCATGTACACCATGTCGCCGGATCAACATTTCTTTGTTGATCGTCATCCACGGTACGAAAATGTGTCGTTTGCGGCGGGTTTCAGCGGACATGGCTTCAAATTCGCGCCGGTCATCGGCGAGATTCTCGCGGACCTAGCGATCAACGGAGCGACGCATCGCCCCGCCGGTTTTCTCCGCGTGGGCGCGCGTACGACCCCGGTAGTACTGGCTTGCGGCCGGCCGTCTTAGTCGGGCAAGCGCGCAAGAGCATCCTGGCGGCGAGACAGCCAAGGTGTTCAATTCATCGCAACGCGGAGCCGGGCTTACGTCCGGCCCCGCGCGCCTGGCACCCTCGCTACTTCAGGCGTAGGTGTCGAGCCTGTCTGTGCCGGGCGGTTCCGCTTTCGCGGACGGACTCTGCTTGGCCTGTCCGGGCTCCGTTTCGCTTTCGCCTTCGACTTCCGGCCCCTGCGATTTCTCGCCCAGCATTCGCGTTTGCGTGCGATAGGCCTCCAGCCGGCTCTCCAGCACCTGCTTTACGAATGCGACGTTAGCCACTGTCGCGACGCTGATCGTGGGCATCTCTCCGCCTGCCGCGCGATCAGCGGTCTGCGACTGGCGCGCAGCGGCATCGCGGAGCGTCTGTTCCGCCGCTGCCACCACGCCTTCCGACTCTCGTTGTGTTTCCTTGCGGCGCTCCAGCCGCGCGCGCTCTGCGCGGGCCAGCGCCGAATCGCTGACTGCGCGCCAGTTACGCGACGCGCTGCCGGCTGTTGTTGCGGCAATCGATGTCATGGCAAGCCCTCACGCCTGGTTCGCGTGCCGACGGCCGCCTGGCCGTCCGGACTGTGTGCCCCCGCCTGCCATATCCCCCGAAAGCTGATACTACCTGCGCTACAGGATTCGAAACAAATCGCCAGCCGGCAAATATTGCCGGAAATTTCCGCGCATATTCGTCGTTCGCTCTTATAATGTGTCGCGGCGATCAAGGATGATCGCCGCAGCGGTTCAGGAGCGAACAATGTCCACGCAAGTCTCGTTTTGGAAGCGATTATCAAGCGTGTTTCGAGCGGATATGCCGACGACGCGCGGCGGCGAAGGCCCATTGCTCAACGCCGGCCCAGCCACCTCGGTGGAGGATCGGTCTCTGTTGCGCTGGCTGCGCGGCGACGGCCGTTCATCGCGCCGCGAACGCGCGAGCGCCATGATGCACCTGCTGGAGCAGCATCTTCAACAGCAAGACCAGCGCGCGGCCCAGCTGTCAGCATCAGTCGATCGCGTGGCCGGGATGCTCGAACAGATCGCCAGCGCACAGCGCAGTCAGACCGACGTATTGCGAACGATCGCGGATCAGGTGGAGCGGTCCAGCGGCCATGTGGCGGCGGCGGCGCAATCCATCAGCCAGATTCCCGCGTCGATGAAATCTCAGGCCGACGCCCTTCATATCGTGATCGACGAAATGCAGCAGAATCGTGCACAGGGCGGCGAACTGGTGCAATCGCTGCGGCGCGTCGGCGACGTTGTCCTCGTCGCCTCGGGCGGCCTCGACCCACGGGGCGATGTGCTTCGCGTCGAACGATGGGAACGCGAGCTTGAGGTTCGCGAGGTCGCCCTTCACGTCGA
>JAEUIR010000008.1 GCA_016795025.1 Phycisphaerales bacterium
GCGATAGCGTCCCGAGTGATAAATTCGTGCAATAATGTGGCTGCCGTCGCGGTTGGCTTGGTAGGATTCCTACCGGAGCCGAACGATGGCGCGTGGACGGCCGATCAAGGCGTTGACGGTGAGCGCGGCGGAGCGCGAGGCGCTGCAGCGTTGCGCCGCTGGTTCGCCCGGCGGCCCTGCTACCACCTGCACTTCACGCCGACGGGCGCGTCATGGCTGAATCTGGTGGAGCGCTTCTTCGCGAAGATCACGACCGAGCGCATCCGCCGCGGCGCGCTCCGCGCGTGCCGCACCTGGAACGCGAAATCCGGACCGATCTCGACCAATACAACCGCGATCCGAAACCCTTCCGCTGGACCGCCAGCGCCGACCTGATCCTCGAAAAGGTCAAAAAGATTTGTGAACGACCTTCTAACTCGGGACAGTAGAGTGCGAACCGCCGTTCCACAACTACCTGTTCATTGAGCGAAGATCTGCGTTCGCAGCGAACTTAGAGCAACTCAAGCATCAGTTTCCGAACCGCCGGATCCACATTCGGTGTGAAGATGCGAACTCGAGTATCGCCGAGTGGTGCGATCGCATCAACTGGCAGAGCACCCGCGCAGTCGTTTTCTTGGATCCATACGGCCTCCAAGTCAAGTGGTCCACCATTCAAACACTGAACTGTCTCACTTTGAGTGAACCATTTCATAGTTTGCTTGGTTCAACCACCAGGGAATATTCAATCTCCTTGGAATTCCGTCGCGCCGATATCCACTTCCGCATAACCATCGCCGTCGCCGTCCAGGATGCGGATACCGCCGCGAATGTCGAATTCCGGCAGCGGTTGCGTTCCCGGCTGCGTCAGGTCGGTATCGATCGTGCGATTACCGGCATCGATGCATGCCGAACCGGCCTGGATTCGGAAGTCGCCGCCGCTCAAATTCAGGAAGAACGGATCGGCTCCGATATTGGCCGTGCCGGATGCTCTGTTTGAATAGCCCACATCGAGATTCTGGATACAGCAATTGTTTGCGGCGTAACCAAGGCCGATGCGCCCAAGTTGCTCGCGCTCCGTTCCCGGAACGCCTGCGCCGTTCGAGGTGTTGGCCCAGAAAATGGTGTTATTGAACGAGATTGCTCCACTCGGATACGCGCTGCTACTGAACGCCCCCCCTTCCGCATAATTGCTCGTGACGGTGTATGTCTGATTCGCCGCAAACGTGCAATTCGTGAAGCGGGCCTTGGTATCAGTGGCCGGACCACTGATTTCCGTGCCAAGCACGTATGCGCCGCCGCCGGTCTTGGGACAACGATTGGTAGAGAACGTACAGCCGATTGCATTCAGCGCGCCTGCGCCCACCCACGCAAGGCCACCACCGGAGCGCTGTGGCGCGTCGAATACGTCGCCTTGAACCGGAACGATTTCGTTGCTGCGCATTGAGCAGTTTTTCATCCGTACTTCCGCAGTCGATCGAATCAACATCGCACCACCCATGCGGTAGTAATTCGCGTTTGCAGCCACCGCCATTGTGGTGGAGTTGGCGCGAAACAGACAATCCAGAAACTCAAGCTCGGTGCAGAAATCCGCCGCCAGCGCGCCGCCGCCGCCGAGTTGGCTTGTGGGTGACACGTCCACAGTGTTGTTTTGGAACTGGCAGCCGATGAACGTGGCTTTCGTGGCGTTCAACCGAACAGCTCCGCCCTGTTCTTTTGCGCTATTGCCGCTGAATATCACATTTTCATACGTTACGCCGTAACTTGAGTAGCCCTGCTGAAACACCGCGCCGCCCGGCGCGGTCGAGTGGTTATCAATGAACAACAGATTCGCCAGGTAGGTGCCCGCGGCGCTGGCGACGTACATCGCCGCGCCGGACTGCACGCTTTGAGCGCCCTCGATGGAGAATCCATCCAACCGATTGGCTCCATTCAGCATATGAATTACCCGAGCAGTGCCAGGCGACCAGATGATACGCGTATTGTTCGTGGTTGGATCGGAATTGCGATCAGATCGTTTGGTTTCATTGCCTGCAAATCCGCCATAGATCGCAATTTCGCCGTAAATTGTGATAATATCAGGTGCCGCATAGTTGCCTTCGGCCACCCAGATTTGCCTCACATCGTTGCCCGGATCAGAGTCATAGTTCGCCCCCAACGCGGCATTCACGGCCGTAAGCAATGACGGCATCGCGCTGGCCCACGACATACCGTCGTCGCCCGCCGGAGCCGAAGCTCTGACAAACAGCGTTACCGCCCGGTGAAGGGGGCGCGGATCCAGCGAGTCAAGCATGCTGTCGTCATCGGTGTCGGCGTTGTGCGGGTCGGTGCCTTGCGTGTATTCCTGCAAGTCGTTCCAACCGTCTTCATCGGCATCGGCCAGCAGCGGCGAGCCGAACACCTGATGCGGAGGGGGCACACTCTGGCCGGTTACATTCACTGTCCAACCAACTTGCCCTTCGAACCAGTCGCTGAGCTGATCGCCGTCGGAATCGATCGCCGAGTCGCTCGAACCGAGCGTGTATTCCTGTCGATCGTTCAGCCCGTCACGGTCTTCGTCGCGAACAAATACGAGTCGAATCTCGTCGCGAGCATGGAGCACGATGTCCTCGAAATCGACATGCAACTGTTCATCGGTCAATTCAGTCTCTGCGCCGGCTCGCACGACATACCAGAAGGCCCGCAACGGCCGATCGCCCGGCTCATGACCAACCGGGTAAGGCGGATCGCCCAGGGCCGGAGCCGCGCCGCCGTGCAACTGCTCGCCGATTCCGTTCACCGACGTCAATCGCCTCGGCTCGCCGGGAAGATTGTCCGCGGCAAAGTACAGGTTGAGGTCGCGCATGACATCTGCCATGCGCACGCCTGCGAACCCGCCCGCCGGCGTGCGATCGACATTGGTCGCGATGCGATGCTTGATGAGCGTTCCGTTGCCAAAGTCAACCACCACGAGCGCTGTGCGCGCGAACGCCTGCTCGGTCGTGAACAGGAAGTTCGTGCCCTCGGCGTTCAACAACTCAAACGTCGCGGGTTCCAGCAAGACGCTGCTGGGGTTTGCCAGGAACGCCCGAATCACGCCCGGATTCACATCATCGTCCTTCAGCGCCAACACCGTCGTCGAATCGCCCGGAGCCAGCGTGTATGACGCGTCGCTGGTCGGCGGCAGCAACGTCGTCAGTGCGCGATACGTGCCGTCGTGCGGTACAAACTGACGCACCGCGATGCTGAGGCCATTCAACGTATAAGCGAGTTTGCCGGAATTGACCGCGCGCAGCCCGACAGCGACCGTCCCGCGGCTCGAAGTAACAGTGCGCTCGCGCGAGGCGCTCTGTTCCTGCGAATACGCGCTGGCGGCCTCAATCGCCTTTTCCGAGGTGATTTCCGTTCCCTCCGTTTGCTCCTGGCCATAACTGCCCGAGACCTTGCCGGTTGGCATCTTGCCTTCGAAACCGAGCTCCGCGCCGACGCTCCACGACTTCGTCGTCGACTCGATGTCGGTTCGGCTGTTTGTGTTCGTTTCGGAACGGGACATCTCCGTACCGTATGTGACTTCCGAGCCGATGGAGTCGGCGTATTCCACGCGTAAATTCACCGCGACGGGATCGACAAGCTCAAATCGAATCTCCGGAAGGTCTGCCACGACCGCCGTTCTCACCGGCGTGTCGATCTCGTGATAATCGCTCACGCCGTCGCCATCTGTATCCGCGAGCGAAGGCGATGTGCCACCGTCAATGATTCGCACCGGAACAATTGTATTTTGATGCGCGCCAAGTCCGTCAATCGTGCCGGCCGACAGCGGCTCAAACGCGCCGAGCGCCGGCGCGTCTTCGAGCGTTTGATCCGGCGCGCCGGCGACCGCTCGGCGGCGCAGCGTGGCATCGCGCATGGAGGCCGCGCCATCGCTCTGCGCGCCGGACGGAGCGATATACGTGACGAAATACAAATCAGCCGTCGGACCGAAGGAGCTTGCTCCGCCCGGATAAGCATCGACCGGAACCATGTTGATGGCTGCCGACGAACTGTTTGCGGAGATGATCATGCGCAGTTGTTCGCCCACACTAACCGGGGCCTCAAAATTAGCTCGATAGAAATCCCAAGCCAAACCGGGTACTTCGAACGAGGCGGCGCCGATTTCAGTTGCGCCCCGAACGATGCGAACAGTGGCGATAAACGGCTGGCTTGAATAGTTGCGGAGCTGAATTCTCGCTCCGGACAAGATGCCGCCCCGCTGCGACGTGAAATCCTGCCATGCCTCCACGAAGTTTGATTGCAATAATTGCGTATAGGGCTGATTTGCGTCGGTCCGCGAAAAAGTGTTCGACCCGAGCGAGTCCACCAACGTCGTGCCGCGCATGACGTACACACACTCAATGCCCGAGAACGGCAGCCGCTCAATCTGATCCGCCGCGGCTCGAGTGGCGGCGGGCGCGTCGGGATGTGCGATCACAAACGTTTCGTGCGGGGCAATCTGGCCACGCAGCGTAATTTCATACGGAGCGTCGCGGCCGGTCGCCGGGAAAACGCGAAGCGCGTACCCTCCCGCACTAAGGTCGATTGCTAATTCGCCGGGGTTGTACAACTCAATCGCCCGATTGCTGCCCTCGGCTTCCACATACTCGGAAATGAACAACTCCGTCGGCGCAGGCTCGAAACCGACGGTATGCAGTTCAGCCCCATCGAACAGCTTCGAATTCGGCGCAACTTTCGTATCTTCGGTGCTGCGCGAATCGCCATCGCTGTCGATACTGGTCGGACTGGTCTTCCAGCGCACGACTTCTTCGTAATCGTGGAGGCCGTCGCCGTCTGTATCGGCATTGCGCGCATCTGATTTCGCCAGGAATTCCTCTTTGTCGTTCAATCCATCGCCATCAGTGTCCGCGACGTTCGGGTCGCTAATGCATGTATAGCGCGCCACGTTGCCAAATGTGTCCGCGCCCAGCCCCAACCCGAACGCATCGTTCCAAATCTCCCAACCGGTCAGCTCCTGGTAGTCGGTCAGCCCGTCCGCGTCGGTGTCGGTTCCGTCATCCGGCGGCAATACGTAGTATTGAAATCCACCCGGCACTCGCACCGGAATCGGCGTGCCGTTCGTCATTCCCCCGTTTGGAAATCGCAATATCAAATCGACCACGCCTGGATCGCCAGGCGGAACGAGCGCCGTCATCACTTGATCATTGAGCACGTGAATTTCAGGCGATGCGTTCACGCCGAATTCGACCGATGTGCCTTCAATAAATCCGTTGCCGACAATCGTGACGACTGTCCCCCCTTCAACCGGACCGGCAGCGGGGCTGATTCGAAACTGCCTGACGAGTTCGCTTACTTTTGCATCGCCTTCCGTCGACGCTTCGCCGGCAATCTGCCCTTCCGCCGGACATCCGGCCAGATTCAAGGCCGCGCCGGCACAGAGCACGGCGCCGAAAAAGAACGACCCGGAATTCAGCATGAGCTTTCGCATACGCATGGGCGGCTCCTGGAGTTGGCACGCTTTTGTAAAGGGCCGATACGCGGCCCTCGTCAACCCACAGGCGCAGCCCCGGGCGGCCGGCCATCGCGCAAAATCGGAAAAGCGTGCGAAAATTGGCTCCGACACGCGCGGACGTCCAAACTCGGGCCGCCCCCGTCGCGCGGCTCGTTTTCGTAACGTGTTGTCTTTGCTGGGATTGGGGAAGCCGCCAGGCATTGGTTATACTGCTGTCAACAGGCGAAATTCGGCGTCACCGCTTCGAGCAAGGGTTGCAGTTTGGCATCACACATCGCCAATCAAGCCACGCAATGTCTGATTGATCTGCGAAACGGCGATCAGACCGCAATTCAACGTTTGCTCCCGCTGGTATACGAGGAGCTGCGCGCCCTGGCCGGAAATTTCTTTCGCGAAGAACGGGCTGATCACACGCTTCAGCCGACCGCGCTCGTTCACGAAGCGTTTGTGAAGCTCATGGGCACGCCTGAAGTGCATTGGGACGACCGCAAGCATTTCATGACCATCGCCGCCACGGCGATGCGACGAATCCTGATTGACCATGCTCGTCGCCGCGACGCTGAGAAGCGCGGGAGCGGTTGGGGCCGCATCTCGCTTCATCCGGACCTCGCGCAGTCTTCGCGGGCCGAAGCCGACATCATCGCGCTGGATGATGTTCTCTCGCGCCTCGCTGAACTGAACGAGAAGCATGCACGCATCGTCGAGCTGCGATTCTTCGGCAGCCTGACGCTTGCGGAAGTCGCCGAAGTCATGGACGTGTCAACCGCAACGGTGGAGCGCGATTGGCGCTTGATTCGCGCCTGGCTTGCCGTGGAACTCGACGAACGGTCCGCCACGTGACACCGCAGCAGTACGAGCTGGTTGCCGAATTGTTTGAAACCTGCCGTGGCCTGAGCGCCGAGCAGTGCGCAGCAGCGCTCCGCGAGCGAACCAGCGATCAAGTCGTTCTCGACCGCGTTCATGATCTGATCAAGAAGCATCAAAGCGAGTTTACGTTCTCCGCGCTGAACGACCCCGCCGAGCGCATGGCCAGCGCGCTGCTGACCGAACAGGGGTTGGATTCTCCCACCCCCACCGGCGAAATGCTCGGCGACTTTGAAATTCTCGCAGTCCTGGGCGAGGGCGGAATGGGCGTCGTATACCGGGCGCGGCAGACCGCGCCGCAACGCATCGTCGCGCTGAAAGTCCTGCGCAGCCCGCTTGCGTCGGAAGCTGTGCAGCGGCGATTCAGGCGTGAGGCTGACGTTCTAGCGCAGCTCGAACATCCGGGCATCGCTCGCATCTACGAAACCGGCTCCTTCACACGCCCTGGCGCACCGCTCAGCGCGGCGCAGCCCTATTTGGCCATGGAGTTCGTCGAGGGCCGGCCACTCGATAGTTTTCTCGAAGCTTCCCGCCCGGGCGTCCGCGGGATTATTGCGCTGTTTGCGCAGATTTGCGCGGCCGTCGCGTATGCGCACGACAAAAGTGTCGTTCATCGCGATCTGAAGCCTTCGAACATCCTGGTCTGCGAACCGACCGCGATCCAGGCAGGCAACAGCCGGTCGGTTGACGATCCGCATCCCATCGCCCGTGTTCTTGATTTCGGCGTCGCCCGCGTGCTCGATGGCACGTCGCCGTTCACAACCATGCACACCCGCGAAGGTCAGATCATCGGCACGGTGCCGTACATGAGCCCGGAGCAGATCGGCGGATCGGCACACGAAGTCGACGCGCGCTCAGATGTGTACGCGCTGGGCGTGCTTCTATACGAATCGTTCAGCGGCCGATTGCCCTATGACCTGCGCGGCTGCTCGCTCGTAGAAGCCGCGCGCATCATTCGTGAAGAAGAGCCTTCGCGCATGAACTCCACGGCGCCCACGGGAACCCGAATTTCCCGCGTGGATCGCGAGCTTGAGACGATTGTGATGAAGGCGCTGGAGAAAGAACCGCAGCGCCGCTACGGGACGGTCACCGAACTTCGCGCCGACCTGATGCACTATCTGCGTGATGAGCCCATCATCGCGAGGCCGGCGGGCACGCTTTATCAGCTATCCAAATTCGCCAAGCGCAACAAGATTCTCGTCGGCGGCGTGGTAGCGACCATGCTCTCGCTGGCGCTTGGGCTGGTTGCGGCGCTTGTGCTGTATGGACAGGCTCGCCTCGCCGAAGACCGCGCGAATTCGAGTGCCTCCAAAGCCTCAACTCGCGAAAAGGATGCGCAGCATCTCGCTTATCGCGCGCTGATCAATGCCGCCGCCGCCGCGTTGCTGATCGATGATGCGTCTTCGGCCCGGGCGTATTTGTCCGATGCGCCACCAGCGTTTCGCGGCTGGGAATGGCGTCACCTGCATAGTCAGACGGACTCGTCGGTGCATCAGGCGAACGGCGAACCATTGATGGGGCACCCGGCGTCGATCGCATTCGAAAATGGCACAATGCGACTGCTGTTCGCACGAAGCGACTATCTGTGCGAATCGAAGTTTCTGGCGTGGTCGCCTGACGGAGACTGGCCGCTGGACTTACAACCGTTTCCGCAGGCTGTTCGCACTTGTGTCAGCTCGAACGGCCTATTTGCCGCAGCGTTGAATTCAGACGGCTCGCTCGTTGCATGCGAGTCGCGCGGCTGGCGTACCTACTTTTCGCGTCCGGCGAGCTTAATCGCGGACAAGCTTCGACTTCCTCATATTCGAATCTCCAGTAACGGCAGATGGATAAGTTACTGGCCCCCGGAAAAGGATTTGCATGCGTCCGGCCCGATCGAGATCACCGACGCATACACAGGCGACTTGCGTCGGCTGCCGCTCGAATGCGGCTTTGAGTTCTGCGTAAGCAATCGCGGGGACGTGCTCGTATGGGATAGCGAAAAGCGAGGAGTTTGGTTGTGGTTGAACGGAGCGCCGCGCGAGATTTTCGTCGATGCCGGCGCTGGCAACATACAATCCTGCGCGTTCTCACCGGGCGGAGACGTGTTCGCCACTGGCAGCTTTGACACGGAAATCCGGTTGTGGGAAACGGACACGCAGCATTGCCTGGGCACGGCGCGCGGCCACCGCGATTCTGTTACGGCCCTCGCATTTGGTCATTCAGAACGTCTTTTCGCAAGTGGATCAACGGATCGCTCCGTGCGCATCTGGGACGCGGAAACCTTGAAGCCGCTGGCCGTCCTGCATGGACATCGGGCGGTGCTTGCGTCGGGCGGCCTGGCGTTCTCCGCCGACGATTCGCAGTTGGCGTCATTAGACGATGCAGGCGAGATCCACTGGTGGGATGTGGCAGAGCGCCTCGACGGAGGTGTTTTGCGCAGGCACACCAATTTCGTCTATCCCGTCGCATTCTCAGCCGACGGCCGGTTGCTGGCCAGCGCCGGCTGGGACAGAAAGGTTCGTATCTGGGACGCACACACGCGAGGTCTCGCGTTCGAAATCGATTCGACCATGATTATCGATCGGCTGATTTTCGGCCCCGACGCGACAATGCTGCTGGGAGTCGGCGCCAATCCAGCCGGCTCGTGGGTTGAATGGTGGGATGCAACCAAAGGAACTCGCATCGCGGCAACATTGCTTGAAAACCAATCTCGCGACACCTCCATAGTCATGCCCGGCGTCGATGGGCGCGAGGCGGTGATTGCGTTTGATGCGGGTGATCAGATCGCGTCGATCTGGAATCCGCAATCGAATGAAATTCGGCGGGAGAGAATCGATCCGCAGCGATTCCTGTCTCCCACCTGGCCAGTCGCGATGCTCCCGGAAGAGCGTCGGATTCGGTCAATCAATGGGAAACTCCATCTCAAACGAACGAACTCGGATGAATGGACTCCCACGGTTCAACTGGTCTGGTCGTATCGCTATCCGGTGAGCCCGCCAAGCGATTCGCGCCACTTGATCGCAACGCCGGAGGCGGACACGAACGACGTCGTGGTTTGGAACATGGACTCCGTCACGCTCGAAGCCCGGCTTCGCGGCCACTCCGCTGACGTCTTTGCCGTTGCGTGGTCGCCCGATGGAAAACGATTGGCCACCGCGGGACGCGATCAAGGCATCCGAATATGGGATACGCAAACGTGGCAGGAAGTCGCGATTCTTCGCGGCCACAGCTCCTATGTCTGGTCGCTGGCGTTCAGTCCGGACGGAACGCAGCTAGCGTCTGGATCGGGCGATTACACCGTGCGACTTTGGGACACCCTTTCCGTGCGCGAACGTTTGCGCAACGCGGAAGCGCCCTGATTGCCACCATGTGAACGGCCGCCCTTCCCTTCGTACCGCACTCTGTTCCCTAACGACGGCAATTCTGGTGCAGTGCGCGCAGTCGTAGCGATTTGAGGAGCAATTCTCATCGTGGACTCATCTTCAGTTGCTATGGTGGTCGCAATTCCTGAGCAGCCCGATCTGAAACGGGCGCCGGCGAATTGCGGTGTTTACGAGGAGTTTTTCATGCGCAAGCAACCTGTGGTTCTAAGCACGTGCGGCGTGGTGGTGATCAGCGCAATCGGGCTGATCGCATGGGCGCAAAACGCGCAAGACGGGCCGCTCACGCTCGACAAGCTGCCCGCAGCCGTGAGGGCTACGGTGCAGAAGGAGACGGCCGGCGGCGAAATCAAGGAAATCGAGGTCGAGACGCACAACGGAAAAACGGTCTATGAGGTTGACTTCATTCGCGACGGAAAGAAGCATGAAATCACGATCTCAGCGGACGGAACGCTGATGTCCAACTCCGGGGATGACGATGACCCCAAGCCTGAAGAACAGGAACGCCCCGTAAAGGAGGGCGAAGTGCCGGCCGCCGCCCTCGCAGCGCTGAAGAAGCTCGCCGGCGACGCAAAAATCAGCGAGTTCTCCGAAGAAATCGAGCATGGGGCCAAATTCTACGAAGGCTCGTGGAAAACCGGCGGCGGCAACGTGGACGCGCTGGTGTCGGTCACTGGCGATCTCGTCGAATTGGAAGAGGAAATCAAATCCGACCGACTTCCCGCCGCTGTGCTTGCGGCCGTGAGCAAACTGGCCGGTGCCGACTGCGCGCTCTTCTGCGAGAAGAAGACGATGATTCTATATGAAGTGAAGTTCCGGAAAGGCGAGGAGCGCCACGAGATTCTCTACACGCCGGACGCTCGCGAGCAAGAGCATGAGGTGAAGAAGGGGAACTTGGACGACAAAGACTAACGACGTGCGCGGCCACGCTTCGGGCTTGGGCTGCGAATGCCGTACGGCTGCGGGATGCCGAGCGCAGAGCTTGTTCGAAAGTGTCCGTGGAACCGCTTGATTTTCGATGCAATCCCTGGACATCGAAATCGGCGCTCCAGGTTGAATTCACGATTAGGAGAATCCAATGCACTCGAATTGCCTCACGGCACGCGCGATGCACCATGCGCGAATTTCGGCCCTTTTTCTTGCAATCGGCGCCGCGGCACTGTTGATCGGCGGCTGCCCGTTCACGAGATTCGATTCGGACGAATTCGATGATGCGAACGAGCCGGGCGATGTGGACGCGGCGAGTACCGCCGCCCTGCCAGACACCGTGCCGGACTTCGCGTCCGCGCGCTTCAGCCGCTCCAGCGTAATTGACAATGCGTATTTCCCGTTGCCGCCCGGAAGAGTGCTGACATATCGGTCCGTGAGCGGCGACGAGGAGATCGTGGTCGAAGTGTTGGCAACAACGCGCGATGTCGCCGGCATCACCTGCCGCGCCGTTCGCGACCGCGTATACAAGGACGGCCGGGTCGTTGAAGATACGTTCGACTGGTACGCGCAGGATGATGGAGGCAACGTTTGGTACATGGGCGAAGACGTCACGGACTTTGTCTACGACAACTCAGGCAATCTACTTAGCTCCGAGCATCCGGGGTCATGGGAGACGAACAAGGACGTTGCCAACATCGGCGTAACCGCGCTGCCCGGTTTCATCATGCCTGCTCATCCAACAACCGGCGATCGATATCACCAGGAGTATTACGTCGGCGAAGCTGAAGATTACGCCGAGGTAGTTGGCGTCGGCGTTGAGGTGGCGCTCGCGGACGGATCAACGCATACGACCATCAAGACGCATGATCTCTCGACACTGGACAACACGATCGACTCGTTCAAGTATTATGCGGTGGGCGTTGGAGTCGTGTTGGAAGAGGGGCATGACGGCGAACGGGTCGAGCTAATCAGCATCACGGGTTCCTGAAGCCGGACCGGCGTCGCGATTCGAGAAATCAGTGGGCCGCCCGGCCTACGATAAGATGGATCTCGCGAACTGTTTCGCGCCGGCCTACGCCTCGGGTCATTCGCACGGAACTGCGATGCGCATTCTCGTCGTCGAAGATTACGCTCCGGTGCGAGACGCGGTCGCGGGAGCGCTGCGCGAGGCGGATTTTGCCGTCGATACCGCTTCTGACGGCGAAGTGGGGCTTTGGAGCGCGCAATCCGGACCGTATGACGTGATCGTGCTTGACATCGCGCTGCCAAAGCTCGACGGACTACACGTTCTTCAATCGCTTCGACGGCATGGCGATCGTACGCCTGTTCTGCTTTTGACCGCGCGTGACACCGTGGCTGACCGTGTGACCGGACTGGACACTGGCGCGGACGATTACCTGGTGAAGCCCTTCTCGCTTCAGGAGCTTCTGGCTCGTGTGCGGGCACTGGTGCGGCGAAACTACGACGGCGCCGACCCGGCCATACGAATTCAGGATCTGGAGGTGAACACCACCAGTCGCACCGTGCACCGCGGAGGTAGGCGAATCGATCTGACCGCTCGCGAATATGCGCTGCTGGAGTATCTCGCCCATCGCGCCGGCCAAATCGTCACCCGCACCGACATCTGGGAGCACGTTTACGACTTTCGCTCGACTGTGGAGAGCAACGTCGTCGACGTGTACATCGGATATCTGCGCCGAAAAATCGAAATAGCCGGTCTGCCTCGCTTGATTCAGACGCGGCGCGGCCAAGGCTACGTGCTCGAATAGGCATCGCATGCAATCGCTCCGCGCACAACTTCTTTTCGGCGCAGCGCTCGGTTCGGCTGCCGTGCTATTGGCGTCCGGCGCCATCATCTATACGCTGGTGGCGCGTTCGCTCTGGAGCGAATTCGATCGCGCGCTCGCCGCTAAAGCTCGCACACTCGCCACGATGGTCGAATTCGACGAGGCAGGGCTCGAATCCGATCTTGTGGACGCGCCTCCGCCGGA
The DNA here is from genome assembly GCA_016795025.1 of Phycisphaerales bacterium. Taxonomy (GTDB): domain Bacteria; phylum Planctomycetota; class Phycisphaerae; order UBA1845; family Fen-1342; genus JAEUIR01. The sequence goes on from JAEUIR010000008.1 coordinate 12,606, forward strand.
GTTCGCCGATGTAGAAAACGCGGAGTACTATCAGATCTGGGCGGCCGACGAAAGTGTGTTCGTCCGCTCCCCTTCCTTGCGATCATCGAATCTCGATTTCGCGCCGATCCAGCGGGAATCGCCCGAAATCAGCGAAACCCATTTGCCTGACGGCCGTCCCGGGCGCATCGCGCGGGTTGTGGCGACGCCGCGCCACGAACCACCTTATCGCGCGGCAGCGCTCGCAGCGCCCGTGGCTGTGGCGGTTGCGCGCGATTCGAGCAGCCTGAATTCCACTCTCGCGCGTGTGCGCGTTCTGATGTTCGCGGTTGGTTTGTTCGCGGTTGCAATTTCGAGCTTGATGCTCGCCTGGCTCGTGCAGCGAAGCCTGCGCCCGGTTTCGCGGCTTAGCCGGGAAATCTCGGAGATCGGCGATCACGAGTTGTCTCGGCGCGTGTCGCGCGATGGGGTCGTACGCGAGTTGTCGAGCGTCGTCGATCGGCTGAATGCACTGCTCGCGCGCCTCGAATGCGCATTTCGTCGCGAACAGCGTTTCACCGGCGATGTCGCACATGAACTTCGCACCCCCCTGGCCGGACTGCGCGCTAAAATCGAACTTGCTCTATCGCGCGAACGCACAACGCAATTTTACAATGCCATCATGCGCGATTGCCTGGGGACGACGCTTCAGATGCAGGGAATCGTCGAGAATCTACTGCATCTGGCTCGCGCGGATGCGGGGCAACTGATTCTTCACCGCGAAAGGGTCATGCTGCCCGCACTGCTGCGCGAGGGCTGGATAATGCTCGAACCCCGCGCTGTCGCGAACGGGCTGAACGTTGAGTGGCTAATTACTCCGCCTGGTCTCGTCCAATCCGACGCGGATGCGCTCCGGGTGATCGTGCGAAATCTCCTCGACAACGCGGTGACCTACACAACGCCCTCCGGCCGGGTGTGCGTTTCGGTGGCGCCATACGAGCAAACGATTCGCCTGATCATCAGGAACACCAGCGAGCTTCCTCCCGAAGATGCGGCGCACGCGCTCGAGCGTTTTTGGCGCGCCGACCAGTCGCGGCAGACGGGCAACGATGTTCGCTGTGGCCTGGGGCTGCCGCTCTGCAAAGCGCTGATGGAGCGGCTGGATGGAACGCTCGCGGTAGCTGTGAATAATGGGATATTTGAGGTGGCTGTCACACTCCCTGCCGCCCGGATTGATGTCGATTCGCCGGCGCATCGCGGTAACAACTCGCCGGCACTGGCTGGCGAAACGTCATAGCCGCTGACGCGACCGTGTCACGCCGATTGGGGCGGCGCGCAATTTCGCCGCCAAACCGTTATTCTCTCAACGTCATTCGAGCGATTCGCCGCCCAGCGCGCGGCGGCACGGCTTCGAAACGGCATGGCAGATGACGCCCACTCAATATGAACGCCTGATGAACATGTTCGCCGCCGCATCGGCTCTGAGCGGCGCGGAGCGCGAGCGATTCTTGCTGGATCAGTGCGGCAAGGATGCGCACATTTATCCAAAGTTGATCGGCTTGCTCCGCGCCGACGACGAGCCGGAGGCCGATTTCGATGCCGACATTGGACAATCGATTCGCGCTGTCGCGGCGGATTTCGCCGCATCAAACCAGTCTGAAAAAGCGGCGCGATCGTCGCTGAGCGGCGCGCGCCTGGGCAAGTATGAGTTGCTCGATTTGATCGGCGAAGGCGGCATGGGCGCTGTCTATCGTGCGCGGCAGGACCATCCGCGCCGCATCGTCGCGGTGAAGATCATTCGCAGCGCGCTTTCGTCGCCTGAGCTTGTCCGGCGTTTCGAACGCGAGGCTGAAACGCTCGGCCGTCTCCATCACCCGGGCATCGCGCACGTATACGAGGCCGGATTCGCGCCGTTGGAGCAACCGAACCCCGGCGAGCGCGAATGCAATTCAAACGCGCCCTCGCATCGCCCGGCGTCCGCCGACACGACGCTCGATATTCGCACCCCGCTGTCGTCCGCGCCGCGCCAGGCGCTGGCCGCGCTGCCGCAGCCTTATATCGCGATGGAATACGTCTCCGGCGAACCGCTCAATCGCGTCATTCACGGTGGACACTGGACGATGCGCCAGCGGCTCGCCTTTGTGGCGCGCGTCTGCGACGCCGTGCATCATGCGCATGCCGCTGGCGTAATACATCGCGACCTGAAGCCCGGCAACATCCTCGTGGTCGAGTCGGTCGATCGCAACGCCACCGATGAGGGCGAGCAAGTCGAGCCGCGCGGTCCGAGCAAATCGAACACGATCGCCGGCTCGCTTGAACCAAAGATTCTCGACTTCGGAATTGCCCGCATGATCGGCGCGAACGATTCACCGGCGACGCTGCAAACCGAGATCGGCCAGCTTGTCGGAACAATTCCCTACATGAGCCCCGAGCAGATTGCCGGCGATTCACGGCAACTCGACATTCGCACGGATGTTTATTCGCTCGGCGTGATTTTGTTTGAGCTGCTCACTGGTCGGCTGCCTTACGACATTCGGAATTGCTCGGTCCCTGAAGCGGCCCGCATCATCCGCGAAGAGGAACCTTTGCGCCTGAGCCGCACCAATTCGCGCTGGCGCAGCCATGACTTCGACCGCGACGTCGAAACGATCGTTTTGAAATCGCTCGAAAAGGATCGGTCTCGGCGCTACGCGAGCGCTGCCGAACTGGCCGCGGACATTCGTCGTTTTCTCCGCGACGAACCGATCGTCGCCCGGCCGGCCGGCAGCTTCTATCAGATGCGCAAATTCGCGAAGCGGCACCGCGCACTCGTCATCGGGACAACCGCCACCATGTTCACATTGCTTGCGGGCCTGGTGGCGTCGCTGATTCTCTTTCGCAATGCGGTAATCGCACAACGGGCGGCCGACGAAAATTCTCGCGTCGCTCAGCGGAGCGAAAACGAGGCCCAACGACTGGCATATCGTTCGAGCATCGCGGCTGCCACATCCGGGCTGCTGAACGACGACATTGTGATGGCTCAGACCAACCTGGAACGCGCCCCCCTCGCACTGCGCGGCTGGGAGTGGCGTCACTTCGTCAATCGAACACAGTCTCCTAATCACGCGAATTTCGTCACCAACCTGGTGGGCTATTTCAGCGGCCTGGTTTTCGTCGAGGAGCGCGCGGAGCTTTGGTGCCTGCTTGGTTTCGTGCCGCGCCCCAATGTCATTGAGCGATTTGACGCCGGCGGCGCGTTAATCGGTTCCTTCGGCATTTCCGATTCGATGCTGGCGACCTTCAGCGCGAACGGCCGTTACTACGCCACCGTCTCGCCAGCGCGGATCATCCGCATCTTCGAAACGCGAACGAATGCTTGCGTCTGTTCGTTCACCGCCAAGGAGGGAGTCGCGCTGACGCGCGGCTACCTAACGGTCTCCGATAACGCCAAATGGCTCGCGTATCAGCACGGCGAGTGCGACATCGGAATCGGCGCGGCGGTGACCCGCGTAAATACTGATACCCGCGCGGCCGAAACGTGCGAGATGGAATTTGGCACTGACATCTATGTAAATCCCCGGGGCGACGTGCTTGTGCGAGATCGCAACGTGCGCGATCTGATATTTTGGCCGGCGCAGGAAAACACAAAAATCCGCGTTGTGGTTGGCGAGGGCAACATTCGAGCCGCCTCGTTCTCGCCAAGCGGAACGATGTTTTCGGCCGGTGGTTTCGGCAATACGTTCGGACTCTGGGACACGCGCACGCTGACGTGCATCGCCACCGGGCGCGGCCACCGCGATTCGATCGAGCGCATCGCGTTTAGTGGCGACGGGCGATTTGTGGCGACCGCGTCGCGTGATCGCACAGTACGCGTCTGGGACGTGCCGACGCTTGCGCCGCGCGGCGTTCTGAACGGGCATCGCGCGTCCGTTCAGAACGTCGCGTTCACAAACGATGGCGAACGCATTGCCTCGCTCGACTTGAACGGCGAACTGCATTTCTGGAATCGGGCGCGCGACACGGATACCGGCGTGCTGCGCGGACATCAGAGTTACGTCTACGCCATCGCTTTCTCAAGAGACGGCAAATTGCTCGCCAGCGCCGGGTGGGACAAGACCATTCGCATCTGGAACCCGCAGTCGCAGCGGCAGATCGCGGAGCTGCGAACGGAAATGACGATTGTGGAGCGACTTGCTTTCGGTCGAACTCCACGCACGTTAGTCGCACACGGCTTTTCTTCGCCGGGATTCCCCTCCACGGAGTGCTGGAATGCGGAGCAAGGCGTATTGCGCGGTCGAATCGCGGCGCGTGAGTGTCCGCCGCTGCTGACTTGCGACGATCGCGAAATCCTGGTGCATTTGGATCTCCAAACCATGAACGCCGACCTTTGGTCGCCTGAGTCCGGCACGATTCGCACCGCTCAGATCGACCCTGGGGAGTTTCTCCTCACCCGCGGCTGGGAAACACCGAGAGACGCCGACACACGGACCATCTTCCGGGACGAAGCCGGCGTATTCATTCTTTCCGGCGACCGGAGAGAATGGCAGCCGCTGCCGGCAACACTTTACGGAGGCATGTATCGCGTTTCTCCGCGAGCGCTGCGGCGCGAACTCATCGCAGCGGCGGATGCGGCAACGAATCAGGTGTTTGTGATCGACTTCCCCACACGCAACATCGTCGCCCAACTGCGCGGACATACAGATGAGATTTTCGCGTTGGCGTGGTCGCCGGATGGCACGCGGCTCGCCACGGCCGGCCGCGACCAGATGATCCGCATCTGGGACACCCAGACATGGGACGAAGTGGCACAACTTTACGGCCACACCTCATATGTCTGGTCGCTCGAATTCAGCCCGGACGGTTCGCAGCTCGCGTCAGCTTCGGGTGATTACACAGTGCGAGTATGGGACACGGCTTCTGCGCCGGACGAATACTTGCCATCCCCGCCCTGATCCGGTCGATTTTGCCCAGCGGCGTAAATCGGCTAGATTGCAACGCATTCGTTTCGCTGAGTAGTTGTTTTCCAGGAGAACCCGTATGGCCAAACGCAGTTGGATGCGCCCCATCGGCGCGTGGGCGATCGGCTTGATGCTGATCGTCGCGCCGGCGGCCGCGCAGGAAAAGACCAAAGACTCGCCGAAGGATGAAAAACCTTCAGGGGAGACGGCGAAGTCCGATGCTCCCAAAACCGACGCGCCGTCGGCTGAAATCGAAAAGGCCGCGCCGGATTTTGAGCTGAAGGGCACCGACGGCAAGACTTACAAGTTAAGTGAACTCAAAGAGAAGACCGTTATTCTCGAGTGGATCAGCAAGGATTGTCCGACGTGCAAGCAGCAGAAGTCGCAGATGAAGGATACCGCCGAGGCGCTTGCGAAAAAGGGTGCGGTGTGGCTCGCAATCGACAGCACGGGCAATCGCAAGCCTGAGGACAACGTCGCTTACGTGAAAGACAACAAGCTGCCGTACCAGATTCTGGACGACAGCGCCGGCGTGGTGGGTCGCGCTTATGGCGCGAAACGCACACCGACCATGTATGTCATTCACAAAGGCAAGCTGGTTTACAAAGGCGCGCTCATCCCCCAGAAGGGCGATGAGCGTAATTATGTGACAGAAGTCGTCGAAGCCGTCTCAGCCGGAAAGGAGCCGCCGGTCAAGCAAACCGACGCGTATGGCTGAACGGTGAAATACAAGAAGAGCAGTTAGCTCTTCATAGCCCCCCGAGACAACGAAAGCTCGAAACGAATCCCGGCCGGGTGCGCGCTGCTCAAGCGACATCCGGTCGAGCTTTTTGGTCCGCGCGAAGCTGCGCGAAGGAGCCGTCGTCACACAAAGCCGTCGCCTTCAGTCCGGTCATTCGCCGAGCGCGAAGGGAGCGCTTCGGTAGTAAGCGTGTCGAGCGCATTGCGAACATGCCCCGCGAGCGCGCGAACGGCGCCTTCAATGTCGCGCGCTGCACACGCGTCGAGAATCTGACGGTGCTCGATGCGGGATTGCAGGCGCCACGCCGTGTGCGCAATCAGAATGTGCATCAGACAGGACGAGGCGCCGCGCACGGCGCGGGCCGTCTCGATCAAGCGCCCGCGGCCGGAGGGCGCGTAAAGCGCCTCATGAAATTTCCAGTGAATTTCCATCCATTCGATCACGTCCGCCGTCGAGTCGAGCGACTGAAGCAGCGCGTCCGCGCGCTCCAGGTCGGACGCGGTGATTCGGGGAATGGCGAGCCGCAGAGCATGGCATTCCAACAGGCTGCAAATCTCGGCGACTTCGGCCGCCGCGCAGCCGTCCACATTCGCCACGATCGCGCCGCGAAACGCATGCAACTCAACGAAACCTTCGGCCTGGAGTTGCCGAAGCGCTTCGCGAATGGGAATGCGGCTGCACCCCAGCCGATGAGCAAAATCGGTTTGACGAATCGGCTCCCCCGCCCGGTACTCGCCTCGCAAGATCGCGTCACGAATGGCCGCAACCGCAGTCTGCGCCCTCAGCTCTTGGGACTTCGCGGCCACAGAAACCCCTTACGAACATGAATTATTTTACGAGTGTATAACGCTTTTATTGGATCGCAAGCGTTTTGCGAACTGTATGCGCGCTTTCGTGATATCTAAATCAGTGATGGGCATGACTCCCGTACATCGAAATTTCACTGTTGCCAAACGCGCATACACGTTCTGAACGTCGCATCGGCCTCATTTCCCACTCGAAGAAAACGCATTAAGCGTCCGGCTAATCTCAAATCGACTCGATTTTCACCCCAAATGCGGGGTGAGGGATTTTCCATAGCGGCGCCTCGCTGCAAACTTTGCTTTGCCAAGAACTGATCCATGATGACGCTCCCGTGTTTCTGCTTGGATTTTCAAACGGTGGCCACTTGTGCGACCGCTTGTCGCTCGAACACCCGACGCGCATTGCGGGCATCGGAGTTGTTGCGGAATGAAGTGGTCGGTGAGTAGCACACGCCGAAATCGATCACACCCGCGCTATTCATCGCCGGCGACGCTCACATGCTGGCGCCGCGCGAAGGGCACGCCTGAACTGCCGAATCACACTCAACTTCTCGTCACACGTGGCGGGGCAGCGCACTTGTTGGCCGAACGCGATTTTGGGACCAACAAACCGCGAAAACGACGCAACTGACGAGGCAATCATTTTTTATCGCACAATCGCCCAATTCCCACCGTGAAGACACATTCAGGAATCTTGCTGCCGGCGATCCTATGATTGTGTGTATTGGAGTGGTCGCGCCAAGACGGGGGTGCGTGGCGCAGCGAGGCTTGGGAGAGGGCGGCGTTGAAATGTTTCGATCGTGGCTGTTCGCGGGAATATTGATCGCATGCTTGTCCGGCTGCGGCGGATCTGTCCCGTCCGCTTCCGACAATAGCGCCTTGGCTGCGGATCGAAGCCTTTGCAACGTGCGAGCGATCAACCTCCGTGGACTTTGGGACGTATTCTCGCTCGGGTTGAACGAGCTTACCGACCGCATGAATGCAGCGAGCATTCCGGCCGAGGCGCGGAGCGGCCCGGATTGGCCGCACATCGTGCAGGAAATTCTGAGCAACGACGAAATTCCGCTCGTGCTAGTGGGGCACAGCTACGGCGCGGACCAGGCAATTCTGATCTGCGAAGAGCTCGCGGCTCGCGGCCGAAGCGTGGCGCTGCTGGTGCTCATCGACCCGACTGACCCGGGAACAATCCCGGCTAATGTCGATCGCTGCGTGCAATTCTACATCCCGACGGCACTCGGATCAGATTACCCCGATATCTTCGCCGGTTCACCGGCAGCGGCCTCGGATGGCAACACGCATACGACCTTTCGCAACATTCTCGTATCGATCGACACGCTCGGAGTGGACGTAACGGACACTGACCATTTCAATTTGGAATCGAACGATCTGGTCCACGCGATTATCATTGACGAGGTAAGGCAGCTCTGCGCATCCGGCGCGGTCGCTCCGTAAGCGCACCGCCCGCCGATCCCGCGATCGACGTGCGTCGAACGCTGCAACTGATTCGCCTTGGCATCATTCCCAACAATCGTCATCGGCGTGGTAGTCGCGGCCTATTGGGGCTACGTCGGCCTGATGGTGCTGCGCGTGCGGCGCGGTGCGAAGGGCGTCTCGCGCGTGCTTATTCCACGTCTGCGCGTTGAGCAATTCATGTGGGTCGTGTGGCTGCCGCTGATCGCGACCTGGATCTCCCTCCCATTTGTCGTGGCGGCGCGCGGCGACAATTTGCCGCATTTTTTCCGGGTAAGCCCGGATGTCGAGAACCTCGTAGCGTACTTCAACGTGTGGACCCTAAACGTGCCCGCGTGGCTCGCCGCTCTCATCGCGCTTGTTGCATTGCATCTGTCGATTCGGTGCTGGCGGCACATGGGTAGGCACTGGCGCATGGGCATCGATCCGGCGCAAGACCTTGAACTTTTGACTGACGGCCCCTTTTCGTGGGCGCGACATCCGATCTACACGCTCGGCATGCTCATCATGCTATGCACGGTCATCATCATTCCGTCCCCGGCGTTTCTGATTATCACGATCGTGCATATCGCGCTACTGAATTTGAAATCCGTAAGCGAGGAGCGATTCCTTGGCGAACGCTTCAGTACGGCGTACCGGGATTATCGCGCTACCACCGGACGCCTGATCCCGCGCTGGTCGCGCGTTGTCGCGGCGCTGCGCGGCGACGATTGGCCGCCGCCGCGATTTGACTTTGGCCCCGGCCGTTACGCCCGCGAACCGCTCGATGCGTTCCAGCGTGCAATGCTCTCCTGGGAAAAGCTTCATCCGTACAACGCGGTCCATGCGGCGAAGCTCTCCGAGCAGTTCGACGCGGCGGCGCTCGGGCGCGCGATTCGAGCCACTGCCGAATCAATCGGCATCGGCGATCTGCACATCGCGCCCAATCGTCGCGAGTCGGCCTATAGCGCCGCCGGACATGCGCGAATCGTGCAACTGGTCGACTCCGCGGACGAGGACGAAGCGCTGCGGCAGATTGCGGCTGCGGAGCTTAATACGCCGTTTGCGCCGGGCGCTCAATTCCCGTTTCGATGGTTTGCATGGAATCAGATCGACGGGCGCGGGCACTGGATCGTGATGAGCTATCGACATGTCGCCGCGGATGGATTAGCCGCGGAGGCCTTTCTGCGAAGCGTGCTTGAGCGATATCGGCCGGGATCATTGCGGCCGCAGAATACGAGTGTTCAGCGGATCGCCCCGGCGCAACCGCGCGTGCTCAACGTCATTCGACGGGCCGAAATGCGCCGCTGCTTCTCCGCCGCCATGCGTCTGCACCGCCGATTGCGCTCCTCGCACAAAATGCCCGATGAACGAGGGCGTGGCGACGCGGTCGGTTTGCAATCATTGGCGCTTTCAAATGAATCGACGAATCTCCTGCTGGCGGCGTGCCGCTCATTCGGAATCGGGTTGAATGATGCGCTGCTGGCCGCGTTGGCCTGTGCGATTGCGCAAGCGACGCCTGACCGTCATACCAGCCGACGCCGGCGACGGATCGCGCTCGCCACCATGCTGAGTACACGCCCGCCCCATCAGCAACGAATCGCGTTCGGCATGTGGCTCGCAGACGCGGTGGTGGTTGTCGATCGCCCGGATGCCTCGTTCGACGACGTTCTCAAGCAAATTATCGCGGAGCTGAAGCCCTGGAAAGCGGACCGGATGGGCGCGGCAGCGGTCGCGGCGATGCGCTTCGAACTGGTGCGGTTCGTGTGGCCGCTGTTTGGTTTGCGGCACAATCGCCGTAGTTATCGCAAAGTATTTCCGATATGTGGCGGCGTGAGCACGATGCGGGTTCTTAGCGATTCTGACTCGCGATCGTCCGAAATCCTGCGGTATTTTCGCGCGGTTCCATGTGGTCCCGCTGCGCCGCTCGCTCTGGCCGCCACGCGGCATGACGCGGGCATCGAGCTGGCGCTCACGCACCGGTTGAGCAGCCAATCAGAGGAGCAGGCGCGAGCACTACTGGCATTGCTTCGATCGGTTATGGTCGAATGGAGCGCCGCGCATGAGAACGCTGTGGTTGTGGGCACTTCACCCGCGATCGGCGGCACCGCGCTTCTTCCGGCCCATTCGCCCTAGCGCGCCGTCAACCTTGATTGTTGGGGAGCATCGGCGTCCCGCCGGTGCGGCAGTATGCCTGCTCCGCAAAATACTGTGCCGAAACTAAGACGCGTCAGCGACCATCAGGTGCACGATCGAGCCGGCGAATGACATCAGATCTTTCGCGGCTGCTTTTCCCTCGGGGGATTTCATCGCGGCGTTCAGCGCATCGAGGCTATCGAAATAAAGCTCGGCGACAAGATGATACCGGGCTTCGCCACCCGGAGAGCCTGTAACCCACCCCAACTCGCACCGCCGCAAGCCGGGCATCTTATTGGCCAAAGGCATGTGCACGGTCCTGTAGTGATTGTTGAACGCTTCGGCGTCCGCCGGTTTTTGATAGAGAGCGATCAGCTTGACCATGAAAACAACTCCAGTGCTTTGTTGAAATCCGAACCGGCAAAGTAAGCGAGCGGACCGGCGGGGTCCAGAAGCGCGTGATTCTTTGCGCCACACGAGCAGCGCGTGAATCAGCATCGAGGTCGTCGCTTAGAAGTGAGAGGTCGAGTTTTCAACTTGAGGAATAACGATGAATCGCTCGGTTTTCGACGCAAAAACCATCAGCCCGGCGACCCACCGCGGCGACCCGGAGGTATTGAAATACAAGCCCCGTTCCGTGGCCGGTCAGAGCCAAACGACGCCGGCGACCCGAGTTGCGGTTTTTGTCTATGGCGTCGCGGCCTACGCGCTATTTTTAGTGACATTTCTTTATGCATACGGCTGGGTCGGAAATCTCTTCGTGCCGAGTTCAATTGATTCACAGCCTAGCGGCGACATCCTCGTGGCGCTGACCATCGATTTCGTACTCCTGGCGTTATTCGCGATGCAGCACAGCCTGATGGCGCGGCCGTTTTTCAAAAAGTGGCTGACGCGCGTCGTGCCGCAGCCTGCGGAGCGCAGCACGTATGTGCTGGCGTCGAGCTTGGCGCTGATCGCAATGTTCGTCTTTTGGCGCCCGCTTGGCGGGATGGTGTGGAACGTGGACCACGAAATCGCACGCGTCGCGCTTTATTCCACCTGCGCCCTGGGCTGGCTGATCGTGCTGGGAACTACTTTTTTGATCAACCACTTCGATTTGTTCGGCCTGCGACAGGTTTGGTTGTTTCTGCGCGGCCGGCCGTACACGCCGCTGCGATTCGTGACTCCCCTGCCGTATCGCATGGTGCGGCACCCGCTGTACGTCGGCTGGTTGCTCGCGTTCTGGTGCACGCCAACCATGAGCGCCTCACATCTGATCTTCGCGATCGCGACAACATGTTACATTCTGATCGCGATTCAGCTCGAAGAGCGCGACCTAATCGCGCAGCACCCGGAATACGCCGAATATCGCAAGCGCGTGCCGATGCTGGTGCCCAAATTTCCGCCGGCCAGAAGCAGCGCGTGATCAGCCCCCGGCGAGTTTGAACGCCGCGCGCGTTAATGGGGCATGGGCGAACGGTATAGAGCGACATACAACGGGCAGCGCTGCGACAATTCCGCATGGGTGCCGACATCGACGACTCGTCCGCCGTCCATGACGACGATTCGTTCGGCGAGGTCCATTACCGTATGTCGATGGGCGATCAGGAATGTGGTGCGGCCTTTGCGCAGTTCGGTCAACGCCTCATGGATTTTTCGCTCGCTCTCCGCGTCGATCTCGCTGGTGGCTTCGTCGAAAATGAGAATCGTCGAGGGTTTCAGGAACGCACGCGCGATCGCAATGCGCTGCCGTTGTCCGCCGGAAATGTTCGCCCCAAACTCACCCAGAACCGTTTCATACTTTCGCGGCCAGGTTTCGATGAACTCGGCGGCAAAGGCCCGCCGGGCCGCTTCGCGCACCTGATCCAGCCCCGCCGATTCGTCGCCGTACGCGATGTTTTCCCGCGCGGTGCGCGCAAAAATCGCGGGGCGCTGCGCGACAATCGCGATGTGCTCGCGCAATGAGCGAAGACCCAAATCGCGCACTTCGACGCCGTCGATCACGATCTCGCCGTCCTGCGGCTCCAGCAATCGCGGCAGCAAGCGCATCAGTGTGCTTTTTCCGCTGCCATTCGGGCCGACGATCGCCACGCATTCGCCCGGCCGAACGGTCAGATTCACAGCATCCAGCGCCGCCGGCGCGTCAGGCGAATAGCGGAAGGTGACATTTCGAAATGTGATCGCCGGCGGCCCGAGCCGCTCCATCGCCTGCGCCGCGGGCGCCGAGCGCTCTTCCGGCTGATCCAGAAACTCAAAAATCCGCGCGGCGGCCGCGCCGGAGCGCTGCACCATGTTGTACACGCTGGCGACTTTTCGAATCGGGTCGAGCATCGCGACAAGCAACAGCACCATCGTTGAAAACTGGCTGGTCGAAATCTCGCCGGAAAACGTGCGAGACGCGAGCCAAACGATGCCGACCGATGCGGCGATAATGCCGATCACCTCGATCAGCGGCGAGCTGATGGCTTCGATCCAGGCCAGCTTCTGCTGTTGCGCGAACATGCGACGCTCGAGTTGCCACATGCGGCGGCGCTCCGTCCTCTGCCGCGCATAACCCTTAACCGTGTCGATGCCTTGCAATGATTCCTCGAGCCCCGAGAGCATCACGCCATAGCCTTGAAGCAGCCGCACTGTCGCCTTGCGCACTTTTCGCCCAAAGACCCAGAGCAGCAGCACGGCCGGCGGTGCGATCGCGACAACGACGACGGTCAGACGCCAATCGATCGCGATGGCTACGCCTAGAACGCAGACAGCCTTCAGCGGCTCGCGCAGCACCTTGCCGAACAGCGTGACGATGCCGAGATACACTTCGCGATTGTCGGACATGAACTGGCTTACCGTGCCGGACAAGTCGCGACTGATCACGTTCATGGGCACATGCAGTGCCTTGCGAAACATATGGCGCCGCAGGTCCATGATGATGCGATTGGAAGCCGTTAGCACGAGAAACTGCGATGCGCAGCGAAGCGCGTTACCCAACAGGTTGATCCCCAGCAGAACGCTCAGCAGAATCAGCAGCGTTTGCATGCGGGCTTCGGGATGAACCGCGTTCGGGAAAAATCCGGCGAGCCAGGTGAGCAACGGCGAATACCAGCCCGGATGCCGCGTTGCTTTTTCGAGCAGCCAGGCTTGCATGCTTTGCTGCTCAATAATGACTTTCAAAACCGGCAAAAGCCCGCCCAGGCTGGCAGCGTACGTCAGCGCGACGCCCATGCCGAGCAGCACGCCCGCGGACATGGTTCGCCGCTGCGGCCAGACGAGCCGCGCCATGCGCTGAAGCGTGCCGGCTTCGCCTTTTGGCTTTTGAGGTCGCTGCGCGGCGTGGCGCCGTTGCTGCATCAACTCGCCTGCGGGGGTCTGCTCAAAAGGTGAAACAAGTTCGCTCATCGCGTGGGCTTTTGGCTCCGCTCGGCCCGCGAAATTGCGGGTGTAACCGTACAATGATAAGCCGTTCTGAATCAGATGAAAACGCTCGCGATCCGACGGCGGCTGCAACAAAGAACAAAGGGGGTCGGCGTCAAGTTTGTGAGTACGGGGAGCATCGCCGTCTCGGCGGTGCGAAAACATTGATCGCGCTCGATAAGTATTCTGTTCGCACCGGCTGGAAGCCGATGCTACCCACAAACCTGACGCCGACCCAACAAAGGCGCGATCGCCGGACTCGCTTGCAATTTGCGCCGCGCCCGTCAGAATCTTGTGCTTTCAGTCAATCGGGCAATCAACACCACCCGAGCAGGAGCCCGCAATGTCCGAAAGCGAACCACGTTCGCGGCACTTTATTCAGCAGATCGTCGATGCCGACAATGCTGCCGGGCGCTGGGGTCATTGGCCGGATGGCCGGCCGCGCGTGCATACCCGCTTTCCACCGGAGCCGAACGGCTATCTGCACATCGGCCATGCCAAGAGCATTTTGCTGAACTACGGGCTTGCAGACGAATTCGGCGGCAAATTCAACCTGCGTTTTGACGACACAAACCCGGTGAAGGAGGAGCAGGAATACGTTGACTCAATCATCGCCGATGTGCGCTGGCTCGGGGCGCGCTGGCCTGGCGCCCGCGACGACGATCCCGAGGCGGGGGTGCTTTACGCCAGCGACTATTTCCAGCAAATGCACGATTGGGCGGTCGAATTGATCAAGAAAGGCAAGGCATTTGTTTGCGATCTGAATGCGGAGCAGATTCGCGAGCATCGCGGAACGCTCACGCGACCGGGCCGCAACAGCCCTTTTCGTGATCGATCGGTGCAAGAGAATCTGGACCTGTTCGCGAAAATGACGCGCGGCGAATTTCCAGATGGCAGCCGAGTGTTGCGCGCGAAGATCGACATGACATCGCCGAATCTCAACCTGCGCGACCCGGTCATGTACCGGATTCTTCACGCGGACCATCATCGTCAGGGGGCGCGCTGGCACGTATATCCGATGTACGATTGGGCCCACGGGTTCGAGGATTCAATTGAAGGCATCACCCACAGCATTTGCACGCTCGAATTCGAGCATCACCGTCCGCTGTATGACTGGTTCATCGATGCGGTGAACGAAGGCAGAACGGCCGACGGCAGCGGCCCGTGGGGCCGCACGATTCACCATCCGCAGCAGATCGAATTCGCGCGGCTGAACCTGAATTACACCGTGATGAGCAAACGCAAGCTGCTCCATCTCGTGAAGGGCGGATTCGTGCGCGGCTGGGATGATCCGCGGATGCCGACGATCAGCGGCCTGCGGCGCCGCGGTTATCCGCCTGAGGCGATCCGCGAATTTTGTTCGCGCATCGGCGTGGCGAAATTCAACGGCGTCAGTGAGGTGCAGTTGCTTGAGCACTGCGTCCGGGATGATCTCAACAAAACCGCCTCGCGCGTGATGGCAGTGCTGAACCCGATCAAGCTGGTCATCGAAAATTGGTCGGCGGAAACGGATGTCATTTGGCTGGACGCCGTGAATAATCCGGAGGATGCGGCGGCGGGGCATCGGCGCATTCCATTCTCGCGTGAACTTTTCATCGAGCGCGACGATTTCATGGAAACGCCGCCGCCAAAATATTGGCGACTGTTTCCGGGTAATGAGGTTCGACTACGCTGGGCGTTCCTTGTGCGTTGCACGGGCGTGGTCAGGAACAGTCAGGGCGAAGTGATCGAAATCCGCTGCACCTACGATCCGGCCACGCGCGGCGGCGACACGCCTGACGGGCGCAAAGTCAAAAGCACGATTCACTGGGTAAGCGCCGCGCACGCCGCGCCAGCGGAAGTTCGACTGTACGATCGCTTGTTTCTATCGCCTGATCCCGAAGAAAGCTCAGCCGCAGGAAGCGAAGCGGAGACAGCCGCGCTTGGCGAATCCGCTGATCCATCGAGCGGCGCGCCGCGCGGTTCGGAGCCCTGGCTGGCAAATTTGAATCCGGAATCGCTGCGCGTCGTGACCGCGATGGTCGAACCCTGCGCGCTCGAATTGCAGGTAGGTGCGCGCGTTCAATTCGAGCGGCACGGCTATTTCTGCGTCGATTCGGACTCGACTCTCACACGCCGCGTATTCAATCGCACCGTGGCATTGAAAGATTCCTGGGGCAAGGAACAACAGAAAAAAGCGTGATTGCGGAGGGCGAGGCTTCGCGATGCGCGTGCTCCGTGTGACGAGCGCCGCATGGCAATCTCCAAGCCTGATGCTTCGCGCGGAATAGATGGCGCCGGCCCAACGACTGACCGGCGCCACGCCGACACCGCGCTGCGCTTCCCTCTCCAGAGAGCGACTGCGCAGCTTCCAGCGGCTGCGCAACGGCGCCGGCACACCTCTGCCGCGCGCCCTCTTCCTCCACGGCGTTACGCGCGGACGGGCACTCCAACGGACTTTTTTCGAGCACGCCGCACACGGCGGTTCGCGCGAACTACGAACGAATCGCCTCGGCGGATTCAATTCCACTCGCGCGGCGCGCTTATTTGTGTTTTTTCAGCGTGTTTCTGTGAACCCGCGCGGCCGCCGCGTTGTGCGACGACGACGCCAGCGCCGATGACGATGTCGGTGAACCTCAAATCGCAGCCGCTTGCCTCGCGGGCGCGGCGCGGTTCGCTGAAACATGATCGCACTCCCGGCCGAACCATTGGGGGCCGCGACGGACCAACTTTTGGGGAGAATCGCGAGAATGGGCAAACCATCCATCGCGGTCGGTCGAATGACCGCGATACGCTCAAAAAACTCTATGAGGCTACTATGTGGCTTTCAACGGCCGACCGATTTTCGCCGCGAAATTCGTGCGTGTTTGGGAGGCCATTTGCGTAAAAATCGTGTGCTGTTGAAATGACAGCGTTTGCAGTGATTGAGAGAGTCGGGAGCTTTGAGGCGCTATCGCACCCAAATCTCGTTGCGCACCGATTCGGTGCTGTCCATAAACCCGCCGCCGAGTCGATCATAAAATGATTGATCGTCATATTGGAATTGCGTGACATACGTTGTCGAGTCGAGCAGATAGCCGCGATCGTAGCTCGGCCAATTTAAGCGCCCTGCGAATGCCTCAGCGAAAACCGCGTCCTCGCGCGTCGGCCCTAGCGCCAGATTCGCGCAGCGCGGGCGCTCCGCGCGAATCACACTCGCCTCATATTCGCAGTCGCGCCCGCGGCGCGATGCGCATGAAACCAGCACCAATACGGGCAGAATCGTTAGCAGCTTCCTGAGCGCCATCGATCCATCATAGGCGCGCCAACCGCGCACTTCGCTCGCCAATTTCCGTGCGAATCGTCCGCGATGTAATTCTCGCGAACGTAATCGGACTTCACGCTCTGGCTTCCGATGGGGTGGATTCAGAAGTCTCTTTTTATCCAGCGTCGTCGGGAGGACAGCACGCGCGACCCGAAAATTTCGTGCGGCTCTTGACCGCAAGCCACGCCAGATTTGCGTCTCAAACGACTTTATTGGACAGAGCTAAAATCGCCCTATTCTCGCTTGAAAACCGCGCACGATCGCGAGTATCCTCAGCCCGAACAACGTGTCGCGAGATCCGAACTCGCCGACGGTGGGACAAGCCGAACAGGAAAAGAAATGAACACGCTGAAATCTGCGTCGCTGCATCGCCATTTGTCGCGGTTTCCAATAGCCATCTTCGCCGCATCGCTCTGTTGCGGGCCCGCGGTGGCCGGCGGCGGCGAAACCTGCGACGATCCTATCGTCGTCAGCATTGGCACCATAAACGGCTCAAACTCCTTTGCCGATGATGACGGCGACACCGGCAGCTTTGACTGCGAATCTGGAGACTTTTCGCCAGACGTTTACTACGCATTCACGCCGGAAGCGGACGGTCAATACACGGTGTCCACCTGCGGCGGCATCACCAATTTTGATACCGTGTTGTCCATCCACGACGGCTGCCCGCCGGAGGATAACTTCGTCGCCTGCAATGACGACGATTGCGATTTTCAGTCCTCGGTGACATTCGGCGCCAACGCGTTCGAAACATACATCATCCGCGTTGCGGGTTACGATGGCGACGAAGGACTCTACACGCTATCGATCAGCGGCGGGCCGGCGCTTTGCCCGTGCGAGTCTGCCATTCCGATTGCCGGTAATACCGTCAACAGCGCCACCACCGCGGTCGAATGTTTCAACCCCTGCTTCGATACCAACCTGGGCACAACGTGGGCCTGGACGCCCGATCTGGGAGGATTCGCGCTCACGCTCATTATGGATCACAGTTTCCCATCCGCGTTCTCAGCGCATTCCGCTTGTCCGCCGAGCGCCGAAAACATGATCACCTGCGGCGACGGCGATCAGCTTCAGTTCTGCGTCGAAGCCGGTCAGACTTATTATCTCCACATCGGCGCGCGGGACGGCGTCGGCGGTCCCTTCACGCTACTCTCGGTCGTCATCGACACAGGAATCTACGAGGGGCCGTTCATCAACCCCGCCAATGGTCACGGCTATTACATCCTGGGCCAGAATAATTGGCAGGGCGCGGAAGCAGTCGCTCAGGCGCGCTGGGGCGCTCACCTGGTCACGATCAACGATGCGGCTGAGAACGAGTGGATTCGCTCGAACTTGAATAACTTCGGCGGGTTCGGCTTCGCTTTCTGGACAGGCATCAATGACGCGGCCTCGGACGGAAATTACACGTGGGTCAGCGGCCAGCCGGTGACATACACGAACTGGCAAGTGGGCCAGCCCGATGGCGGCGGCGGCGCGCAATACGGCGTCATTTTCAGCGATGGAAAGTGGTATGATCACACTAACTGCGACCAGTTATTCAACGCGATCGCCGAAGTGGAACAAATCCTCCTGCCGACCGTCGCCGCCGGCCCGATCAATAATCCGGCCAACTGCAATGACTACTATCTGCTGAACGCCGGAACCTGGATCGAAGCCCAGATGGCCGCGGCACAACTCGGCGGCTATCTCGTGGCGATCAATGACGCGCCCGAAAACGAATGGGTCCGCGCCACGTTCGCGAATTACGAAAACCAAGCCCGCGCCGTCTGGATCGGCCTAAGCGACCGTGCCACCGAAGCAACGTTCGTCTGGGACAACGGCGACGCGCTGACATTTTCGGCGTGGAACGGCGGAGAGCCGAATAACCTCGGCAACGAAGATTACGTGGCCATGAACGAACCCGGTACGGGTGGATGGAATGACACGCACAGCGGCGACCTGCTGATGGCGGTCGTCGAAAAGGCGACAAATCGCTGCCGCCCCGGCGACATGAACTGCGACGGCTTCGTCAATAACTTCGACATCGACCCGTTCGTTCTCGCGTTGACCGACGCGGATGCATATGCCGCGGAGTTCCCAAATTGCAACATCAATAACGCAGACGTGAACAACGATAACGCGGTAAACAATTTTGACATCGACCCGTTCGTGCTCTGCCTTGTGAACGCGGGCTGCCCGTAAGCGCTTCTGCGATCGCCGACGGAAATGCCGACGAACGACACTGTTAGTCGGCTCGGGGGAGGGTCTCAGGGCCCCTGCCTCTTACGCCAAATCCAAATGACTGATGATCGGTGCCGAGTGGTCCTCGTTCCCCGCAAATCGGCGTATTTTTTCTGCAGGCTGGCGAGGCCAAAGGGACGTGACAGCTCAGCGATACCGACCGTACAATTCCCTGACACGCCGAACGCGGGCGCGCTGTGGCGCTTGCCGCAAGCGATTTCAAGGAGGAAACCGCCGCCGTGCCGCCGTCCGTCCAGTCCGCTGCCTCGTTGAAGCCGCTCTTGGAAGAGTGCGGGTATACCGGTGCGCGGTTGCAGACCAAGTACACGATGGGCGACGTGGAGATTCCGCTGGTCGGGTTCGCAACACGCGAGCGCGACATGGACTCGGCGTGCATCGCGGTGGTCGATGGCGGCAGCGACCCCATCGCGGCGGTGCGTTCGTGCTACGAGTTGGCCGCGCCCGTGGTGTGGGTACGGCACAACGGCTCGGTGGATTGGTGGATACAGAAACAGAATACGCCCGTGCGCTTTCAGAGCACGCCCGTTGGTCAGTTTGCCGCGCTCGTGCGGCAGTACAAGGACCAACTCGACCCGATCAGCATCTATCAAGGCCGGACGCTGGCGCGGATCAATCCGGCGAAGCAACTCGATTTCGTGGACGCCGGGCTGTTGCCACTGCGGCGTGAAGAAGCGGGCAAGAAACTGCACGACACCGTCGAGTCGATGATCGCCGCGACGCTCAAGGCGATGCGGCGGTCCAAGCCAAGCAAGGACACCCTGCGCGACGTGTTCACGTCGGTCTTTCGGATGCTCGCGGGGAAGATCCTCAAGGACAAGGGCATCGGCGAGTTTCCATCCGTTGACCTGAGCAAGCCCAAGGCGGTGCTGCACGCCGTCGCGGCGCACTACGACACAACGAACAAGAAGCCCGAACCGCCGTTGTCGGGCTACGACGTGCTGAAAGATGCGGCGACCCTGTTGTCGCAGGCCGGGAGCTTTGCCGTCGTCTCTCCGGAATCGCTGGCGTACGTCTACGAGCACACGCTCGTCACCAAACACTTGCGCAAGAAGCTCGGCATCCACGCTACGCCGCCCTGGCTTGTGGACTACATGGTCTGGCAGTTGTACGACTGGGTGCGGGAGATTCCCGTGGACGACCGGCACGTCTTCGAGCCCGCCTGCGGGCACGCGCCGTTCCTCCTGTCGATGATGCGGCTGCTCCGCATGGAGATGCACGGCAAGACGGACAAGGCGGTCCATGCCTACTTGAAGGAGCACATCCACGGCGTGGAGATCGACGACTTCGCCCGCGAGATCGCCCGGCTCTCGCTCACGCTCGCGGACATCCCCAACCCCAACGGCTGGGACCTACAGAGCGGCGATATGTTCGCCTCGGCCGTGCTTTCCACGGTGGCCAAGTCTGCACGTATCTTCCTGTCGAATCCGCCCTACGAGGCGTTTACCGAGAAACAGCGGAGAGACTACGGACAGCACGGGGAACCGATCACGGCAACTACGAAGGCCGTCGAAATGCTCAAGCGGACGTTGCCAAACCTCCCGCCGGGTGGCGTCTTTGGCGTGGTGATGCCCGTCGGCGTGTTGCACGACAAGGAAACCAAGACCGTTCGCGAGCAACTGCTCAAGGAGTTTGACCTCTCCGAGATCAATGTGTTCGCGGACAACCTGTTTGAGCACGGCGACCACGAAGTAGCCGTGCTCATGGGCCGCCGAAAGATGCCCGGGCGCAAGCCACCCGTGTTGATGTACCGCCGAGTGCGAGAAGGGGGGATGGCGGCGTTCAAGGAACGGCTGGCGTTCTCTTGGGAACAGGAGGTGTTGCTGAGCCGGTTCGCGTCGACCAAGGACAACGAGTTGCGCGTGCCGGAACTGGACGAAGTTTGGCAGAATCTCGCTGGGAATCAGCACCTTTCAAGAATCGCGTTTGTTGGACAGGGCTTTTCGTTCGAAGGCCAAGACTTGCCGGAAGGAACGGAGACGCTGGTGGCGAAGCCCCGAAAGGGGTTCAAGCCGTGCTTCGTTACGGCGCGTGGTGACATTCCCATTTATGAACTTCCCGAACGCATGTGGATGAACCCGGGGGCGGATGCGATACAGAGGCCTCGCGCCGGTGTGGACGGAAAACCCGATCAGGTCATAGTCAATCACGCCCGCTCGAGCCGTGGAGCGTGGACCATGAAAGCCTGGCTCGATCGCGATGGTTGTGCAGTCAAGGGCAACTTCTTGGTGGTTCGCTCTACGGAGGCAAGGGTTTCAGGAACCGTACTCTGGGCACTCCTGAATTCACCCTTGGCGAACGGATTCGTGTTCTCCCGGGCAACCAAACGCCACATCATTGGCGGAGACTTGCTTGAGATGCCGTTGCCGGCACTTGGCGATGTGCAGATAGAGCACATCGAAGCGGCGGCACGAAAATACCTTGATTCCACGCAGCGACTGAACGTCGCATTGGTCGACGAAGAAACACGAATCGATGTCAAACAGGCTTTGCTTGAGATGGACGCCGCCGTGCTCCGCGCGTATGCCCTGCCTGTGAGACTCGAACGCCAGTTGCTCGACCTGTTCAACGGTGCCGAGCGCAAGGGCGTCGGCTGCTCCTTCGGCGACTACTACCCCGCAACGTTCAAGTCCCTCGTGCCGCTGCACAAGTACATCTCGGCGGGCTATCGCGGCTCGACGGTCGATCAGGTCGCGGCCCGGATGAAGCCCGGCGGTTCGGCGACGGTCACCGCCGCCCTGCGCGCCGCGGCGGAGGCGTTTGGAGGTGACGACTAAGTGCGTGACTTCCTCCTCGATACCCAAACGATCCGGTACTGGCACGACAGCGCGTGTGCGCAGCACGCCACCGTGAGCGGAAATGTCGCCGCGCTGCGAAAGCTGGCCATGTCGCTGGCGATCAAGCCGAAGCTGCTCATCTCCGTCGTCACTCTCGGCGAGATCGAGTTCGGGCACCAGGTCGCGCTGGCTCCCAATCCCGCCGCTCAGGCGGCGTACATGAAGTTCGTGCGGGAAGAACTGCCAGCGTCGTGGGAGGTATCGGAGGATGCGGCGCGAGCCTATGGCGAACTCCGAGCGAGACTCTTCAACAAGTATGCGCCAGGCGACAAGCGCAAGCCCAAGATGCTGCCCGAGCAGTTGGTGGACCCCGCGACGGCCCGGGAACTGGGGATCCAAGAGAACGATCTTTGGATTTCCGCTCAGGCAATGGCGCACGGGATGGTGCTTGTGACCAACGACCGCATGGAGCGAATCCGCGATGTCGCATCCGGCATGAATCCTGGACTGCTAATCCAGAACTGGACACAACCGGGCGTGGCAAGCATCCCCTCGTAGGCCGACGCCCCCCGGCACCTCCGCAGGCGGCGTTTCTCCTTGCTTCCCTGCGGTTGGGAATGAGCATCCTATATTGAACTCCCCGCCGGCCGATCAATCGCAACCGCTCAGTTGGACGCATTCCACGAACGGCTCAATTTCGAAGTTATTGACGACGCCGTCGCGGTTCACATCCAGCGCGCAGGCAAAATCATTCGCGAATGCCGATTCGTAAGCCGTTTCTCCCTCGACGATTCCGAACACGAACGCATCAATGTCAAAATTATTCACGTTGCCATCCGCGTTGGCGTCGCCGCGCACCGTCACCAGCAACTGCGCTGCGGCGCTTGTCGTGCTCCCGGCCGCATTGCTCACAGCTACGTCGTATGATCCGCGATCGATATAGTCCGCGCTCGATATCACGAGTGATGGCTCGGTCGCGCCGGGGATCACCTGGCCATCCTTGCGCCATTGATATGACAAACACGCACCGGCTGACAAAACCGTGAGCGATCGATCAGTTCCCGCACAAATCGATGCGGGAACCGGCGACGCTAAAATCACCGGAGCTTCGAGCCCGGGAGCGGGGATCATTACTGACACCGAGTCCGGCGAACCCGGTTTGAACAGGCCAAGCGTCGCGACCGCCGGCTCAGGCGGCGCGCAAGCGTCAAATCGAAAGTTGTACAGCGTGGCCCAGCGCAGCGCGTTGGCGGCCGGATTCTCATCAAACGATCGCGTGGTCCACGTCACCGCACCTGCGGTTCGTTCGAATTCCCAATCGGCCCCATCGCAGTTCTGATTATTCGGCCCGTCACCGCTGTGATAATCCACGTCGTGAAATCCGACGTTCGTGAGAGTGATTCCATCGGCCACCGGCATTGAAAACGATCGTGCGCTACGATCGGAATTCAAGTTGTAGAGCGCGTACTCGTAATGCCAGCGATCCGTCGCCAATTGCGTAACGGCCGATCCGATGATGAATCGCCCATCGCCCTGCACGTCGATGATTTGCATTTCCACGTTGGGCTCAAGCTCGCGCCAGGCGTGAATTGCAGGTTGCATGGGCTGTGTGGTTCCGGTGAATCCAAACGTCCACGCTGAGCCGCTTCCAGTCACCGTCATTTGGCGATGCGATTCATTATTGTCGTTGTTTCCCGCCGCGATTTCCTGCGATGAGATCGTCGCCGTCGATGCGTAATAACGCACGCTTTCGGAGGAGGGTTGCAAGTCGGCGATCCGGACCTGCAACCGGCGCGCGGTTGGCCCAGAGTATGGCGGATTGGCCGGGGGATATAAAAAAATGCCTGTCGTCGCGTTGATTTGCCACTTGGGCCCCATACCGCCCTGGGTGCCCGCGCGGGCTGCCGTCGTGGGGTCTGAACAGCCGACACCCAGAAATTCCGGGTCGAATGGAATGCAGACGCAGCAATAGTCGTCTTGCAGCGGAAAGAAGCCGTGAAAGAGCCAACTTTGCCCCAGTTGCTCGAACCGCGTCGCGCCATCGACTGTTGAGAACCTGAAGAAATTGGAGCCCACCACCGGGTGGCGATTGTCGTTGGCGTAAAACCGTAGCGGTGAGTCACCAACATTGCAGAGATGGAATCCAACTGCAAAGGCCTCAAGACCTTCCGCGCCAGTGAAATTCTGAGGCCCGGTCAGCCCGCCGACAATCAAATCCGGCCCAACAGTCAGGGGGCAATCTCCGGCCGCGCCGCCCCCGGGGTTCCCCGCGCTGAACGACGACGGCGCGAGCGACAACGCGAGCGCCACGGACGCCGCCATCCGCGAGAATCGCCCAAGTACGAACTCATTTGGCATTTCGACCCTCCAGAAAACAGATCGCAGCGCCAGTATACCCATCCGCGCGACGCGCTCTCACGCACCGCCACCTCACCGCTTCCCGCCGATGGCAACCCAGCCTCTTTTTCGCTAAAATCGGGCGATTAGCGTCATTCGTTTTTGTCTTCATAATGCTGAAGGAACCGGCCGTGCCACGACGCCCGATCGAGTTGCAAAACCGCCTGGAATATCTGCAAGTTCTCGACGAAAACGCCAAGCTCGACGCGGCGCTTGAGCCGAAAGTCCCGGACAAAGACCTCGTCCGCCTTTACAAGACCATGCTCGCCTGCCGCCGTCTCGACGAGCGCTGCCTTCATCTTCAGCGACAAGGCCGAATCGGCACATACGGCCCGAGCAAGGGGCAAGAGGCGGTCCCGCTCGGCGTGGCGTATTGCCTGACAAAAGATGACTGGTTCGTGCCGTCTTATCGCGAAACCGCCGGCTTTCTGTGGCGCGGCTGGCCGATCGATATGTTCATGCTCTGGTGGGGTGGCCACGAGGCCGGGTCGTGCATTCCGCCGCACATTAACGACCTGCCGTTATCCGTGCCGATTTCGTCGCAGATTCAGCACGCGGCCGGCATCGCCTGGGGCAGCAAACTCCGCAAAGACGGCACGGTGTGCGCGGTATTCTGCGGCGACGGCGGCACGTCGGAGGGCGATTTTCACGAAGCGCTGAATTGGGCGGCGGTCTTCAAAGCCCCCATGATCATGATCGTTCAGAATAACGGCTGGGCCATCTCCATCCCGCGCGAGCGGCAGACCGCGTCTCAGACGATCGCTCAGAAAGCGCTGGCGTATGGCATGGATGGCATGCAGATCGATGGAAACGACGTGCTCGCTGTGATCGCGGCGATGCGCGAGGCCGTGGAAAAGGCGCGTAAGGGCGGTGGGCCGACGCTCATCGAAGCAGTGACATACCGGCTGGCCATGCACACGACCGCCGACGACCCGAAAAAATATCGCAGCGAAGAGCAGGTCAAACCATGGGAGGCGAAAGAGCCGCTGATTCGCTTCCGCAAGTACATGCAAACGAAAAAGCTGCTCGATGAGAAAATCGAGCAGGTGATGGAAGAAGAAATCCGCAAGGAGCTGGACGAGGCCGTCGCGCGTTACGAAGCGTATAAACACGATCCATACGCGATGTTCCAGCATATGTACGCGACCATGACGCCCGAGCTTCAGAAACAGATGGCCGAGCTCAAGGATTATCTCGAAGGCGGGAAGCCGTCGGCGGAGAAGAAAGAACTGAGCCGGGTTTAGCCGTACGCCCGAACCCGCGCGTGCAGTGCCCGCTCGCTGATCGCTCGCATATCACAACTCCGTACTCGGTTGCGCGAACTTCACATCACGCCCCCGCTCTTTCTTTGCCCTTGAGTGATTCATTCATTGCTCGCCACGAGTATCATGGCCGTCTTCATCGCCGCTGATCCGCTTCCGCGGCGCGATCGGCCAGTTTCGGAGCCACTGAAATGCAATACGTGAACCTCGGCCGCACCGGCCTAAAAGTCAGTCGCCTCTGCCTCGGCACGATGAATTTCGGGCCGCACACGACTGAGCCGGACAGCTTTGCCATCATGGATCGTGCGTTGGAGCTCGGCATCAATTTCTTCGATACCGCTGATGTTTACGGTTGGCAGCGCGGCGAGGGCGTCACCGAGCAGATCATCGGTCACTGGTTCGCCCAAGGCGGCAGCCGGCGCGAGCGCACCGTCATCGCCACAAAAGTGTATGGTGACATGGGGCTTCCCGCAGCCAACATGAAAGACTGGCCCAACACATCGCGGCTCTCGGCCCTGCACATCAAGCGCGCCTGCGAAGGCAGCCTGAAGCGCCTGAAAACGGATTACATCGATCTATACCAGATGCACCACATCTGGATGGAAGCGCCGTGGGACGAAATCTGGCAGGCCATGGAACAACTCGTCCGCGAAGGCAAGGTGATTTATGTCGGCTCGTCGAATTTCGCCGCGTGGCAAATGGTCATGGCGAACGAGGCAGCCAAGCGCCGCAACTTTCTCGGCCTGGTGAGCGAGCAGAGCAAATACAGCCTGTTGTTCCGGCATATCGAGCTCGAAGTGCTGCCGGCGTGCAAGCATTACGGCGTCGGAATGATTCCGTGGAGCCCGCTGGCCGGCGGCCTGCTCGGCGGGATGCGCAAAAAACTCAGCGCCGGGCGGCGGCTCGCGGAGAACATGCAGAAAGAATACGACAAGCATCGCGACAAAATTGAGGCTTTCGAAACGCTTTGCGACAAGCTCGGCGAGCAGCCGGCGGACGTCGCGCTGGCGTGGATGCTTCAGAACAGCGCGGTGACATCGCCGATCATCGGCCCGCGAACCGTGCAGCAGCTCGACGGCTCGCTGCGCTCGCTCGATCTAAAGCTCAGCGCCGAGGCCAATACGGCCATCGATGGGATTTTCCCCGGCCCCGGCGGCCCCGCGCCGCAGGCGTATGCGTGGTGAATGCTGACCGGCTCGATTCGCGGTTGTTGCAGCGCATCGCCGTGCGCCAATATCACGAATCGCGCCGATAATACTGCTTAGAACTGAAGATTTTGAAATAGCGGCGCGCCGCCGCTCGCCCGCGCATCCGGCGGCATCCCATACGCCCCGCGCGCGTCGAGCAGCGCCTGCATCGCCTCGGGCGCCAGGCGACGCGGTCCGCCGATCAGGCGCGAAAGAATCAACATTCGGCAATATTGATCGAGAATCTCCGCCTGCCAGTACGCTCGTTCCAGCTCGGCCGCCCAGCAAACGATGCCGTGATTCGCCAGCACCACAGTATTCGCTGTGCCCAGAAACGGGCAAATCGTGGCGGCGAATTCCGCCGTGCCGGGCGTCATGTAATCGCTCATCGGCACCTGCCCGATGAACACTTCCATTTCCGGCGAAATGCCGCTCGGAATCGGCTCATTCGCGATCGCGAACGCGGTTGCATGCGGTGCGTGGCAATGCACCACCGCGCCGGCCGCCGCGTCGCCTCGATATATTTCGAGGTGCAGACGGATTTCGCTGGTCAGTTTTCGCCGACCCGCGAGTTGCTCGCCCGCCAGGTCCACGATGCACAAATCATCCGGCGACATGAACCCCTTGCTCATCAGCGTCGGCGTGCACAGCACGCGACCTGCGTCGAGACGAATCGACAGGTTTCCATCATTGCCGGCCACCAGCCCCCGCGCGTACAGCCGTCGGCCGATCTCGCAAATCAGCTCGCGAAGCGCGGATTCGCCGGCGTGCATGCTGTTCATGCAATTCGCGCCAGATAGAGCGCGACGCCACCGAAATTCATCAGGCGCGTCTGAACGGTCGCGAAGCCCGCGTCAATCAAACGCCGCTCCATCATCGGTGGCGTGTCGAATGTTTCGATCGACTTCGGCAAATAGCGATACGCCCCGCTGCGATCCCGGCTCACGAGACTCCCGAGGGCCGGCAACACAACACGGCAGTATTGCTCGTACATCCAGCGCATCGCGGAATTTTCCGGCGTGGCGAATTCGAGGATCGCGCAGCGCCCGCCGCGCCGCAGCACGCGCCGCATTTCTCGCAACCCATCATCCAGCCTTTGGAAGTTTCGCACGCCAAACGCGCATGTCACGACATCCACGCTGGCATCGCGCAGCGGCAGCCGCGTGCCATCGCCGCGCAGCAGCCGCACCGCGCTGCTCGATTCGCCATATGCCCCGGCGCTCAGCATCCCCTCCGAAAAATCCAGGCCAATCACGCGTGCCGGCCGCGGCGCATGACGCAGAAATGCGCGGAGCATGTCGCCGGTTCCGCAGGCGATATCGAGAACGATGTCGTCGCGCGTTGGTCGGGTCGCGGCGATCGCTCTGGCCCGCCAGCGGGCGTCCTGACCAAACGTCGCGAGCGTGTTGACGCGCTCATAGCTGGTGGCGATGGCGTCAAACATCGCCTCAACTCGCGCGGCTTTGTCCGCCGCGCGATGCGGATTGCGAAGCGCGGCGTCATCCCACGCTGTTTGGTCATGCTGCGGATGTTTTGTGCCGGTAAGTGCCATCGAGCGGATTGTAGCAATAAGCTGCATGACGCAACCTCGTCACGATCGCTGGCGACGACGTGTGCATCCTGATATAGGTCCGCGGAGAACCCACCTCTCAGCGGCATTTCCCAAAGCGCGCCGTTTAATCGAGGCAAACATGAGAATCGAACGTGAAACGATAGGGCGAACGCCGATCGCGCTCGCCCCACAGTTTCAGATTTGTGCGGATGCTAGATTTTCACTGTAACTGTTTTGATCTCGGTGTAATTTGCCAGGCCGTATTCGCCCAGCTCGCGCCCGATCCCGGATTGCTTGAATCCGCCGAACGGAGCGGCCGCGTCGAAAACGTCGTAGCAGTTCACCCACACTGTTCCGGCACGAAGCTTGTTCGCGACCGAATAGGCCTTTTCAATGTCGCGCGTCCACACGGCCGCCGCGAGGCCGTACTTCGTCGCGTTGCCGCGGCGAATCGCTTCGTCGATCTGGCTGAAACGCATCACGCTCATCACCGGACCGAAAATTTCTTCCTGCGCGATGGTCATGTCGTCGCGGACATCGGTGAAAATGGTCGGGGCGACAAAATACCCGCGGCTGCCGACGCGCTCCCCGCCGCACGCCAGCTTCGCGCCTTGCTTCTTGCCCGTGTCGATGAAGCCCATGATTTTCTTGAATTGTTCATCATCGACCTGTGGCCCCTGCTGCGTTTCCTTCAGGAATGGATCGCCGACTTTGCGCGTCTTGGCTTTATCAGTGACCTTCGCGAGGAAATCATCGTAAATCTTATCCTCGACGAATACGCGCGAGCCGGCGCAGCAACATTGCCCCTGATTAAAGAACAGGCCGAAAAACGCGCCGTCGGCCGCCGCATCGAGCGGCGCATCGGCCAGAACGATGTTCGGACTCTTGCCGCCCAGCTCTAACGTGACGCGCTTCAGGTTCGACTCGGCCGCGTACTTCATGATGAGATGGCCGACTTCGGTCGAACCGGTGAAAGCGACTTTGTCCACGTCGGGGTGGCGCGCCAGCGCCTGACCGGCAGTTGGGCCGTAGCCAGGCAGAATATTCACGACGCCCGGCGGAAATCCGGCTTCGACGATCAGCTCACCAATGCGCAGCGCGCTGAGCGGTGTCTGCTCGGCCACTTTCATCACGACGGTGCAACCGGCCGCCAGCGCCGGTCCGAGCTTCCAGGCCTGCATGAGCAACGGGAAATTCCACGGGATGATCTGACCGACGACGCCGACCGGCTCGTGCTTGGTGTAACACATGAACGGGCCGTTGACAGGAATCACCTTGCCGTGAATCTTGTCGGCCCAACCGGCATAGTAGCGATAGCAGGCGATGACGAGCGGCAGATCGGCGTTCTTCGATTCGCGAAGCGGCTTGCCGTTATCGAGCGATTCGAGCTGCGCGAGCTCGTCTTTGTTCTTCTCAATGAGATCGGCCAGCTTGTACATCAGCCGACCGCGCTCCGAAGCGGACATTTTCGACCAAGGCCCCTCCTCGAACGCCGCGCGGGCCGCTTTCACCGCGCGATCCACGTCCGCGGCGTCGGCCTCGGCCACCTGCGCGATGACTTCCTCGGTGGCGGGGTTCACGGTGGAAAACGTCTTGCCGCTGGCGGCATTCACCCATTCGTTATTGATGAGCAGCTTTGTCGGCCCAACCTTGACGGCGGGAGTTGTGGCGTCCGGGGCGGAGGCAACGGCAGTCATATGAGTCTCCTTGGCTGGATTTTGGCCCAAATAAGTGTCAACAACACATTGTCGGGTGAATGGCGATTGGGGTCAATTGTCCGACGGCATCGCGTCGATGTTCCGCGCACGCCAGCCGGCACATTCGTCAATTTTGCGATGAAAATGGCTGGCTGCCCGGCTGCGATGTAGCTGGGGGCCGAGTGATCTGCGGCGCGGCGCGCTCGGGGCGCGTGTTCACTTCCACGTCCAGCGGCGCGCTCTGAGACACTGGAAGCGTAAAGAGGAGTTGATCGTCGGCGTCGCGCCCGGTTTCTCGGAGAATGCGGCCGCTGACATACACCCAGGCTTTTGCGCCTGCCGTATTGTGTACGCTAAAGCGAACGCGATCGGGCACCGCGGCCGGGGGCGAATGGCGGAACCGAAGAATGCCGTCGGACGCGACCAGTTCGAACGTACCTTCGCCTTCATTGAACCCATCGCCGTTCAAATCTCCGGCGCGATCGCGCGCCAGCGAGCCGGTCAGCACACTGATCTTCGGCGGCTGCTGATAGTTTCGAGCGAGCGGCGCCGCGTCAACCGCCGCCTCCATATCGCGAGGCCAAACGACTAATTGCGACGCGAACTGCACGCTCGCGGCGGCGGTCTTTTCGCCGCAAATGACGCTTTCGCACCGCTGATCGCTGGAGGACGCAAACAAAGAATGCCCGGCTTCCGCCGGGTTGCTCGGAATCCACAGCAAATCCGCGCGCTGCGCGCCGGGGCGCGACAACAATGTGAATGTCGGCGACGCGCGGTCGGCCGAGTTGGAACCGGTGAAACGATGAAACTGCCGATCGGCTCGCACGGCGATTGCCTGACCGACAAACTCCTCTGGCCAAGGCAACTCTGCGGAATCGCAACGCAGATGCACGAACACGCGCCCATCGGAATAGATCGAATAGCGCCAGTGAAAAGCGGGCATGTCGTCCGTGGAAGCCGCGCCGGCGACAAAACGCCAATGACCGTCGATCTGCACGCGATATGGCGTAGCCTCGACGACTTTCTGCGCCGTCGCGGCGGCCTCGCCGAAACTCGCGTACATGCGGGGATCGTCATATGCCGGCGGTGCGTCGCGATTGGCGTGCCAACCGGCTGCTAATGTGACCGGCCACGGGCCAAGACCGCTGCGGACGACAAGATTGTCGGGGCTCTCCGAGGTCCACGAGCAGATCAACCCGTCGCAGAATCCCAGGTCGAATCGATCACGCGACACGACGTGCGTGCGACGACCGGCGGCCCGGACGCCGAGATCGCCCGCGGCCGGCCCCGCCGTGGACAATTCGCGGGCGTTGTCAGCCAGAACGATATCATCGAGGTTGAGCGTGAGCGGCGCTGTTGATTCGATCGCACGCAGCGTGATGCTGCGAACATCGTGTATGTCGATTGACTCCCCAACGTCGGCTAGATCGACGCGATGCAGTTGCCATGTGGGGCCGACATGCACGCGGCTCGTCCAATGTTGGTCGGCTTCGCGCCCGGCTGCGATGTCGATTTGCAACGTGGCGTTTTGCGAAGCGCGCGAGTTGAAAAGCAATAGTTGATAGCTTCCCCAGTCGCGAATGAGCGAAAGCTGATCCGATCGCGCCCCGTCGAAAATGACGGTGGCGGCCGCGTCGGGAAGAAGGCATCGCACGCTGCCCGCGCCAGTTTCGTTGCGGGATTGCGTGATGTCAACCGCGGGTTGTTCAAGTTGCGAGGCGCCGCCGTCCACGGCCGCTACGCGCAGCAATTTTTCCTGCTCAGCCGTTTCAAAATCAGCCAGTACCACAAATCGCCCATCGACCAGATCGGAATAGGCGTCGCGCAGGCGAACAAGCACCGGCGAGAGCGAGCCATCCGCCGCACCGCCTCGATTTGACGGGCGCAGCGCATCACACCCGAGCAGGCCGAGACAGGCCGCGATCGCGGAAAAAAGCGGCAGCCGGATCGCGCGAGTTGCCGCAGCGCGGTCTGTCTTGCTAACGCAGCGCGTGAATCGCCGAGCCGAGCACACTCTCGGCCGCCTCCATGATGGTCTCAGATGTAGCCGGATGCGGATGAATCGTCATCGCCAGGTCTTCCGCGGTC
The DNA here is from genome assembly GCA_016795025.1 of Phycisphaerales bacterium. GTDB lineage: Bacteria > Planctomycetota > Phycisphaerae > UBA1845 > Fen-1342 > JAEUIR01. The sequence continues at coordinate 44,493 of JAEUIR010000008.1, forward strand.
GCGCCCATTTCCATCGCGAGCACACACTCGGAAATCAGATCGCCGGCATTATCGCCAACGATTCCGACGCCCAGAATCTGTTTCGTATCCGCATTTGTGATGATTTTTGTGGAGCCTTCCGGGCGGCCGATCGCGATGGCGCGGCCGGAGGCGCCCCATGGGAACTTGCCGATCTTGAGGTTCAGGCCTTTCGCGCGGGCTTCGGCTTCGGTCATTCCGCACCAGGCTAGCTCCGGAGCGGTGTATACGACCGCCGGAATCGCCCGAACATCAAATTGCGCGTTGTGCCCCGCGATCACTTCGGCCGCGACGATGCCCTCGCGAGATGCTTTATGCGCGAGCATTGGATCTCCCGCCACATCGCCGATGGCGAAGATGCGCTTGTCAGTCGTGCGACACTGCGCGTCGATCGCAATAAAACCGCGATCGTTGATGGTGACCTTGGTGGTTTCGAGGCCGAGGTCGTCGGTGTTCGGCTGGCGGCCGACGGAAGCGAGGATGCGATCAACGACGAGCTTCAGCTTCTCGCCGCCTTTC
>JAEUIR010000090.1 GCA_016795025.1 Phycisphaerales bacterium
CCACAACGTGCGGGTCAGCGCGGGCATGGCGTGAACTCCATCCACAACGCGCGTACGGCGTCGTCGCCCGGCGCACGCAGGCGCCATCGCTGGGCGGCGGCGTCTTCGTGCCAGGCCAGGCTGTCGGCGTCGATGGCCAGCGCGTCGGCCGCGCACCGAACGGCCTCAGCCGGGATCGCTCCGCTCAAACGCGCAATTTTCAGCAGCGCTTTTGCGCGCTGCGAACTGTCCTTGGGCGCTAGAGCGGCGCAGCGCTCAAACTCGCTGCGTGCCTCGCTTTCGCGGCCGCCAAACGCGAGAAGCGCTTCGCCGCGCGTATCGCGTAAATTCGCCTGATCCGGCGCGATGCTTAAAGCCTGATCGACCAGCTTTAGCGCTTCGGCTGCCCGCTTCATGCCTGTCGCAAGAATCCACGCATAATCATTCAGCGCTCGAACATGATTCGGATTTGAGGCCAACACTTGTTGATATTGCTTTTCCGCGAACGCCGTATCGCCGTTCTTAAAAGCCAGACGGGCCAGCGCCAGCCGCGCATCCGCGTGACCAGGCTGTGCCGCGAGGATGGACTCCAGCAGTTCGCGCCCGCGCTTCTTGGCCGCTGCGCCGGGCGAATCCCCCAGCGACGTGGCCGCGAGGAGCGCCACGCCGGCCGCTTCCGTCGAATCGGGCTTCAAGTCGGCGGTCAGTTTCATCACCTCGCCCACCTCGCCGCGCAGCGCGTGCCACATCACGCGCGCCCTGAGCACTTTGTAATTTCCAGGCTCCAGGCCGGCCGCCGCGTCCAGATCGCGCAGCACGCGCCCCGCGTCGCCGACTTTGTTTGCCAGCTCACTCGAGATCAGCAGCAGTTCCACGCTCGGAGTCGGGTGGTCGGCCATGAATTGATCCAGCGCGACCAGTGCGTCAGCGGGTTTTCCGAGCGCGTCGAGACAACGCGCGTGCGCCCGTCGCAATCGCTCATCATCGCCGCGCCGCGCAATGGCGGCGTCGAGCAGTGCTCGCCCCTCACTGAGCATCGCCGCGTCTGATGTCGCGCGGGCCAGGTCGATCCACGTCGTGAGCGCGTCGGCGTCCGGCTGGTCGCCGCGCACCGCGAGCCGGATCAACTCCTTCGCCATCGCCCCGTTTCCGAGGGCTTGTTCACTTTGTGCCCGCGAGGTCATCAGCCGTGGGTTGTTGGGAGCCGCGCCGAGCGCACGGATGCATCGCTCGCGCGCCGCGGCGAAGTCGCCGCGCCGCATTGCGGCGTCGATCAAGCCAAGATGGGCTTCAATATGCGTTGGCTCCAACTCAACCACGCGCTCGAGCAATTGCTCGATTTCCTTGCCATCCGCGCCACGCTCGCGTTTTTTCAGCAACGCCCGCAACCACAGAACCTGCGGTTGCTCGGACTCGCCCGCCGCGATCTGCTCGAGCAATCGCTGCGCAGCCGCCGCATCGCCATCCGCCCGGCGCGCGGCCAGCGCCGCAATCAGCCGCGCCCCGATGCCGGGGTTGCCGGGGAGTTTCTCCATTCCGGCGCGATATGCTTCGATTGCCTCATCGAGCCGCTCGCGCCGTGTCAGGAACATTCCCAGCAGAACAACGCCGGATTCGTCGTTCGTTATGTGCGCGAGTCGGCGGAAATCTCGTTCCGCTGCTTCCAATTGCTCAGTCGATTCGAGCAGCGCCGCGCGCGCCGCGACGTTGCGAAACGTCGGGTGCGCGTCAACAAGTCGATTAAGCGATTGAAGCGCCGAATCGATCTGGCCGGCCGCCTGCAATATGGCGATGCGGGCGAATTCGAGCTTCTCGGAGTTTCGATCGCCTTTTGCGCTGTCGAGAACGCGAAGCGCGCGTTGCACGTCCCGAGTCTGCCGGAACATCAGACGCGCCAGCAGCGCTCGCGCATCCGTGTCCGCCTCGTCATTCGCCACCCGCAGCCGCAGCAAATCCACCGCCTGTTGCCACTCACCCGCGCCCATCAGCAGGGCGGCGCGGCGCTCGGCCCCAAGCGGCGCTGATTGCTCCATCTGATCCAGCAACTGCGTCGCCTCGCCAAAACGCTGCTGTGTTTCCAGCAGATTCAGCAAGCGTTCCGCCACTTCGCGCGCGGCCGGATTCGCAGCCAGCGCTCGTCGATACACGGCTTCCGCCGCTGCATAGGCCGCGAGCCGCTCGTGCATGCCTCCGAGAAGCATCGCGTTCGGCGACCAGCCGGCGTCTACCTCCTGACAATACGTCAGTAGTTCGGTGATTTCTTTTTGATGCACCCGCCACGATTCGCCGGAGGAGAGCCAATATGCAGCCTGATGCGTACGCCAGCGCAGGCCCGCGTCGCCTTCGGCCGCGCGAATCTCCGCGATCAGGCGCGTGGTTTCGGCGTTGTCACGGCGGATTTCGGGCGCGTCGAGCAACATGGATCGCGCGTCGACGTTCAGCGTGTCCGCCTTGCTTAATTCACGCAAGCGTTGCAGCCCATCGGCTCGACGGTCATGCTCCATCTCAAGGATCGCCAGGCGCGTGGAAATCGGCGACGGTCCGGCCGCGTCGCTTACCTGGGCCACTCCGTACTTTAGCGCATCGATTGCCTCGCCGGGTCTGCCCACGGCGTCGAGCGCTTCCCCGAGCAGCAGCCATGTGCGGGCGTCGTCCGGCGACTTTTCCGCGACTTCGCGGCATACGTTGACGGCGTCGTCGGGCTTTCCACCGCGAATCAGCACGCGGGCCAGCGCCGCTTCGGTCAGGCGCGTGTCGCCTCCAAGCGTGAGGGCGGCTCGCAGAATCCCCTCTGCCGCGGTCAGTTCTCCCGATTCTTCGGCGATCACGGCGCGCATGACGTGTAGCTCCGCGCGCTGCGGATTCTCCGCGCGCAGCGCGTCGAGTTCGGCCGCGACCGACTCCACTCTGGCGCGAGTCGCGGCGTCGCTGAGGTTGTCGGCACCGCGCAGCGCCGCTTCGAGCCGCATCAGCTTGGCGTCGAGTTCACCCGTCCAACGCAGCTCCGCACGCCGCGCCGTCTCCATTGCCGCGGCCCAGTCCTGCGTCAGCACGTATTGACGCGACAACAGCAGGGCTGCCGCCGCGTCTTCGCCGGCCTGGCGCAAGTACAATCGCAACGCCTTGATCGCGCGCCGTGGCTGTGAGGTTTTCGCGTAAGCCTGTCCGAGCAGTTTCAGCACGCGCGGCCGGGTGACGTCTCGTTCTTCATAAATACGCAGCTTGTCGATGACGCGCAGGGCCTGGCCCTGCTCCCACAATACGATGGCTTCGAGCAGCGCGCGGGCTTCTTCAAGCGCCGGTGTCGGATGCAGCAGGGCGGTCGCTTCGCGATATTCGTTCAGGCACGCTTCGGCCCGATCCACGCGATCCGCTGCCGCATACAGCTCGATCGCCGCGGGGAGGACGGCCGCTCGTTGAGTGGGCTCTTTCAGCAGGCTCAACGTATCGTCGGCGAGCGCCACCGCTTCGCGCGCCGACCCGTCTCGCAGCGCGAGGTTCACCGCGTGCGAAAAGTAGAGCATGCGCCAGTCTTCCACGCGAATGAAAAAGTTGCGCAAGCGCTCCAGTGAGATCCCGTCGCACGACCGCAACTCGCGCCGTGCCCGCGCATAGTCGCCCAAGTCGGCCCATTCCTGGCTGAGGAGCAATCGCAAGCGCGGATCGTCGCCTGCGATCTCGCCGGCTTTCTCCAGGTCTGCGGTTGCGCTCGTTCGGAGCGAGGCGTCTTCCGGGTTGCTACGGCTGAGCAATCTGAACACCTGCGCACGTCGCGCAAGCGCTTCTCCGGGATCAGCGTTCTGCTCCATCGCCCGGTTCAGCCATTCGCGGGCTTGGGCCAACCCGGCTGCTGACCCGCTCTCCAACTCAATGCGGCTAAGTTGAATACAGGCGCTCGCATACTCGCGTGGCAGAACGCTCAGCCCGCGTTTTTCGTTGACGAACTTCGCCAGCAAATCGCGCGCTTCATCGCGCCGTCCCTGCCCGATGAATGCGTTTGCCAGCCACAGCGTCGCCACCGGGTCGCCGGGAAAAAACTCCTGCTTCCGCCTTGCAACGTAGGCGAGTTCGTCGTAGTTGCCGATCGTTCCGTATAGCAGCGCCAACTCGGCGTACGAGCGCTCCGCGCGCGAGTTCAGTCGAATCAGGCGCCGATGCGCCGCAATCGCCGCCGCGAGATTCTCGGATTTCAATGGCCGCACTTCCATGTGCGCGGCCGCGAACTCGCCCAGAATCTCCTGGTCGTCGGGATACTTGCTGAGATAAATCTTGAACTGATTGGCGGCAGCGAGCCAGTCTTTTGCGGCGAGCTTCGCCTTACCCTCGGCGAGGGCGTTCCGGGCGATGATGTTCTTGCGCACCTGATGCCCGACCAGAACGCCGGCCACCAGCAATCCGGCGATGCTCGCGACAATCAGCAGCAGCCGGACATTCACACGCCCGGCCGCACAACGAGAATGCATGTGACGTAGCCCTTGATGACGGTCCGCGACGGTCGGCCGCGCGGCCGAATAGCGTTGTGTAACTCCGGAATGCGCGGACGAACCGCGCCGGCTCTCAAAAACCCCAGCGAATGCGAAGAGTACCCCGGCGCTCCGGCTATCGCCAGCCATGCGTTTGCCGCGGCGACTTGACGGTGAGCGTTGGCGGCTTCGTGGGAAAAAAGAACCCGCCTGCGAGCACGGCTCGCAAGCGGGTTCAATTCTCAATGAATGGCAAATCGACTTAGGCGACTTTGCGCTTCATACGGTTGACGATCGCCAGACCCAGCGCGCCGAGCAGCACAGCGCCCGGAACGGGGATCAGAATCGACGCTTCAACCTGCGTGTCGGTGTCTTCGAACGACTCTTTGAACCACGAGCCGGTTTCGAGAACGATGATCGCGCCGTCATAGAACGGACCGCCCGGGAACAGCATCGAGAACGATCCGATGTCCGAGCCGTCGAACGTGCCGTCGCCTGAAGTATTATTGAACGAGATATTCGACATCGTGCCGGCGAACGAGCCAAACACGCCGCCCAAACGCGCCCAATTGCCGGTCAGATTACCGGTGATCGTGTCGCCGTTGGCGTCCGTGATTGTGAACGCGCCGTTGCCCACAAACGCTGTCGTGTTCGTGATGTTGCTGACGCTCATATTGAGCACGAAATTGCCTTGATCGGCCTGATCAATGAAATTCGTGTCGAACTGCGCCGTGCCGGTGACCGGTAGGACGCGCGTCACGTCGCCGGACGAGGCGAACGGGCCGCCCGAAAGCAGTGACGAAGCAACGGCCGTAAACGCGCCGGTGTTGTTGTTCTGGTTGTAAACAAAGTCGCCGTCCAGATCGGTGAATCCGAATGTGACGATCGGATCCTGAGCGATCGCGGCACCGCCGAACAGCGCCAGGACGCCGCAAACAGCGCCGAGAAACTTCTTATTCATTTGAGGAACTCCTCAGTTCAAAGTCCATGTCTTTGCGATTCGCCGCGGCCGCACATGCGGCGCGAATCAGCGAAACGCAACCAGGCAAAATCACATGGACGCGAACGGAGGAGCGCGAGGCGCGAGAATTCGCGCATAAGCGGGTTCGAGCAAAGTCGCCGCCGCTTCGAGCGGCAAGCGATAAGAAACATGCGGAACCACAACCATCGGCGTTTCAAAAGCCACGTCGATGGAAAGTGTTTCGGTCCAGTCAAGCGGCAAAGGCGTCGAATGGCCCACTTGTGTTGGGCCACCCGTGTGATACCAGTCCGGTGTGATGGAAGAGGCGAATTTCTTCGCGTTGCGGCCCGCTTGCCACACACCGACGCCACCCAAGCCGAAAATCAGCACGGCCGCCGAATCGGACATACGCGGTTGTGGCCGAGGCGAAGCGAACACGTCTTCCAATTCGATATGTTCGATGGGTGGAAGCGTTCCTGCGGAGGTGGCGAACTCGTTGCTCGTGACGACGGGCGAATGAGCAACGCTCGACGCGCGATGATCGGCGCTGAGGTCGGACATGAAATCAGCGCGCGCCGCCGCTGCGGCCACGATCGCCAGTATTGTCATGCCCAAATGCCGCATTACGATCCCTGGATGCGCGGAGCTCCCGCTCACAATACTGATACGGTAATGCCCCAACATAGGCGTAGTCAAGCCCGATCCACTCAAACAGTGACACTCGTCTGATGGTTATCAGACCTTTTTGCGCCCGGCGTGCGCGGCGTATCTGGGAACAGTGCCCGCAGCAGTGCCAGCTCGCCGACCAGCAACGCGATCGCAATCGGCATCATCGTCACACCTGCGTAATCGTGGAAGAAAACCCGGGCGGTTTCGGAACTCGTGAAAAGGCAAAGCATCGCCGTGACATACAGGCGAAGCACATTGCATGCGATCGCGATCGGTATGCCCGATAATGCTATCATCACGCGCTGCCACGCTGGACCTCGAATAATCACCGCGAATACGTAGGCCACTACCAGAAATGCGGTCAGCATTCGTAGCCCGCTGCAAGCCTCCGCGACGCCGAGCTCGATGGTGCCGTTCAGCGTCATGATGTTACCTTCCCGGGCGACCGCCACGCCGGTCAGTTCGATCAACACGACGGCCGAAGTCGTCGCTGCGGTTTGGAGCGGCCCCGAGATGCGATTGTGCACCTTGCCGGGCAATGGAACCATCAGCAGCAGAAATACAAGCGTCCACTTGAGGTGATTGGCGATTGACTTTCCGCCGATCAGCAATACCACGCCCGCAAGCGTTACCACGATTGAATAACGCTCGACGGACTCATACAGAAAGAGCAATCCGAACAAGCGAATTAGCTGGCCAAGCCCGATGACAAGCAATCCAGCCCAATGCGGCGCGATCGGGGCACGGGCGAGCGACGCGCGCCGCTCCCAGACGAGATAAAGCGCCGCCAGCGGCACCAACTGCCCGACCGAATAGTTGGGGTCGTTTTGCCAGTCGCGATACATCGGCCAAATCACCGGCCAATATGCCCAGATCAGCGCTGCGATCGCCGCACCGAGCGCGGCAAGCAGCGGCCACGGCTGGCCGACAGGATTTGTCGGCGCGATGGCTGCGGCTTTTTTCGCGCGAGTTGTCGCAGTCATGGTTTCGTGTCTTGGCGTTGACGGAATGTGACGAGCGCCGCGTGAAGTTCGGGTGCGGCGGACTGCGCAAATTCCATCGCGACGCGGCGCGCGGCTTCCAGGTCGCGCATCGAGGACGTGGTGCATGAGATTTGCACCTGTGCGATGGATTGAATCGCCGTTGAGCCGCGCCACGCTTTCGAGCGGAGCGACTCCATGTCGGCGCAGACGATGCCGTCCACGATGTAATAGTTAATGACCACGACGCGGCGCAGATCGAACCCGCCCTGCGAAAACGTCATGATGCGGCAGGGAATATTCGTGCCAGTGCCGATCGAAAGCTCGGCGTCCTCCCGCGATTGAAAGCTCCACCCCGCGCCCGGATAGCACACTTCCGGACGATGCGGAGCGAGGTCTCGCGCGCGAATGCCATACGCCAGGTAAAGCCGCAGCGAGTCGTTGCTGCCAGTGCGCGCATAGCGGCGGTGAATCAGATCATCCGAGTCGGTGGCCTTGCGGACATATTCATCGACTGGAATGTCTTCGCCGCGCCACGGGCCAAAACGCATCGGAATTGCGCTCAAGTCCGGTTTGTTCGCCAGCGCGACCGGATCCATTCGGCTCAGCCGCGCCGCATAAGCGCGAAATGCGAACCCTGCCCCGAATAACGCGACGCATGCCGTGGCCGTCGCGACGAACAGTCTGCGGTTTGCGTGACGTGGTTCGAGTGTCAAGTTATCAGTTGCTTTCACTTGATCGCGCTGTTTGTTGGGACCGAATCCATCCGCCCGAACACTTCGTTGCGAATTATACCGATCGTGCGCCGGTGATAATGATGCGGCTGATCGCCGATAACCGGCGATGGATTTTTCTCGAATTCGTCCGCAGATTCGTGCATTCCCGAAGTGCATTTAGCCCGGCGGTGAAGTAATGTTGCCGCCGCGCTGGGTCACGTGACCCAATTTACTGATTGATTCTCATCATATAGGCAAGCTCGCGTCCCGGAGGAGAAAGAGCTATGTCCGCGGACACGCTACGTTCATGCTATCGGTCTGTTTCCATCCTGGCACTCACGGTGGTCGCCAGCGCCGGCTCGCTGGCGCTTTGCGGCGGGTGCCCCGGCTCACAACCGTCCGACGACGGCACGGGCGGCGACGCTGTCGTTGCGGGAATTGTCGACGCGCTCGCGAACGGAACGTTCGTAGCGCCGAGTTTTCACATTGGCACACTTCAGAGCCAACCAGTCAGCGGAGTGTTTCCCGGCATTGAAGCTGATGGGTTGGAACTCGTCATCATCGCGCCTCCGACCGTCGGTGATTTGCAAATTGCGACGAGTGCTTCAGCGTTTTCGTATACGTATTCGCCCGGCGACGATTTTGTCGGCGACACGACATTTCAATATCTCGTGCGCTTCGGAGAATTCGAATCCAACGTCGCCTCGGTGCAGATTTCGGTCTATCCCCAGGTCGCTTTTCTGGTGGAACCGCGCGAAGGCGAGCGCGATTTGACCGTCACCAGCGTCGCTTCTACGATCGACGGCCGTCCGCTCCCACCAGGAACGTACACGTGGAATTTCGGCGGCGCGGAGGTTGCCGACGACGTGAATCACCCCGGCCAGGCCAGCTACACGTTTCGCACCGGTGGGCGGCACACTGTCGCGCTGCTGCTTACGCTGGCGGGAATCGCTCAACCGGTTCATTGCGCCGCCGTCGACGCTGACGGACAATACGTTTCCGTCGCGCCGCAAATCGCCGGCCGTGTGACGCACGCCGATGGCTCGCCGGCCGGTAATCTTCGCGTTCGCACCAGCGACGCTTCTCGCTCGGCGTTGACGTCCGATCAGGGCGAGTACGTCATGACCGTGCCGTTGAACTGGAGCGGTTCAATTTGGCCGGAAACCAGCTCAGTTTCGCAACCTACGGAGCGCGTATATTCAAATGTAACGGGTGATGCATCGAGTCAGAATTTCGCGCTGGGGTCGCTCAGTGGCGGCGAAAATCCGGATGACCCCGGCGATCCGCAACAGCCGACCGTTCCTCCGACCGCGAATAGCCAGGCCGTTCAGACTGACGAAGACACGGCCGTGACGATCGCGTTGACGGCCACGGGCGGCGGCACGCTGGCGTTCGCGATTTCGGCGCTTCCAGCGCGCGGATCATTGGCTGATCCTGTGAATAGCCACACGATCTTCGGCAACGAATTGCCCTATGTGCTGCAATCCGCTCAGGTGCGGTTCACTCCGCACGCGAACCTGAACGGGACTGACTCATTTCGTTTTCGAGCCTCAAACTCAGCTGGCTCAAGCGACGAAGCGGCCGTTGCGCTGACGATTAATCCGGTGAACGACCCGCCGACGATCAACGGAACGTGTCCGATGTCGCTTGTCGTGGATGAAAATAGCTCGTCGAGCGATCCGGAAAATCAAATGGCGCTTTCCGCGATCGACCCCGATGCAAGCGGCGCGACGCTCGTGTGGACGATCGTCACGCAACCGACCAACGGCTCGGCCACGCTGACGGGGTCGCCGAGCAGTTCCGGCGGAAGCGTCACGCTTCGCTATGGCCCGAATGCGAGTTACAGCGGCGTCGATCCAATCGTGATTTCGGTGCGTGATGCGTCAAATGCGACCACGACGTGTACGATCAACGCGGTAGTCGGCGGATATCCCTATTCAGGCACGGTGCGCAATCATGCGGGCGCCGCTGCGAGCGGCGTTCCGCTGGTGCTGACGGGCTCGGGCGCGTCTAGTGGCATTAATTTCTCATTAGCCACCGATGGCGCGGGCGGCTACGTGGCCGCGCTGCCGGTCGGCTGGAGCGGCACTGTCACGTCCACGCAGGATTACCGCCTTGATCCCGTGTCGCGCACGATCACGAACACAAGTGGGCCGGCGACCAATCAGGACTTCACGCGATTTCGCAATTACTATGTCGCCACCACCGGCAACAACTCCGGCAGCGGCACGTTTGCCGCGCCATATCTGACGCCGCAAAAAGGCGTCGATATGCTTGCACCAGGCGACACGCTCTACATTCGCGGCGGCGTCTACCAGCCGGCCGCCGGCAACGCCAACAACCGCGTGGTACGCCGAACGGGATTGGCGGGCACGGCGCAATTTCCGATCACGATCACGGCCTACGCGGCCGAGGAAGTGATTTTCGACGGCGACGTCGGCACGGGTTGCTACACGGGCTTCGAGCTTTTCAATCCCACGTGGGTGACGATCTCGAAGATCAAGCTGCGAAAGTTTCGCTCGACGGCGCTTGATCTTGGGGCGCGGGCCGGTCAGGGCTCGATGAATAATGTGACCATCGAATACTGCGAGGTGTACGAGCTGCACCCCAACAATACCACCTGGAATCCCGGCATTCAGATTCACGGGCCGGCGCAATACTGCACGATCCGCAAGTGCGTCGTGCGAAACTACTCCGGCGGCATCGCGCTCTGGGAATATCCGGCCCAGAACTACACGACCGCCGCCGTCCCACCAGTGGCCGGAAACAGCGCGCCGGGCAGCCCCAGCGGCGGCTACACCGCGGACATGCCCGAATCCGATTGGGATTCGTGGCCGGGTTGGATCGAGCTTGCGCCGCGCTATTGCACGATCGAGGATTGCCTGTCCTATGACAACGTATCCGTGAACCCGGAGAACTCGGATGGGTTCATCACGCGCTACGCGGTCGAATGCACGGTGCGCAACAACATCGGTTGGGGCAATCCCGACGACAACTACGACATGGCCGGCGCGACGCGAATTCAGTTCTACGGGAACATTGCGTTCAACGCCCCGGGCGCGAACGGCGGCGACGGCAACGGCATCAAGATCGGCGTGCGCGGCGGGCTCGATTGTGTCGTGCATCACAACGTCAGCTTTGGCAATAACCGCATCGGCATCGATATGGCCGACACGGAGCGACCGCGCGTTTACAACAATACGTGCTTCAATCAGCACGGCCACAACGGCGGCAATTCGTACGGCATATGGTTCGAGGCGCGCCGAGCCTCGACCGGCGGCATCATCGCGGTGAACAACATCATGGCTAATAATCAGCATGGCGACATGATGAAGGATTTGCTGGCCCATCACGTGCAGATTGACTACAACTGCCTGAGCGACGCGGGTAGCGGGACGTATGGCGCGCCGCAGGGCACGCATACGCTGCGCTCGACGAACCCGCTATTCCTTAATCCGTCCGCCACCGTGGACACGACGTTTCAAGCCGGCTGGACGATGGAGCAAAAGCTCGCTCACATTCGCGGCCAAGTGGATGCGATGTTCGGCCTGCAAAACAGCAGCCCGTGCATCGACGCGGGCGTGACCGTGAGCGGTGTCACCGACGGACATCAAGGGCCCGCGCCGGATATGGGGCGGTATGAGATGCGGTAGTTCACCGAGCGAAGTGACTAGCATGACAGCGCTATTTCTCGCCTGGGCCGGGATCCCGGTTGGCGGCCGTGCGTTTTCGGCTCTCGTAAGAGGCGGCGTGCCTGGGGATGGCGTTCAAGCTGTGCGAGTCGGCCGCGAAACACTGGCGCGCCCTCAACGGCGCCAAACTGCTGCCGGAAGTGATCGCCGGCCGCAGTTCATCAACGGAGAAAAAGCCCAAAGGTCCGCCGCCTGATTACGTCGCCATCAACGACATTTGACAATATCTCTTCATCGGAACCGCGCAGGCCATGTGGTTCGGCGCGCTGGCCGCGGCACAGCAGGTATTCCACGCATGAGAAGCGTGGGCGTCCTCGCCCGCGAACCGCGATCGAGACCACCGCGTTCCTCTCCAAGACCTGGACCAACGTCACCAGTGACGTGCAGGAGGCGTGGCACGCAGGGGTAGCGTGGGCGTCCTCGCCCGCGAACGGCGATCGTCGCCTGGATCGACCTGATGAATCTCTTCGGCGACCTCCCCGACGAGCAGGCGGCGGCCGCCCAGCAGACGGCCGATCAGGACTTCGCCGACACCGCCGCAGGCATTGAACAGCGCCGCAGCGGCGCGCTGACGGAACGCGAGCAGCGCCGCCAGAGCGAGCGTAGCCAATCCGCAGCCGTCAACGAGGCGACGCTGGCCGAGATCGGCAAGCAGTTTGATGAGGCCCAGGCCGCGCTCGACAGCGCGACCGATTCGCGCGTGGCCGAGACGAAGAAGGCCCTGGCCGAAGCCCGCAAGCAGCTCGACGAGGCGATCGCCGCCGCGCGCGCCAAGCGCGAGGCAGCGGATGCTGGCGGTGGTCCGCCGCGCCGCAAGATCAAAGACCCGCTCGATGGCCTCGAGGACCGGCTCGCAGGGTTGGGCGATCTCGTGGCCAAGAAGATCTCGGTCACCGGCACATTCAACCCGCTCGCCGCGCAGGGACTCGGCGCTGGCGATGCGGACGAGCGGACGGCCCGCGCGACGGAGCAGACCGCGAAGCACACGAAGCGCCTGGCCGATGCGGCGGTCACGGGCGGCCTCACATTCGCATAGGAGTTTTGCTTGCCCGTCGAAGTCGTCGAAAAGTTCGAGAGCCGGCTGGTCACGACGGGCGCGAACCCGTCGGTCGAGCTTCGCTACGCCATTCGCGGCACGAACGACGACGTCGAAGCCCGCAGCGCACTCGTCACCGGTTCGCCCACGTTGTACGACCCGTGGGGCTCGGGTCTGCTTTTCCTGCCGCGCGACACCGTCAGCCGGGTAGCGTGGGCGTCCCCGCCCGCGTCGGCGACCTGCTGTGGGAAGGAATCGTCCACTACGGCACGATCCCGCAGACGAACGAAAGTGTCTTCTCGTTCGACACCGGCGGTGGCGCGCAGCACATCACGCAGTGCCTCGCGAACGTGGCTCGCTACGCGCCGCCCGGTCAGACCGCGCCGGATTTCAAGGGCGCGATCGGCGTGACCGCCGACAGCGTCGAAGGCGTGGACATAACCGTGCCGGTGTACCACTTCAACGAAACGCATTACTTGGCCGACGCGGTCGTCACGCTGGCGTAGAGACGCAGCCGAACGACCGACGCGGAGAACGCCCCCCCCCCGCGTGTGATTACCTCCCGGATAACAGACCTCGATCGACAGTTATTTCGGAGGGAACGGCGAATCCGACGTAGCAATCGCGGCCCCAAGCGTACGGCTGCTATTTTTGGTCACAAGTCCATTCGGAGTATTCCAGTTTGAAGTCCCGCTTGCGCCCGCGTGCGGCCCCCTTCCAAACGTAGATGGCACCAGGTTTGATAAGGCTCGCAGTCAGCAAGTCGAAAGGCGGGTCGCCCGCCGATTTGTCCTCCCAGTCCACAACAAATTGCCCACAAGGTCGAATCTCGACATTGGTGAGACCAAATGGCGACTCGTTTCTGAGGTGTACATCGTTGCGGAAGAATCCCCATTCAATCTCAAAGGTGATCTTCGGGGTAGTTAGGGACTGAAATTCGTTCGGCATCGCAGCCCGCAGTCCCTCAAGATCTGGGTCTCGCCTTGCCCAAGCCACATTCGTAGCGCCCAGAGAATAAGAGCGACTCAGCTCCCGCAATGCCTCTGCGTATTTCCTATTCTTGCTCAAAATACACGCATAGTCATAGGCAAGAAAATGATCGTTGGTCCTCAACTTTTCCGCCACGCGTAGTGCGTCCGAGAAGTTGCCTGCAAAGTGAAGACATTTGGCTAGACACCATGAATGCCGCTCGGTGACCGGACTGTACGCGCGGCAGGCCTTGCATATCTCAGTGCCTCGCAACGCAATTGGTCCACCGTAACGATAGTCAGAATCTCTCCATTCCATCGCTGCGGCGACGCCGATAAGTTCGGCAGCGGTTTGTAGGAACATTTGTCGGAATCGATCGTAGCACGCCGCTTGCGGGACCAAACCCGCCGCAAGAACACAAGTCTCAGCAGCGTCGGCGGCCAGTCCGGCCCGATTACGATCTGTCAGAGTGCTGAGTAACGCCCGATCATGCAAGAGGAATGGATCTCGCGATCGTGACGCGCTCGCACTTGTGAAGTCCAAGTCGGCCTGCTGCCACACTCTTGCAGCGGTCAGTTTTTTCACGGTTTCTTCAAAGTATCGCTCCCTCGACCGCAACTCGCCTTCGTATTTCTCACGCTCTACGTTTAGCAGATTAGCTCTGGCGCGTGAGAGGTTGCGGGACGAGATCGCGCCGTCAACCTGCGCAAGCCCCACGGCGACCGCTGTGCCGACCAAGCCAGCCTTTTGACCAACCGCTTGCGCATACGCGATCGTGGTCCCTAAGAAGGCCCGCTCGCCGTCCGATCGCGCGTCAGCTTCGGCAGCGTCGTGGATGAGTTGGTTCGACTCGAGGAATTGCTTGTAGAAACGAAGCATGTTCCTGGTCTGATCCGCAAGAACCGCCACTTCTGTACGCTGAAGCGCCCAGGCGCGGGACGCTAGGATGTCTTGTGCATGAATCGCGGTATCTAGCTGTGGAACGAACGAATGGCCATCAGTTGTGGGATCCGGCCAGTGTGTGTAGCAGTGATTTATCGCGTAGAGAATGAAAAGTTCTTCGTCTAATGGGACATGGTTCTGATTTTGAGGGGCGTTCTGAAATAGGAGACTCAACAGTGCAGGATCATTGCATTGGACCTCTTGGACCTCGATGAAAGCACTGGCCGCCATGTACTTTGAAAGGTCATTCGGATCGTCCTGTTGCGGCGCGATCGTTTGCGCTCTTGCGCTAGACGCATCAAACATTACAACGCAGAGAATACCCAGCAGCCACGGACCACTCTGTTTACGAAGCATCTCTAGCTCCTGTCAGTCACGTAGTTGTCCAATGGGATTACGCCCCAATCGTCGCCGTAACCGTCGCGCTCCACGGCCCGACCTCGCCGCGCGAGTTGACCCAGCGCTGCATGTAGTGCGCGGGCTTGCTGCCCTGCGCGCCGTCATAGTCGCGCGTGTACGGAGCGCGGGTATCGACGGCGAGAAACGTCAACTCGCCGGGGTCGACCGGCGGATCGCCAGAACTGAAAGGAGATTCTTGTGCGTCCGCCGTAGCCCGTCAAGAGGCCGCCGCGCAGTGTGGACGGGGCACGGCCGCGCATGGACGGAGCGGCGCGCCGCGTGGACGCAGCTTCACTGCGCGTGGACGGAGCGGCGCGAAAAATGGCTGCAAAAGGTTCGGGGTTTGCGCAAACGCGACAGTCGGTGGCGGCGTCAGCCGATGCGATGCGCAGCGCACTCACCGCGGCGCGTCGCCGTGGGCGGACTCTTGTGCGTGCCGGGTGCTCTGCCGACGGCAGTTGAGTCGGCAGGCGCGAGATTAAGAGGCGGTGTCGAGCTTGTGAAGTGTGGAATCCAAATGAAATCAGAACCCCTGTCGCTCTCGCCACGAAATCGACAGGGGATCGTCGGTTTCCAAGATCGATCTCAGACCCCGGCGGCCTTCTTCAGCGCCGCGGCCTTGTCCGTCTGCTCCCACGTAAAGTTCGGACCGGTGCGCCCGAAGTGCCCGAAGCGGGCCGTCTCTTTGTAGATCGGCCGGCGGAGTTGCAGGCTCTCGATGATGCCGCGCGGCGTGAGCTTGAAGTGGTCGCGCACAAGTTGGCTCAACTTGTCTTCGCTGATTTTCGCGGTGCCCTCAGTGCTCACCAACACACTCGTCGGCTCGGCCACGCCGATCGCGTATGACAGTTGCACCTCGCAAACTTCGGCGAGATCGGCCGCGACGATGTTCTTGGCGATGTAGCGAGCCATATACGCGGCCGAGCGATCAACCTTCGTCGGATCCTTCCCGCTGAACGCGCCGCCGCCATGCCGGCCGCGACCGCCGTAGGTATCGACGATGATCTTCCGGCCGGTCAGACCGGTGTCGCCGTGCGGGCCGCCGATTTCGAAGCGGCCGGTGGGGTTCACGTGCAGCGTGATCTTGTCATTCCACCATGGGCCTAGAACAGGCTTGAAGACTTTTTCGATGACCTGTTGCTTCAGCTCGCCCTGCCGCTCATTCCAGGATTTGTCGTGCTGCGTACTGAGCACCAGCGTATCGACGCGCACGGGCTTGAGGCCCTCATATTCGACCGTCACCTGGCTCTTGGCGTCCGGCCGCAAGCCGGGAATTTCGCCGTTGCGGCGGCAGTCGCTTTGTCGCTCGACCAGGCGATGCGCGATTTGGATGGGCAGCGGCATCAGTTCCGGCGTTTCGCGGCAGGCAAATCCGAACATCATGCCCTGATCGCCCGCGCCTTCGCGATCGACGCCCATCGCGATATCCGCTGACTGCTTTTTGATCGAAGTCAGCACCGCGCACGATTCGTAATCAAACGCCATGTCGCCCGAGATGTAGCCGATTTCCTTGATCGTGTCGCGCACGATGTCGGGAATCTCGACGTATGCCTTGGTGGTCACTTCGCCGGCGACGACTGCCATGCCGGTCGAAACCATCGTCTCTACCGCGACGCGCGAAAACGGGTCTTGAGCCAACATTGCGTCAAGAATGGCGTCGGAAATCTGATCCGACACTTTGTCGGGATGCCCCTGGCTGACCGACTCCGACGTAAACGTGAATTTGCGGTGCGTATCGCGCGTGATCAAAACCGATCTCCTTCTTAAGCTCCGGTCAAATCGCCAAATTCCGGCGGCGCTGGCATTGATATTTCATCGGTCAAAAACGAGCCACGTAGTGTAGCGCCGCCCGCAGTTCGCCACAAGCCAGGACGCGGGCGCGGTCGATTCGAAAACCGCTCCCGGGCAGTTCTTGTTGATCGAAGTCGCGTATTTCACTCCGGAGGTGATCGCGTGGTTCGCCGCGGGCGCGCTGTTGCTGGCAGGCGTGGCGCAGTACTGTCACAGACCGGTTTTTCCCCACGTTGTCCGATCCATGCTGCCGGGCGACCTCGAATACATGGAACGAGCGAGGGGCGTCCCGTGGGTTGGTGCGGCCGTCGCGATCGCACTCGCGGCAATCGCGTTTCTGCGGTGATCGTAATCGGCGATTACCCCTGATTGGGGGCGCAGTCCGAGCGATTGATACCCCATTTTGGGGAGTTCTTTCCGATTTCTAGTTCGGATCGATGAATAGCCCTATAATATGATGATTCAACAGCATAGAGCGACGATTATGACTGCGCATCGCGCATTTTTGATCGTGGCATGGTCGTTGCCAGTCACTTCCGTGGGTCGAAGAGGCTCACTCGTTGGGGAGCCAGAGTCGCCTCGACCCAGAACATCGACGCAGCGTGGGGAGACGCGGCGGCGATGGCCGAGCGGTCCGGAAACGCTCCCCGGATGCTTCGGCACAATACGGAACCTC
>JAEUIR010000091.1 GCA_016795025.1 Phycisphaerales bacterium
AGTATGAGTCAAGATCGGTTCCTGTTCTGGACGCTTGCGCTGACAACCTGCGTGGTTTGCGGCTGGTGGCTGTCCGTACGCCCCGGCGCGCCGGCGAGAGACGTTGCGACGCCGGTTTCCGGCCTGATCGTGGTCATCGCGGCATTGCTATGCATGCTGACGTTTAGCGGCCACGACGTAAACGGCTATACGATCGAGATTTACCATTTCATGTTCGGACGATAATTCTCCGCTGGCCTGCGTCTGTCGGCCGACGGGCTTTCACGCCATCGCCAAATAACCAGACTGGGATCGCGAATACCCTGATGTTCCGGCCATCGACGCCGGGCAAGGGTATCATCGTTGGAGCGCGAGCAGCGCCGCCGGACTCGAGGATCCGCATGTTTTCCAACTGGTTATTCGTCAGGCTGCGGGCTGCGGAGAACGCCCTGAATGAAGGGCGGATCGACGAAGCCTTTGCCGCGCTCCGCGAACCGGACCTGCGCGGGCATCGCCGCTCGCAGCGGCTGCTCGACGGATTGGCGGCTTCGCTGCTGGCGCGGGCGCGGGTGCATGCGCATGCGGCCCATTGGGACGAAGCTGTCGCGGATTTGAACCGCATCCACGACATCGCCCGCGGTTCACCGGAGGTGGAGGAGCTTCGACGACAGGTTTCCGACGAGATGATTACGCGGCGCGCGCGCGGCGCCGCCCACGATCAGGCAATAGCGCGTGCGGCCGACCACCTTCGCGCGGGCCGCCTGGAATCAGGCCGGGCGGCCATCGACCAGGTTGATGATGCCCGCCGGCGCGAAGAACTGCGCGACGAATTGGACATTCGCATGCGGCGCAGTGACGAACTGCTCGATCGCGCCGAAGCGGCGCTGAGCGATGGCGACGTGCTGACGGCCGCACGAATCTGGCACGATGCGCGTACGCGACATGGAAGCACGCCGCGAGGCGACTTGTTCGCCGGCCGAATCTCGCCCCGCCTGCGCGACGAACTGGACGCGAACTTTCGCGAAGGGCGGCTCGAACGCCTGCTCGCGGGTTTGCATTTGGCGTCAGCGCTGCGCGAAGCCGATCCGGCGATGGCGGAATACGAACGACTCGGTGCGCTTTTGTCGCGCGTGGCCGGCGATCTGTCGCGCAGCGACTATGGCCTGCTTCGCGAAGGACTGCTTCAGATTTCCGCGCGCCGTAGTTCGGCGCGCTGGGTGGAAGAAACGCTTCGATATGTGGCGGATGTGATCGCGGCGCGAGAGAAACTGCTGGCCTCGCCGATCGGCCTCCTGACCGGCCGCTCAGCACACGATCAAACGCAGGCGCACGCGCAGCGGCGCGAGTCGCCGCGCAAGCCGCAAAATGCTCCGATACCGTCGCCGGTAGCGAATGCGGAGAGCAGTGCGCTGGTATTGATCGACGGTACGGGCAGCGCGCTGCTGGTGCGGCGCGACACGCTGCGTATCGGGCGGGCGGGCGGCGGATCGGAAGTTGATGCGCCGATTCCGGCGGATCTGATGTCGCATCACGCGGACATCGTGCGCGCGGGCGAAGACTATTTTCTGGTGGCGTACGGCCCGACGCTGGTGAATCAACGCGAAGTGCGGCGTGCGTTGCTGCGAGATGGCGATCGATTGACGTTCGGATCGCGCGCGGCGCGAGCCACGTTTCACAAGCCGTCGTCCAAGAGCGAGAGCGCCGTGCTGCGTCTTGCGGATCGTTGCCGCCTGCCGCAGGACGTTTCGTCGATCGTTCTGTTCAAGGATACTTGCACGGTCGGACCGCAGCCGAGTTGTCATATTCAAACGCGCGAAGGCGACAGCCGTGTGCTGATCGTCCAGTCCGGCGGCGGCCTTCACGCCCGGCGGCTATCGGCTGACAATAAGCCGATGGATCGATCGGAGCCGCTGCTGGCGGGCACGCCGCTGATGGTGGGTGACCAGCGCATTACGATGAATCAGTACGATTGGCGCGACGCCTCGCCGCGAGCGTGAGAGCGAGTGGCTTATTGCGGGTTGAATTGTGAATGAGTTGAATCGCCGTCAGGCGATTCAGCGTGAACGCCTCAGCCCGGCACACGAATGAGCCGGAGGCGGCAGACGTACGCAAGGGCGAGCGACTCGCCGATTCGAAATCGAACACGACCGGCACGGATTCAAGCTCGAAGGTCGAAGATTCCCGGAGGTTGCGACGTGGCTTACACCTTCAAATATGGCGACCGTCCGCTTGACGGAATCACCATTCAGCGCGCGGTGGGGCGCGGCGGTTTCGGCGAGGTGTACTACGCGCTGACCGACGCCGGAAAACAGATCGCGCTCAAGTACCTGCGCGAGAACGCGGATGTTGAGCTGCGCGGCATCGCCAACGTTCTGAATCTCAAAAGCCCGCACCTGATGCCCATTCACGACGTGCGCAAAAACGCGGGCGGCGAGTGGTTCGTCATACTCGAATATGTCAGCGGACCGTCGTTGCGCGACTTGCTCATCGCCGAGCCTAACGGGCTGGGCGTCCATAAGACCGCGTTTTTCGTGAATGGAATCGCAAAGGGACTCAGCTATCTGCACGAGCGCGGCATTGTTCACCGCGACCTGAAGCCCGGCAATATTTTCTATGACGACGGCTACGTCAAAATCGGCGACTACGGTCTGAGCAAGTACATTCCGGTCAGCCATCACAGCGGACAGACCATGAGCGTCGGCACTGTCCATTACATGGCGCCGGAGATCGGGTCGGGGCAGTATACGAAAGCCATCGATGTCTACGCCCTGGGCGTGATCACCTATGAGATGCTCACCGGCAAGCTGCCGTTCGCCGGGTCAAGCATGGCCGAGATTCTGATGCGCCATCTGACCGAGCGGCCGGATCTGACTCGCGTGCCCGAGCCTTTCGCGACGGTGATCGCGCGGGCGATGCAGAAAGACCCCAAGGAACGCTATCAGGACGTCAACGAGATGGTTGACGCGCTCATGGCGTCCACCGCGTTCACCGAAGGCCTGAGCAAT
Organism: Phycisphaerales bacterium; assembly: GCA_016795025.1. Lineage (GTDB taxonomy): Bacteria > Planctomycetota > Phycisphaerae > UBA1845 > Fen-1342 > JAEUIR01. The sequence continues at coordinate 2,985 of JAEUIR010000091.1, forward strand.
TTCGATCCATCCTCGATTCGACAGGTTCCGCGATCGCCCGATGCGGTCGATCCAGAGCGCACGATGACCACGCCGCCTCGCCCGATCCCGCCGCCGCCGCTTGACGCGCGGGCGATGCGCGACCTGCGATCCCCGGCCCCGATGAATCCCGGCGCGCGCCCGGTGGCCGAGGTGGAAAGGCTAAGCCGCAAACTCCAGGAAAAGCTCACGAGTTGGGAGAAGCGTCTGGCCAAGCGCGGCGTTGCTCCGCACCCGCGCAACCTGGAGACCGTGGCGAGAGCGAGCCGGCTGGATCAGCCCGCGCGCGGTCGAAAATTCGTCAGCATGCTTCAGCTCTTCGGCATTTGCGCGGCGGTCTCGGCAGTTTTGGCGCTCATGATGGGCGCCAACGACGGAGAGGAAATCATTGGGTTCATGGCGACCAGCATGATGTTCGTCGTCGGCGCGACGTTCTCGCTGATGGTGACGCACATGCTGCTGTTGCCGCGCCTGGTGTTTCGCGCGGGAATTCTCGATCGTCTGACATATGCTGTTGTCGGCGCGCTCTGCCTGCTGCCGGGAATGGTCGTCGCGGGCGAGTACCACCGCCATATGCCTGAGATCGGCTTTGGGTTCATCGCGATGATGTTCCTGTGTGATTGGAACGCGCGCATGATCGCGGGTCGTTATCGCCAATTCAGCGGCAGCGATGCGGTTGGACCTTTTCTGGTCGCACTCGTGGTCGCCGGCATAGCGGATGCGGACCGATTCTCGCTGGCAGCCGGCGCGATTGCAGCCATGATTGCAATGGTGGCGCCTGCGGTCGCGTCATTGTGGCCGCCAAGGGTCGATACACCCGTTGATGGCCCGCGCGGTGCCGGTGACGATCCTTTTGTGCAGATTCCCGAAGATCGCACGGTGGTCGCGAAAGTGGATGTTGCGGCCGCGTTGAACACGGCCGTGCATGAAACAGGGCAGGCGGTGAAAACGGCGATGGAACATGTGAAATCGGCGCTGCAGCCGCCGCCTGTGCCGAGCGCTCCGACGACGCCAGCCATCCCCGTGCCGCCGCGCATGATGACGGCGCGGTCGCGCAGCGCCTCCGCGCTGATCGGCGGATTGTTGATCTTTGCGGGGCTTTTTGGCGCGTTCGGTTTTGCCCTGGAGAGCGAGCGCGTGCATCGGCTCCCGCAGGCGCTTTCGCGAATCGAGCACCCGAGGCCGATCGTGATGGCGCTCGTTGCGCTGGGCGGGATTCTCCTGCTGTTCGGCAGGCGGCGCGAGGGGTTCATGCACGTCAGCCGCGGACTCATCGGCGTCGGTCTCGCGGCCGCAACGGCGGGAATTGTCATGAGTTCTCGCTCGGGAGTGCTCGTGCAGAAGATCGTGGATGGCGAAATGGGATACGTGATTCAGAACTTTGACCGCGCGCTGCCATTCGCGGTTCCGCTCGGCATCGCGCTGATGTTTCTGATGTGGCCCTCGGCGGCGCAGCGACGGCAACGCACGATCGTGATCTGAAAAATCCTCAAACAGACGATGCCGTGCCACAGTGCGCGGCAGGTTTACCCGCTGGACACAGTATTGGGGCACACCGGCGTTGGCGCTGGCGTGCCCCTTTCATTCACCAATTCAGCGTTCACAGCGCGACATCATGGCCTCTCGCCGGCCGCGGTTCACTCATACCGGCCGTATTCGGGATACCACATCGCGCTTCGCACCAGCGCGTCCACGCGATCATCGGGAATCATCAAACCCAAATTGCGATCGCGAGCGACCCGCACCACCGCGGCGGCCACGCGAGCGCTCACGGCGCGCAGCTCAGACACCGATGGGAACACCGCGCCGCGCGCCAAACGATCCGGCGAGATATACGCCGCCAGCGCGTCGGCGGCCGCGACGAACATCTCGTCACTCACTTCGCGAGCCTCGGCAAGAATGCAGCCCAAACCGACACCGGGAAAGACGAGCGCGTTGTTGCACTGTCCGATCTCGATTGTCCGGCCGTTGTAGATCACCGGGTTGAATGGGCTGCCCGTGGCGACGACGGCGCGGCCGTCGGTCCAACGGATAGCCTCATCCGGCGTGCATTCGCACTTCGTGGTCGGGTTGCTTAGCGCGAAGATCACGGGGCGTTCGACGTGCGCACCCATCGTGCGGACGATCTGCTCGGTGAAAACACCCGGCGTGGCGGTCGTGCCGACCAGGATGGTGGGCCGCACGCGCTCAACCACTTCCGCCAGACCGAACGGGCCGTCGCCTTTGAACCCAAGGGCCGCGAATTGCTCCTTGCGCATCGCAAATTCTCGCTTCGGCTCATCTCGAATCTGTCGCGTCTCGAAGATTAGCCCTTCGCTGTCGAGGAAGAAGAGTATCGAGCGCACGACGGACTCATCCACACCGTCGCGCCGCAACGCGGCCCGCACCAAGCGGCCGATGCCGACGCCGGACGATCCGCCGCCGGCCATGACGATCCGCTGATCCTTCAACGCGCCGCCTGTGATGCGCAAGGCGGTTCGAATGCCGGCCAGCGTAACGGCGGCCGTGCCTTGGATATCATCGTTGAAGCTCAGGATTCGGCGGCGATATCGATCCAGCAGCGTCATGGCGTTGTTTTTGTGAAAGTCCTCCCATTGCAGCAACGCGCGTGGGAATACCTCAAGAACGCCGTGCACAAATTTCTCGATGAATTCGTCATAGGCCGGGCCGCGAAGTCGCCGCTGGCGATATCCGATGTAATACGGATCAGCGAGCAGCTCGCTGTTATTGGTGCCGAGATCGAGGCTGATTGGCAGGCAATGAGCGGGGTTGATGCCCGCACCTGCGCAATACAGCGAGATTTTTCCGACCGGGATTCCCATGCCGCCCGCACCCTGGTCGCCCAGCCCCAGGATTCGCTCGTTGTCCGTGACAACGATGAGCCTGACGTCCTCAATGTTCGGGGCGTTGCGCAACACTTCCGGAATGCGGTCGATGTCGTCAGGCGTGAGCCACAGGCCGCGCGGCCGGCGGAAAATATGGCTATAGCGCTGGCACGCCTGCCCCACGACCGGCGTGTAAATGATCGGCAGCAGTTCTTCGAGATTCTCGATCACCAGGCGATAGAAGAGCGTCTCGTTGCGGCCTTGCAGCGCCGATAGGCCGATGAATTTTTCGAGGTCGTCGCGCTTGGCGCGAACGTGCTCCAACTCGAGCGCCACCTGCTGCTCCATGGTCATCACCGCGTTTGGGAGCAATCCGTGCAAGCCGAGGCGGTCCCGCTCCCGCGGCGTGAACGCGAGGTCTTTGTTTGTGCGGGGGTCGTGCAGATAGCGCGCGCTGGGCGCCTCGACGGGCGGCGCTTCCGCTTCGATCAACGATGCATGTGTCATGGGCCGGTCTCCTTCATCATGCGTGAATCAGTTTCGTATTTGTCCGCCGCTCGTTCGATCTGATCATGTCGATCAGCCATGCGGCGACGCGCGCAGGGCCGTCTCCGCGGCGCATCGACATCTGGACGATCGGCGCGGTCGGGTTGATCCGTCGCGCGTCGCGCGACGCGCGCTCAATGTCAAAATCGGTGTGCGTCAAGAGATCGCACTTCGTCAGCGCGATCAAGTCGGCGCGCTGGAACAGCAGGGGGTATTTGGCCGGTTTGTCGTCGCCTTCCGTGACGCTGAGCACGGCAATGCGGGCGTGTTCGCCGAGGTCGAAATTCGCGGGGCAAACCGGGTTGCCAACGTTCTCGATCAGCAGCAAACCACCACCCGCGAGATCCAGCCGCACAACCGCGCGGCGCACGTGCGGCGCGGTGAGATGGCCACCGCCGTCGGTGAGGAGTTGCACAACCGGCACGACGAGGGCCGCGATGCGCTGCGCGTCGCGCGTCGTGGCGAGATCGCCTTCGAAAACGAATACGGCCGCGCGCGGTTTGATCAGCGGAATGACAGCTTCGAGCAGCGCGGTTTTTCCACTGCCCGCGCCGCCGAGGATATTCACGCAACGGACGTCAAGCGAATCGAACAGCGCTCGATTTTCGGCCGCGGCCGCATTGTTTTTTTCAAGCACTCGTCGAACAATCGGAATGTTCATGGTCAGGCCTCCGCGTCGATGGCGATCAGTTCGAGTTCGTCGCCGCCGCTGGACAGCGCGCCCTCCCGGCCGCAGCGGGGGCACGTCCAGTTCCAATCCCTCACCTCCAACCGTTACCGCCAGTATGGCAGATCGCGGTCAGCGGGCAGTGTTCGATGCACACCGCGGCGTATTCGCACGCTGTTCCTTCGCGAGCGATTTCGAAAGCGTCGCGCAGCAGCGCGTCATCCACCTGGCACAGCGCGCCAACGCGGCAGCGCAGACGAGTGACACGGGCCGCGCCCGCCTGCCGGGCGTGGCGCTCGGCCATCTCGATCATGGATTGCGCGATCGCCAGCTCATGCATGGCCGGCTCCGGTTCCTGCGGAATGACTGAACGCCTCTGGAGCCCCGCGTCGCATCGCGCGCTGAAGGTCTTTCCGAATGCGCCGCGCGGTCGGTTCGATCTGGACTGCGACGCTTTGCGACATCGCCGCGCCGAGCGAAAAATCGTGTGAGCCAACGACATAGATCCAAATTTCCTGCGGCTGTATGCCGAGTGAATCAGCCAGCGCGAGGGCATACCCGACGCCGAGACTGTGCGCGGACGACACGCGCGTGGCGAATCGGCAGACCGCGCCAGTCATTACGGCGCGATCGTTCAGGCGAATGCGACGTAACGCTCCGACGGGCAGCGCGGCGCTTGCGACCGCCGCATCGACGAGAACGAGAAGATCAATCCCTTCTATGAGCGATAGGAGATCAGCGCCGGGCGACTCGCTTGTGGTGATATCGACGTCGCCGTGAGCATCCTGCATGAGGCGCTGCACGACGAGCAAACCGAACTGATCATCGCCGCGATTCCAGCGGCCGCAGCCGACGACTTTCGCCGTCCGACGCATTGCGGTCAGCGCCGCTTCACCGGCAAGGTCCGCAAGCAGTCTTTGAGCAGTCATTGCGTCACCCAGTCGATGTCAAGAAAGTGCGTTGCGCATGAAATGCACGGGTCGTACGCGCGGATCAACATCTCCAGTCGTCGTGTGATGTCTGCGCGCTCCATTCGCGCGGCAAGCAACTGCCGAACGTACTCACGAAGATCGTTCTCAATATTGGCCAGATTCTGTCCGGTCGGAATGACCAGATTCGTGTCGCGAATCAAACCGTCGTCGTCCAGCTCGAATTCGTGGAACAACACGCCGCGCGGCGCTTCGATCGCGCCGACGCCCCGACCGAATCGCGCGGGTTTGACTGGAGATTCGCAGCGCAACCCGTCGGCGAGCAACAGCTCTGAAATCTCGATTGCGGTTTCAAGGCAATGCACGATCTCGACGCACTGCGCCAAATTATTCGCGAACGGGCTGTGGGCCGGCGCGGAGAGATGCAGTAGTCTGGCCGCGTCGATGGCCTGCTTGTGGAGCTGAGTATGACTTAGGTTGAACCGCGCCAACGCCCCGACGAAATACGAGGGCGAATTCGGTGAGGAAGCGTGTTTGGCTGCCGAATGCTCGACCACGCGCTCGCACACCTGTTCGCGATAGTGGGCCACCGGCAAGGCCGCGCCCCGCAACGAAGACAGGAGTTCGCCTTCATACAGAGCGTAGCCGCCGCCTGCTTTCAGTGCGACGTATTCCGTCTCGCGATCGAACGCAACGCGGGTCAGCCTGCTGATCAACTCAACCAGCTTAGAGACGTCGCTTCGCGCCGCGCACAACTGCGACAATAGGCTGCGCAATTCGCCCTCTGTCGGAACCCGCGAAAAACCGCCGACCTGGAAGCCTGGCGGATGAATGTGGCGTCCGGCGACGACGCGGCCCACTTCGTTTGCGAGCTTCTTCAGTCGCAGGGCGCGCTTGACAACCTCTGGATGGCTGCTCGCCAGCGGGATGATGGAATCGACCCCGAAGTAATCAGGAATCGCCAGAAAGCAAAGATGCAGCACGTGGCTTTGGATGATCTCACCCATCAGCAGAAGTTCCCTCAGCCGCCGCGTCTGCTCAGTGATGGTGATGCCGCAGGCCGCTTCGATCGCCTTTGCCGCTGCCGTCGTATGGGTGATGGAACAGATTCCGCAGATGCGGCCGCAGATATGCGGGGCTTCGTGCCACCGCCGGCCGCGCAGGAACGACTCAAAAAATCGGGGGCTTTCCGTAATTTGCAATTCGAGTCGCGTGATTTCGCCGTCATCCAGCCGCACCGATAAGTTTCCGTGACCTTCGACGCGCGAAATTTCTTTCACGTCGATGTGGATCACGTTGTCGGATTCGGCAGTCATGTGGGCGGCCCGTCAGGCGGTTGCGAATCCGGCAGCGTTTCGCCTTGAAACACGCCGAACAGCCGCAACCTATCCAGAATCTCTGCAAGTGGCGTGCCATGCAGTTGCAAACAATTACGGGCAAAAATGCGCAGTTGCTCGTTTCCCAGCAGGCCGCGGCAACCTTCGCAACGGGCGCCGTATGCAGGGCATATCGCCGCGCATCCACCGCGAGTCACCGGCCCGAGGCACGTTTCGCCTTTTTCATACAGACAAAGCGTGCCGCGGCGCTTGCATTCCACGCACACGGCGTCGTTGGGCAATCGGAACGGCCGGCCGGACAGCACACAGCGCACAAACCGAAGGAACTCGGCCCCGACCATTGGGCAGCCGGGCAACTCGTAGTCAACCCGGACCACGGCCGAGAGCGGCCGCGCGTCGCCGGTCGGGAACTGTGGCGCACGATCGCCATAGACAAATTGTCGATAGTCGTGTTCAGATTGCGCGTGTTTGAGCGTATTGACGCCGCCCAAACAGGCACACGCCCCGATCGCCACGAGAATTCGCGCGTTTTTGCGAATTTGGCGCACCCGGGCGACGTCATGCGGCGATGAAACCGCGCCGTCAACGAACGCGATATCGACTTCGCCATCCGCCCCGCTTTTGGCTTCTCGAAAATCGACAATGTCTATCGCGCCCAGCAACGAGAGTAGTTCATCCTCCTGCTCCAGAATCGTGAGCGAGCAACCTTCGCAACTCGTCAGGCTGAATATGCCGATTCGCGGGCGGGGTGCCTGCACGCCTTCAACCGGCACCGGCAGGATCGGAGCCGCGCCGCGATCCGGAATCGGACAGCGCACATCCAGGTCGTCGATCATGCGAATGCCTCCGGCCGTGAGCGGATTTCAGAATACCGGAACACCGGACCGTCGATGCACGAGTACAAATCATTCACCTGGCAATGCCCGCATTTGCCGATACCGCACTTCATTCGCCGCTCAAGTGAGCAGAAGACACGGTCGGCCGGAATGCCGCGCTTGAGCACCTCGGTCAGGACGTGACGAAACATCGCCGGGGGACCAATGATGACGGCAACAGTGTTGGTCGTATTCATCGGCGGCAGGTCTTCGAACAAGCGCGTGACCGCCCCGGTTCGACCGCGCCAGGTGGCGTCTCCCGCATCCACCGTGATCTGACAGTTCAAATCACGGCTATCGCGCCAGATTTTCAGCTCATTGCGAAACAGCATCTCGCGCGGAGACTTCGCGCCGTAAAGCAGATCGAAGCGGCCAAATCGCACGCGCTGATCCAGAATGTAGTGAATCAGCGATCGCGCCGGGGCCAGCGCGCAGCCGCCGACGGCAACGAGAATGTCGCGCCCGTCGATTTCCGAAGGCTCGATGCCGCGGCCCAGCGGTCCGCGCACGCCGACGATCTCGCCCGTCCGCAAACGATGAATCGCGCTCGTCACCTCGCCGACGCGCCGCACGCTGAGCTGAAATTGTTGCGGACGCGTCGGAGATGAGCAGACTGATATCGGGCATTCCCCGACGCCCAGTATGGAAAATTGAACGAATTGGCCCGGGCGATGTCCGAGCGTCTTCCCATCAATTAGCTCCAAGCTAAAGAGCGCGTCATGCGGCGTCATCTTCGTGATGCTCATCACCCGGGCGGGACGCGGCACGTAGTCGCAAAGGGCTGTCGCCGAAACCTGTGGCGGGCACATCAACGGTCTATCGGTGCGCATTGCCTGCCTCCTGCGCCGCTTCGTTGAGCATGTCTATGAGGCTGATCGATGCCGTGCAGGCCCGATCGCACCGGCCGCATCCGACGCATGCGCTCAGGCCGGTGCGTTGTTGGATCCACGCAGCCTTTCGCATGACGCGATGACGCAACCGCTGCGCGGCGAGCAGCCGAAAATTGTGGCCGCCGGCGACAACGGCGAAATCCGGAAGCATGCAGGCGTCCCACTCGCGCTGGCGCGAGCCGCCCGCGCCGTTGAAATCGCAATCGTCCTGAATGTCAAAGCAATAGCAGGTTGGGCAAACGAGGTTGCAACTGCCGCAGGAATAGCAACGGGCCGCGTGCTTCTCCCAGATGTGCGAGTCGTATGACGCGCGCACCAAAGCCGGCAGTTGTTCGACAGACGCACTCAACCGGCGGGTAAACGCAGCGTCTTTTCTGGCGTGATAGCCCGCGCTCACGGCGACCGCGTCATCATCGGCTCGACCTGCATCACCAAGCCAGGTTCGCCCGGCTTCGCTGCAAAACTCGACCGCGTATTGCGCGTTCCTGCGATTGTTGCCGCAATTTCTCGGGTCGGCATAGAGCATCACGTCACAACCGCCGACAACGCGATTTGTTCCCCAATCGGCGCACGTGGCGCGCGCATCGCACGGCCGCGCACAATCAATGCCAACCACGAATAGCGCGGAGCGCCGCGCACGATATTGTTCGTCAGGCCGATCGTTTTGGAATACGGCATCGAGCAGCCGCAACCCATGCAGATCGCACGGATGCGCGCCAACAAGCGCGGTCGGCTGAGCGTCCATAATCGGCGTCGCCACGAAGGTTCCGGCGCTGCGATCAAAACGAAACAGCGTTTCCCGCGGCGGCAGCACGAATGCCTTCGGACCGTAAACGCAATAATCAAAATCGAGCGACAACTGAGCAGCGCGGGTTACGTGCTCGTAAAAGTATCGCAATGGCGGATGACACCCCGGCGCTTCGCGAGCCACGGGCCCGATCAATCGCCGTTCGCGCCCCAGCGCGTCAATTCGCTCGATCAGCTCATCATGCGTAACGATGCGTTTCCACACGTTGCTGCTCCGCGCCGCTAGCAGATGCGCGGCGTGCTTTCGCCGTACGGCCGCTGCATCACGCGGCGTCCACCGGTTCGGGTAACCAACTCGACCAGCGCAGGCCGATCGGCGGTAATAGTCCCCATGCATGCGGCGTTCCGCCCCAGTGGGTCAGTGCGCAGCAATTCAAGGGCTTTCATTACGTCCGATTCGGATATCACGATTACCACTTTTCCCTCATTCGCGACCGTGAGCGGATCCAGGCCGAGCATTTCGGCGGCCATTCGGGCGGGCTGCGATACAGGCGTTTGGCTCTCCTCGATCACGACGCTCAGCCCGGTCGCATCGCAGACATCCGCCAGCACTCCGGCGACGCCGCCGCGCGTGGCATCGCGCATGAAGCGCACGTCGATGCCTGAATCCGCCAGCCGCGCGATCAGGTGATTCAGCGGCGCCGCGTCGCTGCGAAGCGGCGTTTCGAATTTCAATCCCTCGCGCGCCGACATCACAGCCAGGCCATGATCGGCGATGAAGCCGTTCACAATCACGCGGTCTCCGGCACGAATTCGGTTGGCATCAGGCGGCGCGGCGCAGAGCAGGCGTCCGATGCCCGCGGTGTTGATGATCAGCGCCGGCGGTTGTCCGGCGTGTCGCTCGATGACCTTTGTATCGCCGGTGACGATGGCTACGCCGGCTTCGTCGGCGGCCCGCGTGATGGACAGCATGATGCGAGAGAGCAATTCGACTGGCAGTCCTTCGCCCAGGACGAGCGCGAGGCTGAGCGCCACCGGCGCTGCGCCCATGACGGCGATGTCGTTCACAGTGCCGCACACCGCCAGCCGGCCAATATCGCCGCCAGGAAATTCAAGCGGCGTCACGACGAATGAGTCGGTGGTGAATACGACTTCGGCGGCGTTCCACGGAACCACGGCCGAGTCGGTTAGCTCAGCGGCTTTGTTGCACAGCGGATTCGCGAGCGACGCCAGCGGAGGGACGAGATGTTCTCGAATGAGTCGCTGCATGAGCTCGCCGCCGCCGCCATGCGCCATCAGGATTCGCTCGTCGGATTGTTCATCGGTGATGTTCATGCTCGTGTCGTCCGTCAGGTTCACCGTCGCCTAAAGCCAGTCGGAACATCCGCCCGATTCATCGACCAAATCGATACCACGCCGCGCAAGTTCCCTCTCCGCTGACCATGCACGGGCCAATCGGCGTCAGCGGCGTACAACCGCGCGCGAAGAGCTTGCACTCCGACGGCTCCGCCGCGCCTGTGATCACCCTGCCGCATATGCAACCGGCGCGCGGCAACTCGGGCCCAAATGCGATCCGAAATCGCTCAGTTGCGTCGAACTGTCGGTATTTCTCGCGCAGCGCATAGCCGCTGGACTCGATCACGCCCAATTCGCGCCACGGTGTCGCGCACGCTTCGAATACTTCGTCGAGGGCGCGTTGCGCCGCGGTGTTGCCGATTTCGCTCACGACAGCGGCGTACATGTTTTCGAGTCGTGCGTCCTGCGCCGCGATCTGCCGCACGATGCGCGTGATTCCTCGCAGCATCGCCTCGGGTTCGAAACCCGCGATCACGCACGGCCGTCGAAACTCATCCACGATCGATTGATACGCGCGGGCCCCGATGATCACGCTGACGTGGCCGGGGCATAGGAAACCATCGATGCGAACCTCTCCATTTTCCAGCAGCGCCCGCATTGCGGGCACCACACGTTTATGCGACATCAGCACGCTGAAATTTGTGATTCCCGCGGCGGCGGCCTCGTGGATCGTCGCCGCGGTTGCAGGTGCGGTCGTTTCAAAGCCCACGCCAAGAAAAACGACTTCCGACGAGGGATGATCGCGCGCCAGACGCAACGCGGTTCGCGCACTTTGCACAATGCGCACGTCCGCCCCGCGGGCGCGTTGTATTTCGAGGCTGCCCGTGCGGCCGGGCACGCGCAGCATGTCGCCGTAGGTCGCGATGATGACCTCAGGCCGCGCGGCCAGGCGAATCACCGCGTCGATGTGCGACTGAGCGGTGACGCAGACCGGGCAACCCGGTCCGCTGATCATCCGAACGGTGGTAGGAAGATGGGCGCGCAGCCCGCTGCGGAAAATTGACACGGTGTGTGTGCCGCAAACCTCCATGATGCGGATTGTGCGGCCGATCGCATTCGCCAGAACATGCAGCTCTTGGCGAAGCGCCGCGAGCGAATCGCGAAGTTCACTGCTGCGCGTTGATTGGGCTGTGTTCGTCACAATCGCACCTCGGCATCGAAATCGCGCAAGTATTCCCACGTCGTGAGCGCCTCGGCCTCATCGATTGTGCTGATCGTGAATCCCGCATGAACCAGCACCCAATCACCGCAGCGCGCTTCGGGCGTGAACACCGCCGCCACGCGCACACGGTTGCCGCCGAAATCGACCAGCGCCTCCGCACCATTCAGCTCGACTACTTTTCCCGGAATGGCCAGGCACATCTCAGTCTCCAAACATCGCTCGCGCCCGCCACGCGGCGACAAACGCCTGACCGATCGCCAGTCCGGCGTCGCCGCATGAAGTTGACAGGTTGTAAAGCACGCGAAGACCTCGGCCCTCCAATAGTTCGCGCACGCGAGACATCAATAAGTGGTTTGCGAAACATCCGCCCGACAGCGCGACGGCGCCGACGCCGGCGTTGGCGCACGCGCGTTCGGCGCCATCCGCCAACATGTGCGACACCGTTTCGTGGAATCGAGCCGATAGCGCGTTCGCCGGCACGCGCCGCTCAATATCCGCGATCATCTGGATGAGCGCCGGTACAAACGACATTTGAATCGTGTGACCATGTTCGGCTGCGGAAGCCGCGGCCGGTGTCGGCCTGATCTCGTATGGCCAGGGCGCGATGCTTGCGGCGTGGGCGACTGTCGCGCTGGTGGCCGACTGCTCCAGCGCGATCGCAGCCTCACCTTCATGCGTGTTTCGGTCGCAGACGCCGAGAAGAAAAGCCGCGGCGTCAAACAAACGGCCCAGGCTGGTGCAGGCCGGCGAGTTCACGCCGCTTTCGGCCATTCGTCCGGCGATTTCCAACCGCGCTTCGCCAACGCGCTCCAGCCGGTCGTTGAGCAACGGTGCGTCGCGCGCGATTCGCACGCGCCAATCGTCGCCGAGCGCCAAACGCAACAGCGCCAACGCCGGCCGCCAGGTTTCGATCGCCGCCGAATCGCCGCCGATCAGCGGAAATTCCGCCAGGTGGCCTATGCGTCGATAGCAATCTTTTTCGCACAGCAGCAACTCGCCTCCCCATATGCCGCCGCTCGCACCAAATCCAGTGCCGTCGCATGCCAGCCCGATCAGCGGGCCGCGTTCGTCGTGCTCAGCCATGACCCCGGCGATGTGCGCGTGATGGTGCTGAATCGTAAGTAGCTCGACACGGCGACCCTGCCGCCGCAGCCGTCGCGCCAGTTCACGCGCATGGTTGCTCGATCCATAATTCGGGTGCGCGTCGCACGCGATGACGAGCGTGTCGGCGACTTCGCGCTCGACGGTCTGTTCGAGCAGCGCCGCGAACTCTCGAAACGTGCCCGATTCTGACAAATCTCCCAGTACCGGGTAAAGTCGCACATCGTGGCCGGCTGCCAGGCACGGCGCGGACTTCAGCTCGCCGCCGACGGCCACGATGAGCACACCGAGCGGTGTTCGAACGCCGCCGACGGCTGTGAGCGGCTGAAACGCCCGCGTCTCGGCTTCAGCAGACGATTCGACCTGCACGTTTCTGACGTTGGTATGTTCGGCCCGCATGACGGACGAAGTAGCAAACAGCGAGCCGTGCATGGCGAAAATCCCGCAATCAGTTCGCTGACCGGCGGAAGAAAGCGCAAAGTAACGTCGTTTGGTGATTATAGGACATCTAGTTAAATACTACGCAAAATGGTGCGTGATTTTCCGCAGGTCGTTGCGCTGTTTCCGCGATTGCGCGGGCGAAAAGCCAACCCACGTCGAGTGCTTACAACTTGCCGCCTCGGGCCGCAGAGCGTATGATCCCCGGCCCGCTACGAAAGATGCGTACGGGGTGTAGCTCAGCCTGGATAGAGCGCTTGGTTCGGGACCAAGAGGTCGCTGGTTCGAATCCAGTCACCCCGATTTCCTTTCCCCTTCGACGGCTCCCCTTCGGAGCCGTGTGGATTTGCGAACCGAGGCGCACCGGCATGAGCGAGACGCGAGACGTTCTCCACGAGCAGTCCCCTGGTTTTCCATTTACGCGGCAAGTGGCGCAACAGATCGTACAGGATTTGTTTTGTACCCAGGCGCAGTGGAAAACAGGCGAGCTAGTCCAGCGGGTCATCGATGTGCATCGTCAACGACGCGGCATCCTGCCAAACAACCCAAGTGTTACGATAAATCGAGCCCTTGTGGATCTGAAACGTGAGGGAAAGGTGTCCAGCATAGGGCACGGCTGGTGGCGATGGGCAGGAACCGCGATCGATACCAGTCCTCTAGCGCCAAGTACCCCTTCGCACGATACTGCAGTTGCCAATGACGCTGTATTCGAGTACGCGGAGTTGGAAGCCACACCCTCCCCGGTATTCACACCTGAAGTCGAATTGGGAGTCGGTAAAGAATGCGTTTACCTCTACTACAATCCGAATGATCAGAAGCTGGCCAAGATGCATGGTCAAGATGTATGGGAATGCAAGATCGGCCGAACCTCTTCGAGTGATCCGAATTCCCGAATTCTCGGGCAGGGCATCCGAACCGCGCAATCGCGCCAACCCATATTAGGGCTGGTTATTAAGACAGACAACGCGGTCTCACTTGAAACGGCTCTACACCAGTCGCTTCGGCTCGTTGGGGCTAAGGTTGAGGATAGTCCCGGAAATGAGTGGTTCACGACGTCGCCCGCGCGTGTCAAAGCGTGGTTTGGCCGTTTTCAGGAAAGCTTAAACACGCTTCGTGGTGAGTAGCGGGTAGGATGGGGTGCGCACCACTGCGCCGCCTGGCACTCCGGTTGAGCACGTTTCTGGCGACGCTTCTTTAATCCGCGTATTTGCCTTGCGTGTTTGATTCCCGATTCCCGGAATACCTGATGTCGCGCGATACGGAGGATTATGTGCCCGACTTGGCGGGCACAGATCGCCCGGGGCAAAAGAAACGCGCGCAGGGCTTC
>JAEUIR010000092.1:0-4512 GCA_016795025.1 Phycisphaerales bacterium
AAGTAACCAACGCGTGCGCCTCACGATCGTCGCTTTCGCGCTTCTATCGCTGCTCCTCGCGACGCCGGCGATCGCCCAGACTGCAACCCGCCCCGCCGGCGGTGGCAAGTCGAATGCCGCGCCAGGCGACTCTAAGAAAACAAACACGCCGAACGACGGCAGGCGTCAAACCGGCAAAGCTGCATCAGGCGCGAATTTGCGCGACGAAGCCGCCAAATCAACTTCGCAGCCGTCAACCGGCCGCGCCCCGGTCGCGCTCGATCCGCCGGATTCGATCGGCCGCCGTTTGAACGAATTGCAGCGCCTCAAGAACCGCCGGCTGAACGACAAGGAAATCGCGCTTCGGGCCGCGTTGGAGTTCCTGGTTGCGGTGGGCGCGGGGGATGGCGAATCTGCTGCGCGAGTGACCGAAGCCGTCGGCTATCAGCCGCTGCCGCTTGGAGAGAAATTGCCGAATCCTCCGGCGGCGGGGATCGGGCTTGATTCGCTCCGAGCGCAGGTGGCCGCGCGGCGGCCCGCGCCGATCCGCGAGTTGCCGATCGGGTGCATTCAACTCGTGCAACGAGACGAGCTTCAATCGCTCGCGCCGGCGATCTCGCGATGGATGCTGCCGGATGATTGGGCGATTGTCATCGCGGATGCGACCGAGGCTGACGGCGGAAATGAATCCACGCCGCATCACGACGCACCGGCGGCTTCGCCCGGGCGCGTCTTTCCCGAGCCCGCAGTGTTGGTGGTCAGGCTCCGAGCGGGTCGCGCGACGGTGATGGGCGGAAACATGTTAGCCGCGCTACGATAACGATCCCATTATGCCGAATCGGACACTACGCGTTGCCACTCGCGCGACGTGGTGTCGAGTGTGAAAAAGAAACACCGCGAGCGATCCGGTTCGGATCAATCGCGGTGTCAGGCTATGAATCAAGCGTTCGCGTTTCGCTGCGAATGCTTAGCGATCGTTGTACGTCGCCCACGTGCCGGCCCACGGCTTCGTCGGCCAGGTCGTCCAGCCCGGTCCATCAACATATCGCGTGTCCATTTGCATATACCGCGCGCCGCCGTCCATGAAGCCCGATACGTGGCGGTCTTTCTTGCGATGCCAACCGGTAAAGTTGTTATAGGCATTCGGCGCGCTGACGCCGCGCGGGCGCGAGTTGTTCATGGCGTAGTTCAAGCGGTTTTCATAGAACACGATGAACTCAGACCCCCAGCGACCGCCTTTGTCCTTCAACATGTGGCGTCCAAGGCTGCGAAGCGGCGGCAAGCTGCGACCGGCTAGAATCAGGTCAAACGTACCGTTGTAGGGAGCGCCCTGTCCGGGCGGCGCTTGCATGTAGTAATAAGGCCAATACCAGTTGTTCGGATAGCTGTTGCCCCACCAATCCCATGTCGAGAACGGCGTGTCGCCTTCACGATCGGTGCTGGGCGAACCGGCCAACGGAAGCAGCGCGGAGCGATCTGATGGGCACTTGAAGAAGCCCGGCAGATCCATCGCGCGCGTGGTTCTGCGTGCGTTGGGGATCACTCGTTCCGGATCGTCCCAACTCACCGAGCTGGACAGATAACGGTTCAGCGGGCGGTCTTTCGGCCGAACCTTGTAGCAGTCCGTCGTGCCCTGCGCGGGGTTGATGCCGGACATTTGTGCCGGCATTCCTGAACCGTTCCAATCGGCGACCGTTTTTGCCGGAACGCCGCCGCCCCAGATAACCTCGCTGATTAACGTGAAGCTTTGGTTTTGACCGTTGATGTAATACTGGAACGGAAACGCGAAGACCATGTCTTCCTGGCCGTCATTGAAATACACGTTGACGGCCTGTGCCATCGTTCGCAAGTTCGTGAGGCAAACCGCGACGCGACCCTGCTCCCTGGCTTCGCTCAGCGCCGGTAGCAGAATCGAAATGAGCAGCGCGATGATCGCGACGACGACCAGCAACTCGATGAGGGTGAAGCCGCGAACGGCCTTTCTAGTGGTGAAACCTTGCATTCTGTGACTCCTAGCGCTCTCCGAACCGCGCGTAAGCGAAACGCTCGCCGAACTGTCGGAGATGACGTGATCCGACAATTTCTTACTTATACCGCAAGAGGCAGGAATATTGCAAACGGAAATCCGTACATGCAACGTCCGAAAACTGAGTTCTTGGTACTCGGCAGCGGCCACGCCCGATGGATTTGACACGCGCTGGCGCTCACGAAACGGAAACGCGGCGTGCCCGGAGCCGACCCCGCTCATGGGGCCGCTTCCTGGCCAAAAGATGGTTGTGAACGCACCGAAACCGCTAACAAACCGATCACGCTGGCGAGAATCATGGCTCCGCCGACGATCGTCGCGGGCGGGGGGACTTCACCAACTCCGACGTAGGCCCAGAGCGGATTGAGAACCGTCTCGAGCAGCACGATTAGCGACGCCTTCGGGGCATCCACACGCTGGAGCGCCCATGAAAATAGCGCATACGGAGCAGAAAATTGTACAAGCGCCATAATAAGTAACAGCGCCAACTGGTACGCCGTCCGTTGTGGCACGCCGTTTGCGTCCCAAACCAGCAGCGGCAGCAAAATCAGCCCGGAACCGAGCGTATTGACACACGTCACGACAAGCGGCGCGACCGGCCGCAAGCGCCGCAATGTTACGGTCAACGCGCCATACCACACGCCGCTGAACAATGCGATCGTCAGGCCGGGCAATTCGCCGCTGGGGTTGCCAAAGAAAATGACGCCGATGCCGGCCATCGAGAGCAGCAACACAAGCGCCTCGCGCCGGCGGGCGGTTTCGCCGAGCAGAAATGGCGACAGCATGAACACCCACAGCGGCGACGTGCATTGCAGAATAATCGCGTTGGCCGCGCCGGTCAGCGTGTTGGAGATGACGTAGGTCGTCGTCATCAGCGTGAACAGCACCACGCCGGCCGCGATCCAGCCGGGATGCACATTTCGCAGCGACTTGTGCTGCGGCAGAGCAAACGGAAGAAAAACGAGCCCGCCAATGAGCGAGCGCGAGCAGGCGATCGTCACGCCATCGACGCCGGATTGCTTGAGCAGCTTGATCAACAGGCCGCTCAGGCTCCAGAACGCGGCGCACGCGAGCAGCGCTGCGATGCCGGCCTTGGCGGATGGTGCGACGCGTTGTGACATGCGTCAGACGGTAACTGAAAAGCAATGCAGAATGAAGAATGCAGGAAGCAGAGCGCGAGGAACAAAACGTGCAATACGAGGTGGACAACGCGAATCGCCGCATGAAATACGTTTAACGCTCCGCCAACCTTAGTTTGTCCAGGAGCATCGGCGTCCCGCCGGGTGCAAAACCACCGATATACCCGCTAATTCAATTATGACAGACCACTTGGACGTGCGCAGGCATCGTGGCTTGGAGTCGGGTTACGCCGCGCCGCGTCCATGCGGCGCGACGCTTCCTCCATGCGCCCGCGCACCGCGGCCCCGTGTCATGATGTTCTGCGCATGCACCGCAGCGGCGCGTGGCGATAGCGGAGCCTGTTGCGGATGTCATGGACATTCGAGTGATCTCCGGAGTTGAATTGTACGGCCGGCGTCACCGCGCGAAATATCGTCCGCGGAAAAACCGACTCGCGGGGGCCTGCCTGCTTTTGGTAGCATCGGCCCTCCGTGGCCGACGGCAGTCATGCAAAATCGCCCGCCTCCATAACGCCGCCCATCTGATCAGAGCCGCGACCGTAAGGGAGCGGTTGCTACGGATACAGTAATCCGCCGAGAGCAGAATTCGGCTACGGAGTGGATTTCCTCTGGAGTCGGCGCCCCCATTCCGCGGCCGACGACGAATCAAATCGTCGGCGGGCGCTCACTCGCACCGCCGAAGATCAACCACAGCATCGCAGCAACCGCTCCCTCACGGTCGCAGCTCTGATCGGAGAAGCTGTCGCGGCTCTGGTCGGAAAAGTCGTAGGGTCCGCTGTGCGGACCGTGACGAAGGGGTCCGACCCGGTTCACTCGCCCGCGAGCAGCGACACGAACGGATCGATGTCGAAGTTGTTGACCAGTCCGTCGGAGTTGATGTCGGCGTTTTCGACTTGACATTCGGGGAACGAGTCGTGATACGCGCTGGCGTCGGTCAGCGCCAGCACGAATGCGCCGATGTCGAAATTGTTGACGATGCCGTCGCAGTTTAGATCTCCACGTTGCCCATTGGCCTTCAAGCCAAGACTGTGGTAGTAAGCGGCCGCGATTCCCACGAAGCCACTGCTGTGCGCTGGCACGTTGCATTGGCCATCGTTGTTTCGTCCCCACGCGACGATCGAGCCATCGGACTTCAGGCCGAGACCATGGTGGTAGCCTGCTGCTATGGCCACGAAACCGCTGTTAGGTGCCGGCACATTGCACTGGCCATACTCGTTGTCTCCCCACGCCACGATCGATCCATCCTGTTTCAGGCCCAGACTGTGGGCCTGGCCTGTCGCGACGACCACGAAGTTGGTTAGTTCGTGCTGCGGAACGACGACCAGGTCTCCCCAGCCGACGATGCTGCCCTGTGGCTGCCCGAGCACA
>JAEUIR010000092.1:4522-17130 GCA_016795025.1 Phycisphaerales bacterium
GCCGCTGTTAGGCGCTGGCACGTTGCATTGGGCACGGTTATTGTGTCCCCATGCCACGATCGAGCCGTCGGACTTCAGGCCGAGGCTGTGGTAGTAACCTGCCGCGACGGCCACGAAATCGGTGTTCGGTGCTGGTACATTGCACTCGCCGTAGAAGTTGTTTCCCCAAGCGACAATTGAGCCGTCGGACTTCAGACCGAGGCTGTGATCGTAACCCACGGCCACGGCCATGAAGTCACTGTTGGGCGCAGGGACATTGCACTGGCCGGCGCTGGGGTCTCCCCACGCGACAACCGAGCCGTCGGACTTCAGGCCGAGGTTGTGGTACCAACCCGCCGCGATGGCCGCGAAGCCAGTGTTGGGGATTGGCACATCGCTCTGGCCGTAGACGTTGTCTCCCCACGCGATAATTGATCCGTCCGGCTTGAGGCCAAGCCCGTGCCTGTAACCTGCGGCGATCGCTACAAAGCTGCTGTTGGGGGCTGGCACATTGCACTGGCCGTCGGTGTTGTCTCCCCACGCCACGAACGCACCGTCGGACTTGATGCCGAGCCCGTGGTACGAGCCTGCCGCAATAGCCACAAACGTGGTGTCGGGGCTGGGCACATCGCACTGGCCGTACCAATTGGCGCCCCACGCCACGATAGAACCGTCTGACTTCAAGCCAAAATTGTGATACCAACCCGCGGCCACGGCCACGAAGTCACTGTTGGGCGTTGGCACGTCGCACTGGCCGAAATTGTTGTTTCCCCAAGCCGCGATCGAGCCGTCGGACTTCAGGCCGAGATTGTGCGAGCGACCTGCCGCGACGCCAACGAACCCGCTGTTAGGTGTTGGGAGACTGCGCTGTCCGAGCCTGTCGTCTCCCCACACCACGATCGAGCCGTCGGCCTTAAGGCCGAGACTGTGGTACCAACCGGCCGTTACGGCCACGAAGCTGCTGTTTGGCGCTGGTACGTTGCACTGCCCCCAGTTGTTTCTTCCCCATGCTGCGATCGAGCCGTCTGACTTCAGGCCGAGACTGTGCTCGTATCCCGCCGTCACCGCTACGAAACCGATGTTGGGCGCTGGCACGTTGCACCGGCCATAGAGATTGTCTCCCCAAGCCACGATCGAGCCATCGGATTTCAAGCCGAGGCTGTGCTCGTAACCGGCCGCGACGGCTACGAACCCGGTGTTGGGCGCTGGCACGTCGCACTGGCCAGAAGGGTTGTGTCCCCACGCCACAAGCGAGCCGTCGGAATTCAGGCCGAGACTGTGCTCTACGCCGCCGGCAACGGCCATGAGGTTACTTAGCGCGCTCTGCGGTACCACAACGTGATTTCCCCAGCCGACGATCGCGCCGGCATCCGATTGCGCCAGCACTTCTCCGATAAACAGTGTCATTACCAGTGCGAAGCCGACATTGCGCGCCGACGGCTTCATCCGAATCGTGCTATATCGGGCGGCAGCCCGCGATTTGACCGCGTTCCGTGCGAGTGCACGGCCGATTCGGCGCACCGCAGGGCGTTCTGCCCCAATCACATTCCTCGACATCATCAACTCACCGTGAAATGGCACGACCACCAAACGGCCGTTTTGCGTTGATCCATTTGACGCCCGTCGGCCGAAAATGTCGACGCGACTCACACCCGGCCGCATCGGTCGCGGTTGCGAACGATAGGTATGGCATTCCAGTGAAACTGACGGCACCATCATATCCTGTGGTTTGCTGCCAAAAAACAGCCGCCAAACGATTCTTGCGTCGATTCTCTCGGCGCTCAAATAGTCGAAGAGGCCGCTGTGCGGACCCTACCGGTTCATTCCTCCTCGCTATCAAACGCGTCGACAATCTCCGTATCGCTGTCGGTGTTCGATGCCGGCGCGAGTTGCACGTGCTGCATCAGGCTCATATCGAGGAAGCCTTGCAGCTTGCGCGCCCGCACCGGGTGTTGCAGCTTGCGGATGGCTTTCGCCTCCACCTGCCGCACGCGCTCGCGCGTCACCTTGAAAATCTTGCCGACCTCTTCGAGCGTGTATGTATAGCCGTCGCCGATGCCATAGCGCAGCTTAATGATCTCGCGCTCGCGATACGTCAGCGTCTTGAGCACACCCTCGATACGGTCCTTGAGCATTTCGTTCGTGGCCGTGCTGACAGGGCTTTCGGCCTTTTCGTCCTCGATGAAATCGCCAAAGTAGCTGTCCTCACTCTCGCCGACCGGGCGGTCGAGCGAAATGGGATGGCGGCTGATCTTCATCACGCGGCGAGCCTCGGACACCGGCATCGCAGCCGCTTCCGCGATTTCCTCGATGGTCGGTTCGCGATTGAACTGCTGCATCAGCTTCTTCTGGATGTTGCGCAGCTTGCTCATCGTTTCGATCATGTGGACCGGAATGCGAATCGTGCGGGCGTGGTCGGCGATGGCGCGGGTGATGGCCTGTCGAATCCACCATGTGGCGTATGTGCTGAACTTGTAGCCGCGGCGATATTCGTACTTATCGACCGCGCGCATCAGACCGGTGTTGCCTTCCTGGATGATGTCGAGGAAAGACAGACCCCGGTTGCGATATTTTTTGGCGATGCTGACGACGAGCCGCAGGTTGCCGCCGGCCAGGCGCCGCTTGGCTTCCTCGTATTCGCCGAATACGCGTTTGGCGTCGACGGCGCGTTTGCGCAAGTCTTCGGGGAATTCCATTACGAGATCGATCAGGCCTTCCTGCTCCTCGCGCATGGCCTGAACTTCATCCGGCGGCAGCAGCCGGCCGCGCTTCTCGATTTCCGTGGTGATGGATTCGAGCTTGCCTGTGATGCCCCAGAGCTTCTTGAGCATCGGGCTGATTCGGCTGGTGCGCAGCGGCAGTTCTTCGAGCAGCGTGACCGCGCGTCGGCGGCGCTGGGACATTTTGTCGGCGCACTGCTTGCGGATGCCGGCGGATGTGCGCGTGTCGCGGACGACTTTCCAATCCGCGAGGTTCAGCTCGAGCAGCTTTCGAACGGTCGCGAGGTTGGCGGGCAGGCGCTTCATGATCGTGCCTTTGCCCATCGACTCGGCCGTGGAGATTTTCATGGTGCGGTCGAACGGCATGCGTCCGTCGGTGACGGCTTGCATGAGATCGACGGCCGACTGCATGCAGAAGTCATTTTCGAGGACTTTTCGGCGAAACGCCATGCGCGTCAGCTCGATCTTTTTGGCGAGCGCGATTTCCTCTTCGCGCGTGAGCAGCGGGATTTCGCCCATCTGCGTCAGGTACATGCGCACGGGGTCGTCGATGCGGCGGGCGCTGGGGTCAGCCAGGTCGGCATCGGTCACTTCGTCGAGGGCCTCGCCGGCTTCGAGCTTGTCGACGTTCTTGCGACCGCTCTCGCGGAGCTTGTCGGCCTCGATTTCGTCGATCATCTTGATGCCGGATTGCTCGATGCGGTTCAGCACGCTTTCGAGCTTTTCCGGCGAAACGGCTTCATCCGGCAGCGTTTCGTTGAGCTCTTCCCATGTAAGGTATCCGCGCACCGCGCCCTGCTCGATGAGCTTTGATACGCTCTGCTCGATCGGGTCGAAATCCGCCAGGACTCGCACTGACATATCACGCACTCCATCGCCGCGAGTGTGAACTTTGGTCGCCTACCGAAGCTGTCACATTCACCGCGTTCGCTTTTGCCGCGTTCCACCTATTCGGCCGAAAAATTCGGTCGGCCGCGTTGTTCATCCATCGTCGCTGTCGGGTTGTCGGTGCCCGATGCGGCGAATCCCGTTGCTTCTTTCCCGTTTTGTTTATGCCGGCGTCGGCCGAGATGGTCCGCCGCCCACGCTCCATCGCGCCTGGCCGGGCAACAAGGCGTGTTGCCGGCCGGCGGTTTCAAGCAAGGCACGAAATGCCTGATCGCTGTCGCCCGCGACCGAGTCGCGGGATCGGAGCTGCGCTTGCAACTCTCCCAATTGCATGTCCGCGATCTCGCGCTCCAGACGCGCGTGAATCGCGGAAAAATGCTCTTCAACCGAATCGACGCCCGCAACGATGGCGAGGCATCGATTGACCAACTCGCACGATGCCCCGTCCTCGCACCGTTGCAAAACATCCGACCGTGTCCAAACGCCCGATTCGTTGTAAAGCTCCTGATACACCGCGTCCAACCGACGCCATGTCTCAGCCTGCGCGACGGCCAGCGCGTATCGATCGTCTAATGCGCCGTAGAACGCCGACGAATCCGCCAGCATTCCAAGAAGGCTCTCGACCGAAGCGACAAACGCAGCAGGCAACGCACGTACCTCGCCGGCGTAATCCGAGATTTCGTCGCTGAAATCATCAGTCGCTTGTTCCGGTGTTCGCCGCGAATTCATCGCGCGACCCAGCAGGTCGTAAATGGACGCGACGGGCATGGCCAGCAAATCGCTCAACCGTCCAACGAGCAGACCCTGATCGATCGGGTCGATGCCCCCGGCGGACGACACGGATCCGATAAACGCGATAAACTGCTCCGCTGCGGCTTTCTTGCTCTGCGGACCCTTGTCCGCAAACGAGTTACGCACTTGAGACCACTTGAATTCTAGCGCGTCAAGAGATGATTGCAACTGAGCGGTAAATGCTTGAGTACCACCGTTTACCACGCAATCTGCGGGGTCGGTTTCGTCCGGCATCATGACTACTCGGACGTCTAGGCGGCTGCGCAAGGCGGTTTCGACCGCCCGATCGGCCGCTTTGATGCCGGCCTCATCGCCATCGAAACAAAGAAACACCCGTTCGGCGAGCGGGCGTAGCAGTTTGGCGTGTGCGTCGGTCAATGCCGTTCCCATTGTGGCGACCACGTTTTGGACGCCATATTGAGAAAGCAGAACCGCGTCCATGTAGCCTTCGACAACAATCGCGGATTTTTCGGCGGAAATTGCGGATTTCGCCGCATCGAGCCCGAACAGCACGCGCGACTTGCTGAACAGCGGCGTTTCGGGCGAATTCAAGTACTTCGCGGGGTCGTCGCCAAGCGTGCGCCCGCCGAACGCCACAGGCCGCCCCTGCGGGTCGCAGATCGGGAAGATCAGTCGGTTGCGGAAACGGTCGTACGTGCGTCCTTCCTCATTGCGAGTAACCAGCCCCGCTTCCAATAGCAGGTCGGTGGAAACGCCGGCCGCATTCGCGGCATTCAGCAGCGAGTCCCAATCGTTCAGCGCGTACCCGGCACGAAAGCGGCGGATCGTATCTTCGCTCAGGCCGCGTCGGCGCGCGTAATCCATCGCCAATCGGCCGTGGGGATGCTCGGTGAGATTCCGCTCGAATTGGGAGCGGGCCCATTCCATTACGGCGCGAATGGCTTCGCGTCGGTCGGAGTCTGCCGCCGAGATTTTCTCGCCGCGGACCTGCAACCCGGCGCGAGTCGCGAGCGTTCGAAGCGCCTCGGGGAAATCGACGCGATCGCGCAACTGAACGAATCGAATCGCGTCTCCGCCGGCACCGCATGCCCAGCACTTGAAAATCTGTTTCGTCGGGCTGACAGACATCGATGGATTGCGGTCCGCATGAAACGGGCAAAGCCCGATAAATTCCTTCCCTCGTCGCTTCAAAGCGACAGACTCGCCGATCACATCGACGACATCGACGGCCTCTAATACTTTGTCACGTAACGAATTAGACATCGATGCCCGAAACCCGAGGACCACGCATTGGCGATCCACCGGCCGTGTGAAGGATCACGCGGTTCGATCACCGAAAAAAAAACGCTTTGACGGCTTAATAAGTAGCCGCGCTTTTGGCCTGCGTCAAACCGCAGCGACAAATCCTATACAAACAACTAAAAAAGCCCTCAAAATTCCCCGATCAGGACGCGCGCGGTCAGGAAAAAACCGAATCGCATATTTGTATCTGCTCGCGTGCCACACTGGCAACGCTCCGCATGCCGGTTTGCGCGAAGCCACCGGCCGGGCGGGCCTGAAACGCGGTTCGGAGATGGCACACAAGATGCTGTCTGTTCTTTGTTTGCGACCTGCATACGCTTGCGCGAAGAGGGAGAACGCGATGCAAATGGATCAATTCACGATTAAAGCCGCCGAAGCCATTCAGGCCGGAAGCCAGATTGCGACGAACGCCGGGCATCCGGAATTCACGCCCCTACATCTGCTCAGCGCGCTGGCAGCCACCGGCAGCGACGAAGGCGGAATCGTTATCCCGTTGCTGGCGAAATGCGGCGTACGTTCTGAGCTCGTGCGCACAATGCTGGAGGCTGAATTGAAACGACTGCCGCGCTCAACCGGTGGGACGACGTCGCCCTCGCGCGCAACGTTGGAGACCTTGCAGCGCGCCAAGCAGGAAGCCGACCAGATGCGCGATCAGTATGTGAGCACGGAGCATCTGCTTTTGGCGCTGTCGGAAGTGAAAAGCGAAGCCAAGGAGATTCTGTCGGCGGTGGGGGCGCGCAGGAAAGTGCTGCTGGACGCGCTGCGCGAAATTCGCGGGTCGAGCAGCGTCACGAGCCAGAATCCGGAAGATACGTATCAGCCGCTCCAGCGCTACGGGCGCGATCTGGTGGAACTCGCGCGGCAGGGCAAGCTCGACCCGGTCATCGGGCGTGATGAGGAGATCCGTCGCTGCATGCAGGTTCTGGCGCGGCGCACGAAGAACAATCCGGTGCTGATCGGCGCGGCCGGCGTCGGCAAGACGGCGATTGTCGAGGGCCTGGCGCAGCGCATTTTGGCCGGCGACGTTCCGGAAGCGCTCAAAAACAAGCGGATCGTGGCGCTGGATATGGGAGCGCTGATTGCCGGAGCGAAGTATCGCGGCGAGTTTGAAGAGCGTCTGAAAGCCGTGGTGCGGGCGGTTACGGATTCGAATGGCCAGGTGATTCTGTTCATCGACGAATTGCATACGGTGGTTGGCGCGGGCAAGGCCGAAGGCGCGGTGGACGCGGGGAACCTGCTCAAACCGGCGCTGGCCCGCGGCGAGCTGCGCTGCATCGGCGCGACGACGCTGGAGGAATATCGCCAGCACATCGAGAAAGACAAGGCGCTGGAGCGGCGCTTTCAGCCGGTGTTCGTGGGCGAGCCGAGCGTCGAAGACACGATCGCGATTTTGCGCGGGCTGAAGGAGCGCTATGACACGCATCATGGGGTACGGATTCAGGACGCGGCGCTGGTGGCGGCCGCGACGCTCTCGCAGCGCTATATTACAGACCGGCACCTGCCGGACAAAGCGATTGACTTGATCGATGAAGCGGCCTCGCGCCTGCGCATCGAGAACGATTCGCTGCCAGCGGAGCTCGATGAGCTTCGACGGCGTACGATGCAACTGCAAATCGAACGCGAGGCGCTAAAAAAAGAGCGAGACGACGCCAGCCGCAAGCAACTGGACACGGTCGAGCGGGAACTGGCCGAACTTCGCGAGCGCGACACGGCGCTGACCGCGCAGTGGCAGAGCGAGAAACAAGCGATCGACAAAATCAAGGCGGTAAAGCTGGAATTGGACGCCAAGCAGAATGAGCTGGAAGCGGCCCAGCGCAACGGCCAGCTCGATGCGGCCGCGCGCATCCGCTACGGCGATCTGCCGGCGCTGCAAAAGTCGCTCCAGGAAGCGGACAAGCGGCTGGCGGACCTGCATCGCGATGGGCATGGGTTGCTGCGTGAGGAAGTGACATCGGATGAGATCGCCGAAGTAATCAGCAAATGGACGGGCGTGCCGGTGACCCGGCTGCTCGAAGGCGAGCGCGAGAAGCTTTTGCGAATGGAGCAGCGGCTTCACGAGCGCGTCGTCGGCCAGGACGAAGCGGTCCGGGCGGTGTCCGACGCGGTGCGCCGCAGCCGTGCAGGGTTGGGCGATCCGAATCGGCCTATCGGCGTGTTTTTGTTTCTCGGTCCGACGGGCGTGGGGAAGACCGAGCTATGCAAAGCGCTGGCTGAGTTGCTGTTTGACGACTCGCAGGCAATGGTGCGGATCGACATGAGCGAATTCATGGAGCAGCACTCGGTTGCGCGGTTGATCGGCGCGCCGCCCGGATACGTGGGTTATGAGCAGGGCGGAGTGCTGACAGAGGCCATTCATCGTCGGCCGTTCAGCGTGATCTTGTTCGACGAGGCCGAGAAGGCGCATCGCGACGTGTTCAATGTGCTGTTGCAGGTCTTTGACGACGGCCGGCTGACCGATGGTCAGGGGCGAACGGTGGATTTCAAGAATACGTTGATCGTCATGACGAGCAATATCGGCAGCGAGTTCATTGCGGGCAGCGCGGAGACGGTCGGTGCGGCCGGCGCTTCGGACGCGGAAGTCGAGTACCGGATGCGCGACGCGCTGAAGCGGCATTTCCGGCCGGAGTTTCTGAACCGCATCGACGAGACAATTATTTTCCATCGGCTTTCCCGCGAGCACATGCGGGGAATCGTGGAGATTCAGGTGCGCGAGCTGACCCGGCGCGTCGGAAAGCGAGACATTGCGCTGCGCATGACCGATGCCGCGTTGAACAAGCTGGCGGCGGATGGTTATGACCCGGTCTACGGAGCGCGGCCGCTAAAGCGGTTGATCCAGCAGGACATCGAGAATCCGTTGGCGCGCAAGATTCTGACGGGTGAAATCGGCGCAGGGGCGTCGGTGACGGTGGATGCGCGGGCGGAGGCGTTTGAGTTTGGGGTGGCTTGATGTCGCAGGCGCCATGGTTCATCAGCGCGGGGTATTCCGCGAAGAGACAGTCTAGCTGCGAGGCTGATGCTCCGGGGACCGCGGACAACTCGCCCGCGTATGAGGTTTCTCGTTGGGTGTGTTGTGGCCACCTATTCCGGCGAAGCGGCTATGTCGGCCGGAAATTCGACCGCTGAATAGGCTTAAGCGTCATTTGCATCCGCACGTCTTAGCGATTCATTTGCCTGTCCTGAAAAACATGGCTGGCAACGGCCGCAGCCAGGGCACCAGTCCGGCCCTACGATCCTCGACGCGAGCAACGGCCCCTCTGTGTTGCTCCGAATTGACGGGGAGCATCGGCGTCTCGCCGGTGCGAATTCACGCACATGCTCACGGATTCAACCGCAGAACGAGAAGAAAACGACCGGGCGGCACGGCCGCGAGGATGGTTTTGCGAACCGGCGCGTTTGCCAAGGCTGAAGCCGCCCGGCAATGGTCGCGCGCCCTATCGGGCGGGGAAAAAGCGCGACGCGACGAAGAACACGACTGCTAACGGCCGCGGCGATCGCTGCGAAGCTCGACTGTTACAACCACCCCGTCTGCCTGCCGACGCGAACAGGCGTCGGCAGGGCACGCGGGCGGATGCGGTCCCGACGGAGCATTGGATCCCGCCAAGCGCTCGGGCTACACTGCGACACAAGGAACTACTCTTGGGGCGAGGTAATCGTCTTGGAGGTGGCGCATGCGATTTCGGTTACCAAATGTTATCGTCTTGGTCGGGGTCGCGGCGTTCGGCGGCACAGGAACCTTGGGACAATCCGAAGCCCCACCGTTTATCTGGGAAGTCACGACCCAAGTACACATGGCTTACTACAATTGCATGCCGCCCGAATTCCCGCCAGTCGATCACGATATTCGCGGTCCGTATTTTGAGTTCACGCCGAGCTCCCTGCAAAGCGAGCTCTCCTTCGATTGCGCGACGGAACACGTTCGTTGCTTCGGTCGGGCCCAGTGGCGTACCGGCAGCATCACGTTGCGAAGTGACATTGAGACCCAAGACACCTCTCCACCCTATTGTTGCCTGACGGCGACCGATTATTCTGCCTACGCGACCGTGGTGGTTTGGGCTCGTGCCCCTCAAGGGAGCGAGGTTCGATATTCGTATAGCGGAGAGAGTGTTGGGCTAGACGGAAACGACGGTGGGGTTTTTTCTTTCGAATGTGGGGACTTGTATAACTTTCCACTGGACACAGCCGGCGAGGTGCTACTTGTAACCTACGGGGGGCGCGAGTTTCCGGAGTTTCCTGGTGTGGTTTACACCCAGGTATTCAGCACGCCGCCTCCCGGCTGGTGCTTTACTACATCGGTGCGCCACCTCAATCTTTGGCACGTGTCGGATCATGGCTGGCGCGAGAAACGGCTGAATTTCGATCTTCTCGAGGGCCAGCCGCCGGTCGCGCAGGTGAACGGTCCAATTTCCGGAATTGTGGGCCAGCACCTCACTTACTCCGATCGCACGCCAGATGCGAACTGCGCTCCCTCGGGCGAACGAGGGTCATATGACCGGGATGACGGAACCGAATGCACGCCCGGTGCCGGAATCATCGATTGGGCGTGGAGCGTGGATGGCCAATTCGTTTCCGGCGGCCCTTCGTTGAGTCATGCCTTTTCAGCACCTGGCGTACATGAGATAACGCTCGAGATCACCGACAATGAGGGGCAAGAGGGGTTCTTCACACGGAATATTCCGATCTATCCATGTCGGGGCGACGTGAACGGTGATGGAATTGTCGACATGCGGGATTTCGCAGCCCTCCAACCGAACTACGGTTCGTCCAACGCAACGCGCGAGGAGGGTGATTTAGACGGCGACGAAGACGTTGACCTCGACGATGCACTTCAGCTGATGGCCAACCTCGGCGAACCCTGCTTCTAGGAGCACACCGTACAAGATGCGGCGGGTGGCATGAAATACCGCGAACTAAGCGGCCGGGTGCCCTGCCGACCGCTATTCGCGTCGGCAGTCCTTCGCGACGGCAGGGGTGCTGGGGCAGTATGTCGGCGGATAACCCCTGGGAGATTTCGGAAGCGGCTCAAACTCGATCGCTATCGGATTTGTCGATCGATCGGCGAATGCCCGCACGCTAGACCACATCCAATCCATCGGGTGCGAACATAATCCGCGCGTCATCTGATCTGCGTGAATGTAGTCGATATTCTGCCAGTCTCCGCGGCGGAATACTCATTCTGGCGCGTGGCGGGCTCTCGTGGTACTCCGCGTGAGCATGGATTGCGCCGAATGCATGTTTACGCTGAGTACAGCGAAAACATGCCACCCGGCCGATCGGAGAATGCCGGGCACCCTGCCGACGGCTGTTCGCGCCAGCGGGCGCGCGGGGGGTCAGAATGGCGGCTGATTTCCGCTGGGCGGTTTTGGAAGCCACTGCTTCAAGCTTGCTGTTACCCACATCTTAGCCCCGAGAGGGCCGTTGGAATGTAGCCACGGGTGGAGGTCGCCTCAGCGACCGAAACCCGTGGTCGTGACGCGCGAAAGTTTCCGCCTCAACGGGGCGGAGGAATCTCGGATTGGAATCCGATTCGGGCGTGCGGAGCAGTCTCGCGGCTTCCGCCGCCCCATTCGGGGCGGAAAAACCACTTTCACGTTAACCACGGGTTCCGCTCCGGTCGCCGCAGCGACCTGCGCTACCCCCGTGGCTACATTCCGTGGCCCCTATTGGGGCCAAAGCCAGTCGCAAAAGTGTGGGTAACAGTAAGCTTCAAGCAGTGGCATCCGGCGATCTTCTCGCCGCCGCCCCTATCCGCCGCTGAGCAGCTCGACGAATGCGTCGATGTCGAAGTTGTTGATCAAGCCGTTGAAATTCACATCCGCATGCCGAATGTCGCAATCCGGGAAGGCTGCGGCGTAGCCCTCGGTGTCGGTCAGGGCCAGAACAAATGGATCGATGTCGAAGTTGTTGACAACGCCGTCGCAATTCAGATCGCCGAGCGGGCCGATGACGGTCTCGGTCGGATGCTCAAATAGGTACTGAATCTGCGCGGGCGTAAGGATGTGCGGATAGAGCTGTAGCTCGTCCACGTCGCCCAGAAAAGCATTGGTCGGCGCGCCGCCGATGTCGAGCCCACCGACCATGAAACCTATGTCCACGTACGAGATGGCTCCGGCGGCCACGGAGCCCTCGACCGGCGCGCCATCCACGTAAACGCGATGCTGGCCGCCGGACCGATGAACACCGACGATCTGATGCCAGTTGCCGTCGTTGATGCTGGTCGTGGAGCGCGCATCCGTGTTGCAGCCGCCCGCTTGATAGAAATAGGCCTTATCCGCGACGCCATAGCAGTTCGGAATTCCCAGATTGGTCGCGATGAAATAGCCCGCTTGAATTGTGGAGCGGTGGCGCCCCGCGACGATGTGCGAGCGTGTTTCGCCGGGTGTCGTCCGCACCCACAACACCGTGCTGAAATCCGCGGCAAAGCCGAAGCTCGGCCCCATGTTGACCAGACTGCCCGCGCTCAGCGGAATATGAACCGCATTGCCGGAAACGCCGCCGGCGATGAAATCAGCCGCGCCGGACAACGCGCCATCGATATCCGCGATCGCGTCCTGAGCGGTGCCCGCTCCGGGCTGCTCATCAAAATGCCACTGCCCGACCGCGTCCGCGCCAGCCGCGCCGCTCGCCACGGAGATTATCCCCAGAGCTGTGAAAATTCGTCTCATGTGCATTGGCCGAATCCCTCAGCGATCATAGGCGTCGCGATTGTTGGTTTCTCCCATCCAATATACGCCTGGGGCTGCAAAACGAAGAGATTCTTCGGGAGAATTTTGCCATTCGCCCGATAAGCCGCGCGGTGTTTCGAATGAACCATGCCGCGCTCCACCCAGGACAATCGCATCTAAATCCTCATCCCCGCCGCCCCAATTCTTAGGGAGTGTGTGAAAAGGGGATTTGTCGGTTAATTTGTCGGGTGTCATGGAGGACATCGTAATGGCGCAGCCGGAGGTCAATGACGACCTTTGGGCG
>JAEUIR010000093.1 GCA_016795025.1 Phycisphaerales bacterium
TTCACATCGAGCATTGTCGCCGTCTTTTTCATCCTGAGCATCGGACTCGTATACAGCTTGTATATGCTGGGGCGCGTGCGCGCGGCGGAACTGCGCGAGCGAGAATGGCGAGAAGCGGCCCAGGGCGCTCTCACTCAAGCGCGTCAGGGGGAGGCGTGGAGAGAGGCGACGCGCAGAACGAATATGGAGCACATTCGTGTGATCCAGACGCTTCCGACCGATGAGGCAGGCCTGAATTCCGCCAAGCGGGCATTTCGAATGATTAAAGAATCGGGTCTTGATGATGCTGGGCTGCTGATGTGGGCAGCAGAAGTGCTCGGCCGAAAAATGTACGATGCAAAACGAGTGCCCGAAGCGGCCGATTTTTGGGAAAAAGCGGTGGGGATCGCGCGAACGTCAGTCGCGCCTACTGATCCCATCAGAATTACATTGCTGAATAATCTGGTGCAGTGCCTCTCTGAAACGAATCAACACGATCGTGCGATTCCTCTCACAATCGAGCTGATTGACGTCAAGCGAACGGTGGGGCGGGATTGCGACCAAGTGTTCGCGACCAATCTGAACAATCTGGGCCGGATGCTCTTTTGGCGGCGTCGCGCCGCCGAGGCCGAGCCATATCTCAGGGAGGCATTGGAGTTGCACCGCCTGTTGCGCCCGCCTCCGCATGTGGAAGTGACGAACGCTACATGGAAGTATGCCGCGGTCTTATGTGAACTGGGTCGATTGCAGGAGGGTGAAGAACTGCTGCGGTCGATGATGGATCAAGTAGGCGAAACGGGTGTCGATCGTTCGCGGTATTGGGGCACGGTGCAAAAAATGATCGAAGCCGCATTGTACTCACCGGTTGGCGACGCGGAATTACTGCCCAGCGCGACGATCGCGTTCTGGGTAGAGGCCTTCGCCCGGTCTGGTGAGACTCCGATTGAACCCTGAATGGACTGAGGCCAATCGGCGTCAATGCGGGCCTCCCTTGGCCGCTTTTTTGTCAGCGCCGTGATCGGCTTTGGGCTTCTGTTTAGCGTCAGATTTCGCAGTACCGTGGCCGCCGCCCGGTTCTTTCTCGGGCTTCTCCGGCTTTTCGCCGTGGCCACCCGCGTCTTTTTTCTCGCCGTGGGCTTCGGATTTCTTTGAGCCGTGTGCGTCATCGCTCTTCTTGGCATCCGCTTTGGCTTTCGAGTCGCCGTGCGAGCCCGACTTGGCCTCTTTGTTCTCGCCCTTTGCCGCGTCTTTCTTCTCGCCATGCTCGGCTTTGGGTTCTGATTTACCGTGGCCGTCCTTGTCGCCGGATTCGCCGGCGGTGGCTGTCGCGCCGGCGACGGCCACAGGCTGCTCAGCGGCGGCACGGCGCTCGCGAATAAAGTCGGTTACGTCTTTCTGCGGTGACAGCAGCGGCAGCAGCGAGCCAGCAAGCGCCGAGACGACCAGCGTGGCAATCGCGATCGGGCCGAGAACGCTTCGAGCGCGCGCGGGTACCCAACAGAACGGCCTGTCGATTGCGCGAAACATCGCGTCGATTATTGGGATCAGCCGCGAAGGGCGCCGGACTCTCTTAGGGGGTGCCGGCATCGCTGCAGCTGCCGTTTTGGCCGCGCGCGGCGAGATGACTGCTGCGGCTGCGGCCGCTTCTGCCGGCGCGGCAGTTTGCTTTGCCTTCTTGAATCGATCCAGTAACTGTTTGCCGTCAGTCGGGGTCGCCGGTGCTGAGGGAGTCGTCGCGACCTGGTTGGTCGGGTTGGCTGACGGAGATTCGGGTGGGGGTGTCGCCGTTTCGTCGCGATTGTTGTCGGCGGCTTGAGTTCTTTCGATCTCAGGCTGATCAACGGGGACGACGACCGGTACTGCTTCCGGCGTCGAGCCGTCGCTGAGATCGGGAATCGCGCCGGCGTTCGCGTCAGCTTCCGCGAGCGCGGCGTTCAATTCCTGTTCGTTTGCAATCTCGTTGCTCATTGGCGCGTCGCTCCCCGATACGAAGTATTCAATACGCGAATCGCGTAGATCCAGTGCCGACAACTTTCGCTGCACCTTGGTTGATCCATGCGCAAGTTTCGCGCCTGAAGGAAAGTCGGCCCGCGCTTCCCAGGGTGCGGCCGAAAATCAGCGATCAGACGCAGGCAGGAACGGCTCCGAAATAAAGCCCGCGGCAGCGGATCGTATTGCACAATTCAGCTTGTCACGGCCGATCGGATTTCGCGTCCGCGGAGAAGCTCGGCCTTTCTTCCGGCCTGTAGGTTGTTCAGTTGCGGGGGATGTCGTGCGCGGACTATTCGGCTACACCGGCGACGACGCCATGGTTGGGTTTCAATTTGGGTCTCGCCGCCGTCGCCGCCGGCGCGCGAGCCCAATTGTCGTCATCATCGCGATATTGATTGCGATCGCTCAATACACGTATCAGCGGCAGACGAAATCGGCCACCGTGGATCAGCCCGCGAAGGCTGCGCGGACGACCGTGCCATCCGAGCTGCAATGCCTCGGCGACGCGGCCCGCGGCTTTTCCGCGTGCGTGACGCCGGGAACGCCGGATTCGCGCATCCGTGAAATTGAGCGGATCATCACGCGGCAGGGCGATTTCGCCTCCTATGCGCAGACCGGCCGCTGGAGCAGCACGGCCGGCAATGGCGCCAGTAGCGATCCCGGTCAGCCGATCACGCTCACCTATTCATTTCCGCCGGACACGAGCACGGGCGATCCCGAAACGAGCAACGTGTTGAACGCGACGCTCGATGCCGCCTTTGGATCGCGACAAGCGTGGCGCGACCTGTTCGCTGAGATTTTCGCTGATTGGTCCGCTTGGACGGGAATCGACTTTGTGGAGGTGAGTGACGACGGGGCGCCGTGGCCAAATTCCCACGGCGTCCTGGGCGTCCGCGGCGACGTACGAATCGTCAGCTATGAGCTTGACGGGCAATACGGCGTGCTGGCGTACAACTACTTCCCAAACCTCGGCGACATGTGCCTCGACAAGGACGAGGCGTGGTCGACGGCCGCCAACGATTATCGCTTCATGCGGAATGTCCTGACTCACGAGCTTGGACATGGGTTGGGCCTGGATCACGTACTGCCGCGCGACAACACCAAGCTGATGGAGGCTTATCTCAGTTTGTCGTTCGACGGACCGCAGGACGACGATATTCGCGGCGCAACCGGCTCATATGGCGATCCGGCCGAACCGAACGCGAGCGTGGGTTCCGCCGCGAACTTCGCGTCGTTGGCGATTGGCGGAGTGATTGGCAATCTGTCGCTGCACAATGCGGATGACGACGACTGGTTTGCGGTTGGCGTATCAGCGAATCAGGCCGCGACCATCACGGTTACGCCGCTCGGCGCCACGTATCAGGTTAGCGCCGACCCGGGGACGCCTACGGCGATCGACACGACGGCGATCAATCCACTGAGCGTGGCGGTTTTCGACGAAACCGGATCGACACTGCTGCGTTTGGGTGTTGCCGCAACGGGTGATTCGGTAACCATTGATTCTGTCGCGCCGATCTCCGGGACGTCGTCGCTGCGCGTGCGCGTCTTTACAGCCGGCGCGAGTGCGGAACCGCAGCGCTATTCTTTGAGCATCGGCAACGCGAGCATCGCCACGCGCACGATCACCGTCAACGCGACGCCATCAAACGTGACGGTGAATTTGTCGCCTGCGGCTGGTGGCGGGGCGACGAGCGTGGCGACGCCCGGCTCAGTGACCTATCACGATGGCGACGTGGTGACTCTTACGGCACCGATGACAAACGGATCGCTGGTCATTCAACGCTGGTACATCGATGGCCAGCCGCAGGAGTCCGGCGAAGCGGTACTCACGCTGCCGATTTCGGAGGATCGCACGCTGCAAGTGGCCTATTCCGCGGGGCCGGTCGCAGTTGCCGGCGGCGATGCAAGCATTTTTTCAGGCGAATCCGCGCAATTGAGCTGCAACGTGCTGGGTGGTGTCGCACCGTTCACGTACGCGTGGTCGCCGGCGACCGGGCTTTCAAACGCTGCGGCTGCGTCTCCGTTGGCCTCACCGGTCGCAACGACGACGTACACCGTGACGGTGACCGACAGCGTCGGGAACAGCGACAGCGACACCGTATTGATCTCCGTGAGTCCGGCGTTGCAGGTCAGCATCGGCGGCGACTTGACCGTCGCATCCGGCGCTGCGTTTCTGCTTTCCGGAGTGGTAAGCGGTGGGACTCCACCGTATTCATACGCGTGGTCGCCGTCTGAACTGGTGGAGTCATCCGCCAGCGTCAACACCGTGGCAAGCATCACGGCAGAGACAGCGTTCTCACTGACCGTCGCGGACTCAAACGGTCGCACAGCCGCTGACGGGCTGGTGGCATATGTCGCTCCGGCAATCTCGCTTAGTCTTGGTCCGGATCGCGCCGTCGCATCCGGCTCGGTGGTTGAATTGGCTGCGGCGATCAGCGGTGGCGTCGGGCCGTATTCATGCTCCTGGTCAGGCGCGCCGAGCGGTGCGGTGGCGAGCAATTGCACGCTTAGCGCGACGTTGCGGCAAACAACGACGATACATTGCAGCGCTAGCGACGCATCCGGCCAGGTGGTCATTGATTCCGTGGTGATTTCGGTTCCGTCGGCCCTGCTGGCCGCGGCAAGCGCGTTACCCACGCTTATCGACGCGGGCGAAGACGTTGTTTTGCGAGGCGTTGTGAGCGGTGGCGTGCCGCCCTATGCGGTGGAATGGTCGCCGTCTGATGCGATCGACAACGCTGAATCGCCTGAGACGGTCGCTCGGCCGGAAGCGACGACTGTTTTCACGATGACAGTGACGGACAGCATCGGCCAGCGTGCGAGCGCTGGCGTTGAAGTGGTTGTGGCATCGGCCGATGACGTGGTTGCGCCTGCGGTTGTCAGCGCGTGCGGATTTGGAATGGTCGGATTCCTGCCGCTGATGACGCTGATGCTCATCGCGAGCAAGCGCGGATCGAAGAAATGCCGGAGGCGGAATGCTGAAATCTAATCGGCTCGAATGCGGCACAACGCGCTATTCGGCGCGCAAATCAAGTGAACGCCCGTCTCGTTCAGTCAATCGGCATTCATCAGTTGTGCCGCAGGGCGCGGATCGGGTCCATCGCGGCGGCGCGGCGCGCTGGATAGAGCCCGAACAGAATGCCGGTGAGGCATGAGATCAGCAGCGAGATGACGAGCGACCAGGTTGTGATGACCGCCTGCCACTCCGTGAAATATCGCAGCACGAACACGCCCGCCACTCCCACGATTACACCCATGATGCCGCCGATCATGGCGAGCGTCACGGTCTCGATGAGGAATTGCCATGTGATATCGTTGCCTGAAGCGCCGATCGCGCGGCGAATGCCGATCTCGCGCGTGCGCTCGGTGATGCTTGCGAGCATGATGTTCAAAATGCCGATGCCTCCGACGAGCAGCGAGATGCCCGCAATGATCGGCAGCACGATGTTGAACACCTGCTGAGTTTTCTGCCGTTGTTCAAGCAGGTTCAGCGGAACCGTCAGTTGATAGTCGCGCTTCGGATGAAATGCCGTAAGTATCGCCTGGATTCCGCGCGCGGCGGCCAGCACGTCATCCTCGTGCCTGACGGTGCAGACGATCTGATGCAGTTCGACGCGCGTGGCCTCGAAACTGCCGGCGCGTGACTTGTTCTCCGTAACGCCGAACCGGCCGACGACGGTGTGGAACGGCACGTAGACTTCCATGGAGCGATCGTCGATGCCGAGAATCGTGCGCGTTTCGCTCTGAAACTCGTGATCCGGCAATACGCCAACCACGCGGAAATAGTCCGATCCGATTTTCAGATCGAGCTTCAACGGATCACCGACATATGCGGCCTGACGCAGCAAATCCGCGCGGACCACGCATACTCGCCGGCTGCCGCGGGCGTCCTCGGCGTCAAGCACGCGCCCCAGAAACGGCCGCAGGCTCAATCGATCGAAATACTCAGGTGTAACGCCGCGGATTTTCGCATTCAACCGGCGGCTTTTGAACCAGATCCAGCGCTCGACGTCGCGGACTTCGAGCACATCGGCGACCATCGGCAGTGTTTCTCGAATTTGCTTGGCGTCGTTGAATTTCAGGCCATATTCGAGCCGCCAGCCTTCCTGTTTCTCTTCTTTGAGATTCTCGGTTTCCGGCGGCTTCACAGCGTTGATGATGATGTTGCGGATGCCGAGTTCCTGGATCTGGCGCAGGATTGCCTGTCGCGCTCCTTCGCCGAGCGCGACCATCGACAGCACCGAAGCCACGCCGAACACGATGCCCAGCGTCGTCAGCAGCGAGCGCAGCTTGTGTCGCGCCAGGTTGCGGACCGCCTCTCGAATCAACTCGGCGAAAAAACCGCTCATCACGCCGCTCCGGCTAGAGAGCTGTTGTCACTTTCAATGTGCCCGTCGCGAATTGTCACGATGCGCGGCGCGGCTGCCGCGACGCCGGGGTCATGTGTAATCAACACGATCGTGCGGCCTGCGTCGTGCAGCTCATGCAAGAGCGCCATGATTTCGCGCGAAGTGGCCGAGTCGAGATTTCCGGTGGGCTCGTCGGCGAGCAGCAGGGCGGGATCGTTGGCGAGTGCGCGGGCGATGGCGGTGCGCTGCGATTCGCCGCCGGAAAGTTGATTTGGATAGTGGTCCATCCGCGCGCCAAGCCCGACTCGCGTGAGCAATTCGCGGCAGCGCTCGCGGCGCTCGATTCGCGGTCGCCGTTCGTAATAGAGCGGCATTTCGACGTTTTCGAGTGCGCTTAGATGCGAGATCAGGTGAAACGACTGAAACACAAATCCGATGCGTGTGCGGCGGACCCGCGAGAGGCGATCGTCGTCGAGCGTCGCGACGTTTTCGCCCATCATGTAATACGCGCCGCGGGTCGGCCGATCCAGGCAACCCAGAATGTGCAATAACGTACTTTTGCCCGCGCCGGAAGGACCGACGATGGCGAGGAATTCGCCCTCGCGCACGACCAGATTCACGCCCTTGAGCACGGGCAGCGGATTTTCCGCGGTGCCGTATATCTTTTCGACAGCGTCGAGCCGCAGCGTTTCGGTCTGGCACATGTTGGAATCAGTCCTCACGGTTTGGCGACCGACGGCGCGGCTGCCTCTTTGGCCGGTTTCTCCTCGGCTTTCTTCGGTGTTTCCTCTTTCTTTTCGCTTGATTCGCCGAGCGTCGGGTTGTAGAGCAGCACGACATCGCCTTCGTTCAGGCCGCTGGATATCTGCGTGTACGTATCACTGCTGACGCCGATCTCGATTTCTTTTCGCTCCGGTTTTCCGCGAATCATCGCGTAGCAGTAGTTTTTGCCTTCTTCAAGAAACACGGCTTGGCGCGGAACAAACAGCACGTCGTCCAACTTATCGATGAATACTTCGGCTTTTGCAGAGATTCCCGGCCGCAGCTTCACCTCGGCCATTTCTTCCATCGTGATTTCCACCTTGAATTTTTTGACGTCGTCGTCGCCGCCCCAGGGATTCTGACTACCCGCGACCTGGGCAATTTTGGTAACCTCGCCCTTTATGACGAGGCCCGGATAGGTATCCATCGTGATGGTCGCGGGCTGTTTTTCCTTGAGCTTGTTGATGTCGGCTTCGTGCACCTGCACCTGTACCTGCATGATTCGCAAGTCGGGAATGGTGAAGAGCGTGTTGCCGCTCCAGACATTGCCGCCGACTTTCATGCGCTCGTTCCACCAGCCTTGCTGCGGATCGCCGTGCAGGACCAGGCCCGGTGTCTTGGCCTTGATCGTGCAGAATTCCACTTCCTTCTTGAGTTGATCGAAGTTGTTTTTTTGCGATGTGAGGCGCTGTTCGTTGTTTCGAACCGCCACTTCTTTCTCTTCGAGCATGTTCTGCGCGCGCAGCTCCGCGTTTTGCAGCCCGCGTTTCGCGTCGTTCACCGCGGTTTGCTTTTCGGTCATGGTCATCGGCAGTGTGTAGCGCTCGAACAATTCAAGATCTCGGCGAGACGCTTCAAGCGCGATTTGAGCCTGCTCGAATTCGATCTCGTCCTGATCAAGCTGCGCTTTGCTGATGTACTCCTGCGCCAGCAATTTGACGGAGTCTTCGTATTTTTTCTTGGAGCGGCTGTGCTTGGTTTCGGCTTCCTTGATTTTGATTTCGAGGCTGCGGCGCTCTTTTGGGGCGTCGCCGTCGCGGTATTTTTCGAGCTCGTTGGTTGCCTTGTCGAGTGCAATGTGGGCTTTTTCCACATTCGCGGTGTTTTCGCCTTTTTGAATCTCAAACTCGGTCTGCGCTTTTTTCAGATCGACTTCCGTTTTCTTGATTTCGAGGTCTACCGTCTGCACTTGGCTTTCGAGTTCCTGCGCGTCGAGTTTGCAAAGATCCTCGCCCGGCTCGACTGTCTTTCCCTCTTCGATCAGAAAAGTGATTTTTCCGCCGCGTTTGCCCTCATAGACCACTTTTTCGGAGTTCTTGGCCAGCAGCGTGCCATTTTCGGTGATGGTTACGTTCATCGTGCCGCGCTTCACAGCAAACAGC
Organism: Phycisphaerales bacterium; assembly: GCA_016795025.1. GTDB lineage: Bacteria > Planctomycetota > Phycisphaerae > UBA1845 > Fen-1342 > JAEUIR01. The sequence continues at coordinate 8,465 of JAEUIR010000093.1, forward strand.
GCGCCGCTGGTTGCCGCGTCGTTTTTAGAAGTGCTCAGCGCGGATTTGGCAAAATATCCGCCGACACCAAGCACCACGACGCCGATCCCCGCGATCACTAAGAGCTTCATGACATCCACATCCCATTCTGATCGATGAACAGAATCCCGAGATTGCGCTTCAGGCGCAGCCGGGCGATAAAGTGCTGCACTTTCAGGTCGATTAGTTGATTCATGGCGTCAGTCAGGCTGCGGCGGGCTTCGGTGAGATCGCGTTGTTGCGCGTCGCCGGCCTCGACGCGGATCTGCATCACCGCAACAGCCCGCTGCTCGGATCGAATTTGATCTTCCTGCAATTGAATTTGTTTTTCAAACTGCGTCAGCTCGCGCAGGGCGTTGAGTATGTCGATGCGGACGCGGTCCTCGGTCTGATCGAGATCACGCTCGGATCGGTCGAGCGAAATCAGCGCCTCGCGGTACGCGTTGCGCTCGGGAACTCGATCCAGCGGAACCTCAAGCGCCAGGCCCACTGAGGAGCGCCGCTGATTCGGCGTGGCGTCGTCCGCGCGGCCGCCCAGGCTGCTCATGCCATATTCGGCAGTGAGATCAAACTGCGGCAACAAATCCTGACGCGCGATGCGCAACCGGCGACGCGTGTCCTCCACCTGATCGCGCCGGGTGTGAAGATCGAGCCGATTGTGCAACGCGACATCCACAGCCGATTGCGACTCGATGTTCACCGGCTCATAAGGCGGCTCGTCCGTGCCGATGGAGATCGGCGCCTCGATCGGTAATCCGAGCAGAATCTTGAACTCATCCAGCGCGAGCTTATATCGTGTTCTTCCCGCGATCACCTGGTTTTCAGCTTCGATTTCGCGGCGGCGAGCCTGAAAGACATCGTCGGGCTTGTTTCGATCCAGACTGCGCAGCGCGTCGGCTTTCTGGCGGTCATACACCGCGTCGGAATAGCTTTGCTCGTCGTTTTCAAGCTGCTTGCGCTGCCGCACGATGCTGTAGTAAGCATCGGCCACGCGGATCGAGTAATCCTGACGGAACAGCTCAAAATCGCGCACCGCATAGATCAGCGCTCGTTCGGCCTGAGTGAGCGGTTCGTGCGATGCCTCGTAACCAGCGCCGCGCAGCAGCGGCTGCTGGAGATTCACCTGCATGTCTGATGTCCAGCGGAAGTCGTTGTCCGACTCCGGCTCGCCGCCGCGCGTTCGCACACCGTTCAGCGATGCGGAGGCGGACGCGGTTCCGCCGAGCGGCAGAATTTGCGACACGCTGATCGGCACGTTGACGGAATGCGTATTGGGCGTGCCTTCGTTGTAATTCCACAAATAGCGAATGGTTGAGTCGAGAATCGGCCCGAACGTGTATTGAGCGAATGTGTAATTCAGTCCGGCGAGATAAAGCGATTCGCGCTCAGTTTTGTATTCGCGCCCGTTCTCAAACGCCGTTCGAAGCGAATCGCGCAGATCGAGCAAGCGCGGCTTGGCCGACGCGGTTGTGGGTGCGCCGGGCTCGGAGGTTTCAGCAAGCGAGGCGGCGCTGGTGGGTTGCGAGGCGGGCGGCGGCGTTTCGCGCGGCTGTCGCACCCAGTCGGCGCGATCAGCGAGCGTGCGCGATTCGTACGTGCGCAGCGCTCGGTTTACTGAACGGTCAGCGTCGCTTCGGGCCCAATCGGCGCATCCGCTCAACAACGCGGCGCATGCATAAGTAAGCAGGTGCATAGCAGGGCGTATCAGCCATGTGCCGCAGCCGCGCGATTTCCTGACGAACGTTGTCAAGGTTCATCCTTGAAGCGAGTGGCCGCCCCATGCCGGGGATGATACTGAACTGTTTAACGGGTCAACAGGCGAATTCGTTGTCGAAAATCGCAAGAAACGCGAAAAGCGCTGCACTGGGTCGCGCCAAGAACTCTCACGGGTTATACAATGTGGACTCAATCGGGCGGCAAGGGCCTGTCAAAAATTCACGCGGAGCTGGTCATGGCACGGCGTAATCGATCGGGTGTCACACGGACGGCTTGGCTCATCCTCTCGCTTGTCGTTGCGCCGTTGATTTGTGGTGGTTGCCCAGATGTGCGCGACGGTGTGGTGGGCGCCGTCGAGAGGGCGACTGTCGCCGCATCCACTGAAAATCTCGGCAATACGCCGCAGGAAATCCTGCAATTCGATCTGACAAGGTCGCTCCTGGGCATTGTTTTTGACAAGCTTCGCAGCCAGCGGCCGTAGTTCGGCCGTCAACTCGCAACGACATGCTGCTTGGCTTCCGCTCCCTTACGGTCGCGGCTTCCTTCGGAGAGGCCGCTTGGGGCAATTCGTCCGTCGGGGCGCTTTTGTCAGGCTGTGAAGGGGGATACGATTCCCGTATGGCAGACGCCACGGACGGAGCGCTTCAGCCGGTTGATTCGGGCAGCGCGTTGCCGTCACCCGATCGCGGCGACTTGGAGAGGGCGCGGCGCGAGTCGCGCCGTTTGGCGGACGTATGGTCGCGCACGGAACCGAAATATCGCCGCCGCGCGCTGTACCTGTTACTCCTGAACGCGGTTCTGTTCTGCGGATTGTGTGTTTTTGTTCACTGGCTGCGCGTCGGGCGCCTGTTCGATTTTTCGCTGCAAAGCTATTACGAGCCGGCCCGCTTCTGGGGCGAAACCACACGCTCGCTCAATGACTTTCTGCTTTACCCCATCAGCGTTGAAAACGCACCGATACACGGCGTCGTGCTGGGGTTGCTGTTCGCGTCGATCGTGGCCGTGCCGATCACGATTTCAATTCTCTATCGGCCGCCGTTCGCGCTGCCTTTTCTGCTGGCTGTTTTCGTGTTCGCGCATATGCCATGGATGGCGCTGTGCCTGGTGTTGAGCATTACGCTGGCCGGAGCGCGCTCGTTGATGTTGCGTTTTCGGTTCGGGTCGGCGCTGATCGGCATGCTGCCCGTGCTGCTCTACTTGTATTTTGCGTCGCGCGGCTCGGCCGACGTGCTGGTCGCGCTGACTTCGCCGATGCAGAAGTCGATGCTTATCCTGCCGTGGGTGCTGGCGATTCTGGCGGCCTGCGTGATGATGGCCGTCATGCTGCTGATCGCGCACCTGGTGAAATATCGTCCAGGCGCGATCGCGCCTGTGGTGGCGGTGATGTTCGCGACGCCGGTGCTGCTGTTTCACTGGCGCGTCGGCTCGGACGAGCTGGCTTATCGCGTTCTCGAAAACGAGATCGGTCCGCGCTCGACCCGCTTTGAGGCCGTCGAAGACACGCGCCGGACGCAGGAGCGTATTTACGATCTGATGCATCGCTTCACACTGGGCGAGCTTGCGTCGAACCCGTTTCAGCGCGAGTTCATGGCCGCGTGGAGCGGGCAAATCGACCCGCTTAAGCAACTCATCTGGCGGCGGTTCGCGCTCGATTTTCAGTCGCAGCGCTCCGCGGCGTATGAGCAGTGCAATCGGTTTCTGGCGGATCACCCAAATAGCCGCTACCTCGCAAATGTGCTGTATATTCAGGCTCGAATTCTTGACACGCGCATCGACGAGCGGAAAATCCACGAATCACCGCCGCGCCGCGAGCTTTACACCGATTTCCCTCATCCACAAGCAGAGGCCGTCTGGTCGGTCCTATGGAAGGAATATACGAACTCGCCTTTGGCTGGCGCGGCCGGACTGCGATTGGCGCAGTTGGAGCTGCGCGCCGGTAATGTGGACGCGGCGTTACAGACGCTTGCGATGCTGGAGCGCATCGGCCCGGCCCTCTCGCAACGCCAGGCGCCTCAGTCACAACCGGCCGGCGCGGCCGAGATTTTCCGCGCCCCGCTGCCGGAGAGCACGCTTGATTTTGAGATCGCGCCGTTGCTCCGCGAGGCCCGCCGCCTGACGGAGATCATTCTCGCCAATCGCGATGATCAGCAGTTCGGCAACGATCCACTTGTCTCGTTTATGTCGCTTGATCCGCATCGGCCTCAATATCTCGCTCAACTCGCTCATCTCGCGCAGCGCTATCGCGAATCAACGCTCGCCGACAATCTGGTCGTTACGTGGGTGATGGGGATTCCCGAAGTCGGAGACCGCGCCAAGCAACTCGCGCGATGTGTCGCGGTGTTTCCCGACGGTGATGCCGTGGCCGAGGCGCTTTTCCGGCTGGCTGACTTGGAAATTCAGACGCTCAGCACACGCGATGAGACGGTACGGACGGCAGGCGTGAGCCGCATGCGGGAGGTCGAGTCGCGATTCAGTGGCTCGTATTGGGGTGAGGCCGCGACAGAAAGGCTGAAAATGCTGGAACCTCAGTCCGCGCGCGCGGCGCACGCAGTGTTCATGCCATAGAATTCGCACGCAGTCCAGAAGCATCGAGACGCGAATGCAGATTGTTGAAAAGAGTCGTGATGTCGTCATGGCGATCACCGGCGCCAGCGGGGGGCTGTACGCGCAGCGGTTGCTTCAAAGCCTGGCTGATTCGCAGATGCACACGCATCTTGTCGTTTCGCCGTTGGGGCGTCGGCTCCTGGCGGATGAACTGGACATCCAGGCGTTGTCGGTCGAAGCGCTGGTCGGTCGATCAGCGCCCAATGTCACGCTTTATCCATATCGCGATGTCGGTGCAAAAATTGCAAGCGGCTCGTTTCTCACTCGCGGCATGGTCGTCTGCCCTTGCAGCAGCAATACGCTTGGCGAGATGGCCTCGGGAATCGGCAGCAATTTGATTCTGCGCGCGGCAGCGGTGACGCTTAAAGAATCACGGCGTCTGGTGGTGATTCATCGCGAAATGCCGCTGAGCGCCATCGAGTTGGAAAATATGCAGCGTTTGCAGCGCGCGGGAGCGATCATTTGCCCCGCCGCGCCGGGATTCTATCTGTTGCCGCGCACTATCGGCGACCTCGTGGATTTCGTTGTGGGCAAGGTGCTTGATCTGCTGTGGGTGCCACACGGCCTGAATACGCGCTGGCAGTCGGCGCCGGAGCCCGGTGTCGAGGATCGCGAGGATGACTAGCGTGCCATGCTGCCACGATAGATTTTCGTTATTGCCGGGTGGATGGCGTGTCGCTTTCACGGCGAATCCGATCGTATCGCGACAATTCGTTCAATCGAAACAGGAACGAGCGTGAACGCCGAGTCGCTGAATTCAAAGTCCGCCGCCGCCGCTCCAAAATCACCCCTCGTTGAGGCCGCGCGAACCGTGGCCGCCTGGGGCGAGATGATCAAGTTCAGCCACTCGGTTTTCGCATTGCCGTTCGCCGTGCTGGCGAGTTTTTTGGCGACGCGCCCCGCGGTTCCAACCGCGGGACAACTCGGCCTGATCGTACTTTGCATGGTGGCCGCGCGCAGCGCGGCGATGACATTCAATCGAATTGTCGACGCTACGATCGACGCGAAGAATCCGCGCACCGCGATCCGCGCCCTGCCTCGCGGGCTGATCAGCCGTGGGGCGGCGCTGGGGTTTTTCATCGGGGCTTCGGGAATATTCATTCTCGCGGCCGGCGGTTTCTGGGTTTGGTTTGGGAACGCGTGGCCCGTGTTGCTCAGTCCGGTTGTGCTAGTCTATCTGTGCCTTTACTCATTCACAAAACGATTCACGCGCTGGTCGCACCTTGTGCTGGGCAGCGGAATTGCGTTCGCTCCGGTAGCTGCGTGGATCGCGCTTAATCCGGCTACGCTCGGCGCGCCAGCCTGGTTGCTGATGCTGGCCGTTACATTCTGGATCGCTGGGTTTGATTTGATTTACGCGTGCCAGGATGTCGAGTTCGATCGCGGTGCCGGGCTTCACAGCGTACCGGCGAAGCTGGGCGTTGCGGCGGCGCTATGGACTGCGCGCGTGTTTCATGTGCTGACGGTCGCGTCGTTGCTCGGGGTCGGATGGTTCGGCGGCATGGGCGCGTATTACTTCGCAGGCGTTGCATGCGTGGCCGTGCTGCTGTTCGTGGAGAATTCAATCGTTTCTTCGAGCGATCTTTCCCGCGTTAATCTGGCGTTTTTTACGGTGAACGGTGTGATTGGCCTGCTTCTGGGCGGGCTGGGCATTGTCGATATTCTGGTGAAATGAACCCGCAACACGAAGGGGAAGGCGATGCGGTTGGCGGAGAGACGCGCCGCGCATTTCCCATTTCACGCGGTGAATTGCGGCCTAAGACCGACCGCCTGCATATTGAGATGCGGAGATTGATCCCGAAGCGAGCAAGATCAGATAGCAAATGGCTTCGCGGCCGCAAATTCCGAATCGCGTTATGGCTGCTCGCGATTTTTCCGCCCGTGTTGTTGTTTACGACCTGCGGTCGTTGGGGGCTTCCGTCGCGCGAGAACGATGATTTGCTGTTTGGCGGCGATCCTGCCTGGAGCGCTGAGCGGTGGAACGCCGGTCGTCTGGAATCCGCGCGACGGCAGCGGCAAAGCGGAGCGGATACAGATGTCGATCCGATTGTGGATCGCAGGAATATCGTGGATCTAACCGCGACCGAAGCGGATCGCGCGGCGATTCTTGTGCGCTATCGGTTGTACACGCATCAGCCTGACGAAATGATTACGCTCATGGCGCTGGCGCGAATGAATCCGCGCGAAGGCGACTTTGATCCGCGGCTCTATCAATATGGTGGGCTGTGGATTTATCTGAGTGGAGCGGCGCTTGCCGCGATGAAGCCGTTGCTCGGACTCCAGTTTTCGCTTGGGGCGAATCTGGACGAGCCCGAGAAATTTGCGTGGTTTTATGTTGTGCTGCGCGGCATCACGATGCTGTTTGCCATTGGTCTGATCGCTGCATGTCAGCGATTGCTGCTGCAAACCGGCAGCCGGGGCGGCGCGCTGCTGGTCGGTCCGCTCCTGCTGTTTACGCCGGTGTTCATCAGCGGGGCGCTTGAGGCCAAGCCGCATTTGCCTTCGGCATGCATGACGATGTTCGCGTGCGTCGCGGCCATCGCTGTGTTGCGGAAGCCGACAGCGGGGCGCGCGGTGCGATTGTCGTTGTATGGCGGCGCGTCGCTGGGGCTAGTCCTGACTGGCGCGGCCAGCGGTGCGTTATGGCCGGCGTTGCTCGCGGCAAACAAACGATGGCCGATTTCGCGCTTGTTGGCGCATCTGGCCTCGGCGGGCGTCGGAGCCCTCCTGATTTATGTGGTCGCGAATCCATACCTTATTTACAACTCGCTATTTCGGCCGGATGTGCTGGCGAGCAATGTCGGTAATTCGACGTCGATGTACCGCGTGGGGCAACTCGGCGCCGGCGCGGCGCGCGTTGCGGAATTGATGGTGGAGGCATGCGGCTGGCCGTTCCTGATTTTTGGCGTGCTTGGGCTGATCTGCATGGCACTCCACCGTCCGCGCGAGGCGTTCGTCTGGTCGTCGCCGATGACCGCGATGTTGCTGCTGACCATCGGGATCGGAGCAGGAAAGCCGGCGGAGTTCGGGCGGTTCCTATTGCTGCCGGCATGCGCGGTTGCGATCGGCACGGCCTTCCTGTGTGGGCGGCGAAATTGGCGCATTTCGGGAATCGGCATCTTTTTATTGTTGCTACTATTGCCGGGCGGCTTCCGCCCGTACTTGCGGGTGTTCCGGGATGATGGAAACCGCAAACTGGATTCCCGACGCGCGGCGGCCGAGGTTATCAATAGCGACCATTCTCGCGTTACTCGCGTGGAATACCACTGCGTTGAAACGTCCGCGAGCGAGATTCCCGCGCTTCGAGAATTCGTGGAAGCTCGTTACTCATGCATCGCGGTGATCCAGGAGCCGGCGCCGTATTCGATTCCACCGATCGACTTCACGCACTGGAGTGTGTTGCTATTGCCCCGCGAGCGCCCAGCGCAGGTGAACGTGAAGCGACTTCCGCAGTATCTTGTGTTTACCGGGGATGACGAGAAGACACATCCGGATGCATGGTGGCGCGAATTCTACGAGTTTAGTTCTGAGTATCCGCGGCACTCGTCAACCCGTGCACGGATCACGTGGGCCAACAAACCGGTGTTTCTGTACGCGCTCAAAGCCGACAACGTTGAAATACGCCGGTTGGGCGAAAATGACGCTGACGATCGCTCGCGTGACTCTGCGGCGCCATGATTCCTGAAATCGCGAGTGACGCCCCGCTTGATCAACCCGTTGACGTGATCGTCAACGCCCTGGAGGCGAGAGGTATTTCCGTGCCAGCAGGGTTTCGCGTCAGTGCTGAATAAACGGTGATGTGCGTCATTTCGCACCGGCGGGACGCCGATGCTCCCCGCCAAAATGAGGTTGACGGAGCACTAGACTTCAATCAGCATCCGCGTCGGATTTTCGACGCAATCCTTGATGCGCTTCAGGAACGTCACCGCCTCGCGACCGTCAACGATGCGA
>JAEUIR010000094.1:0-320 GCA_016795025.1 Phycisphaerales bacterium
AGATGTCGTCGTGCGCGGCTGCACGCTGAAACGCGACGTCGGCCGCGCCTACGCGAAAGCGTAGCCCAATCTGCGGTCGAGCGGGCGCGGCCGTTCAGGCGACAAGTGGATTCGCCTGACGTGCCGTCAGAGCGCCTTACAATTTGCCGCGCTGCGCAACCAAGCGGGCGAATGCTTGCAGTCGCGGCTCAGTGCTTTTTGACGATCGAAATAAAACACTCGCGGGGTGGGGGGGGATAAAAACCACCAACCCCCCAGCCGTTTTGAGACGATAATCGGTGGCGGGCCCCTAGAGGGGCCGAAAAAACGCGGCGCACACC
>JAEUIR010000094.1:330-16732 GCA_016795025.1 Phycisphaerales bacterium
TAAGACCGACGACCCCGCGAGCGTTTGTCAGACGATCAGCGTTCGCGGCCGCTTAGCGGGCCGTAAACTGCGCGTCGAGCACGCGGTCGATGCGCGACTTGCTCTCGACCATGTGAGCGCGCGTCGCGAAGTCGGGCTTGCCTTTCTTCAGCGAAGCGTCGATGCGTTCGCTCAATTCGCGCAGCGCGTAGCGAATCATGCCGTTCAGGTCGGCCGACATCGCCGCGCCCGGCGGCGACTGCGCCAGAGCCAGCATCATGTTGAGATGCTCGCGCTGGAGGTTGCGCGTCAGCGAGCTGCACATCGGCTGGCTGTCGCTATATGAGCCTTTGTCAGACTTGTCGAGCGATGACCAGATTTGATCGCGCACGCCGGTGATCAGCTCCGCCGCGGTGAACTTCTTGGGTTCGGTCGTCTTCAGTTCGCCGTCATACAGGCGCTGAAGCAGCGGCGGGCTGAGCAGGTCCATCAGCGTGCCGACCTGCATCATCGCGATTTTGTCGTGGATGTCGTAATCCAAACGGATCGGCGGGCCGGTTTCAAGGCCATACCAGCGCGACGGCGCGAGGTTGTTCAGCGTGGCGGCGTCAAACTTGAAGAAAGCATCGCTGAACAGGTTCTCGTTGATGAACTTGAGCGCGGCGCGCTGCGTTTCAGCATCGGTTTGCACGAACGTGGGGCGGCAGTTCGGATCGCCCTTGTGATCGCGGTTGAATGACTGGCCGCCGATGAGCCGGGCGACGTAGTCAAAGTTGCGGGCTTTTTCGAAACTGAGGATGTTGAACGCCTGCGTGATGTAATAGCGCGGCTCGCCATCCTTCAGCGACCAGTCACACACGCCATTCAGCAGCTTGTCAGCGATGGCGACGCGCTGCCTGGCCCACGCGACCTGATCCGACGTATTGTCATAGCGGTTGGTGTACGGGTCGGGGGAGAAGATGCCCATGGTGTCTTCGTCAGTGCCATAGGCCAGGCCCGGCTCGGTGCCGCGCGCGGCGATGGAGCGAAGCATGTCTTCCTCGCCCTTGTCATCCTTGCCCGGAATCTTGTAGCCGTATTCGATCACGAAATAGTCATACGGCCCGATGCAGGGGGTGACGACGTGACGCAGCTTGGTGAGATCGTCATCTGCGTAGAATAGCAGCGGGTTGTAATCCATCACCGAGGCGACGGTCGGCTCGTCGGTTTCGTTGCGGCGGCGCTGAATCTCATCCGCCGTCAGCCATGACGATGCCTTGAAGTTGTGGCGCAGGCCGAGCGTATGGCCGACTTCATGCGCGACGACTTCGCGCAGCGCCTCGCCGAGCAGGCGCTCGGGCACTTTCTTGCCCGAACCCGTTGCGATGAACATCTGCTGAAGGAGCGCGACCTGGTGTGTCATGCCCTCGGCATAGCTGCACTCGAACGGGTTGCAACCGTTGTGGCTGAGGCGTTTTTCGGCCTCGGCCAAGAGGCGCTCGGTTTCCCGGTGAAATTCCGTCGTGGTTTCGAGCGGCTGCCGCTTGAAGATTTCGGGGATCAGGTCGGGGTATCGCTGCATGTACAGCTCGAAACCCGGACCCTTTGTGCGGGCGTACGCGCTGGGCGTGTAGATGTTGAACTGGCTGTTGGTCCACGCGCGCATGAACGCGTCGTCCATGATGATGTCGGCGTCCAAAATCTGGCCGGTGCGCGGATCGGCTCGCGAGGGGCCCATCGCAAATCCGCGGCCGGAGACGATCCAGCGGAAAAAGTTGTAGCGCGAGTCCTCGGGATCGTAATCGGCGAATTCGTTGTCGTCGGTCTGTTGCTGCGCGACGACGGCGTCGACAAAGCCGATTTTTTCAAACGCCTTGTTCCACTCCTCGATGCCTTCCTTCACATAGCGGCGCCACATGATCGGGACGGTTTTTTCGATGATGAACGTAATGGGCTTCTTGGGCGGCGACACTTCGAGAGACGGATCGCGTTTCTCAAGATGCCAGCGATTGATGTAGCGTTCCATGGTCTCGCGGGCCTCGACCGGCTTGGCCCAATCGACGCGCTGCGTCAGAAAATACCCAACGCGCGGGTCGGCTTCGCGCGACTTGTACGCGCCGAGCTTCGGCAACCGCTGGAAGGAATATCCGACCTCGATCGTCGAGCCGCCGGACGAGCCGCGCGACGTCACCGCCAGATCGACGCCGATCAATACGTTCTCCGGAAACACCTTCACCTTTGACCATTTGCTGAGTTCCGGACGGATGGAGCCGCCGCCCATCGACACGTCGGCCAGATCGCTTTTGAGCAATTGGCCGAGATCGATGACCGGGTCGCCAGAAGGCGTCATGGTGACAATGGGCACTGAGGCCATGAACCGCTCGTTGTACGTGCGGCGAATGACGTCCGACACCGGTTTGTCGTCTTTGGTAATGTAGCGCAGATCAGGTGTCACCATTTTCAAGTTGCGATCGACGATCTCCCATCGCACGAGCGCGTCGGCCCACTGAAAGCCGGTGAGAGCGCCGCCGGCGTTGATCGTGGTGGCGAAGAGAAGGTCTTCGTTCAGAAGGGAACGCGGAATGCGACAAAGAATCTTTTCCTGATCCTTGTCGCGATCGCCGGCGTCATTGCGGTAGATGGTGAACAGGCCCTCGGTGGCCTTCATGTCCTTTGTAACTTCCGAGAAATCCGGAAAACGCTTGGGTTTGTCATCTTTCTTACCCGGCCCACCGGGTCCGGCTTCTCCCGGCTTTTCGTCGATGGCGACGGCCGGCGAGGGAGCGGCGTTCTTGTCCTGCGCCAGCGTGAGTGGCGGCGCAAACAGCGTGGTCGCGGCGAGCGTGCACATCCACGCGCCGCGGAATCGACCGAATCGATTTAGCATACGTCTTACTCCAGCATTGAGAAACGGTTACGCGAATGCTTCGCCCATTGCTTTTCGCGCGAGATTACCAAACTTTAACCGTCGCGAAAGCGAGCCGCAAATGCGATCCCAGCATGTTCCCGTCAGGCGCGCCCCATTGTCAGGTTTTTGCTGATTCATCGGCCGGGCGGTTTTCGATTCGGCATAGGCGGTCAAACCGAATCGAGGCTGTAACATTTTACCCACACTCGGGTTGCGCGGTTGCAGCGCTGCGAGCGGACTGCTTGACAGGCGGGCAGCCGAATTTACAATTCGCGGCCTTTGCGGGGTGCAGTGCGTTGTTACGGAAGCGGATGACGTACTTCGTTATCCCACCGCGCCGCGCGGCCGCCGATTCGCCCGAATTTGACAGGACGCTGTCCCGTGTCCGGTCTAGGCGTACTCACAACAGGAGAATTCCGCGTGATTGAAGTACGCAATCTCTCCAAGTATTACGGAAGCCGCTGCGCGGTTGACAAGATATCGTTCTCGGTCGCCGAGGGCGAGATCGTCGGCTTCCTAGGACCAAACGGAGCGGGAAAAACCACAACGATTCGCGTGCTGACGTGCTTTCATCCCGCGGATGACGGGCAAGCATCTGTCGCGGGACATGACGTATTCCAAAAATCGATGGACGTTCGAAAGCATGTGGGATATCTGCCGGAATCGGTACCGCTTTACCCCGAAATGCGGGTGCGCGAGTATCTGCAATTCAGAGGAAAAATTCGCGGGCTGGGTCGAGCCGAGCGAGACGCGGCCATCGGACGCGTCACACAACGTTGCTGGCTGAGCGAAGTGATCGACAGGCCGATCGGGCAGCTTTCGAAAGGCTATCGCCAGCGCGTGGGTTTGGCCGACGCGCTGATTCACAATCCGAAGGTGCTGATCCTCGATGAGCCGACGGTGGGGCTCGATCCGGGACAGGTTCGCGAAACCCGCTCGCTGATTCGCGAGCTGGCGCAAGACCACACAGTGATGCTGTCCAGCCACATTCTGCCGGAAGTTGAGGCCACCTGTAAGCGAATTATCATCATCAATCGCGGGCGGATCGTAGCATCGGGAACGACGGCCGAGCTGCGCGAGCGCGTCGCAGGGGATCACAACACGCTCGCGGAAATTCGCGGGCCGAAGGACGGCGTGGAGGCGGGGCTGCGGGCGATCACTGGTGTGACGGACGTGCGCAGCGAACAGCGGGACGGCTGGCTGCGCGTAAGCATCGCGACGCGCAACGACGTGCGTGAGGCGGTGTTCCAGGCGGCGATGAAAAACGGCTGGTCGATCCGCGAGCTGCGGCGCGAGGGCGCGTCGCTGGAGGATTTCTTCGTGAAAATCGTCGCGAGCGCGGCCGCGCAGGCGACGGAATGAACCGCTGAGGCACAGAGGCACGGAGAAGAAAAATCCTATGCGCGCTGTAGCGCCCCGCGGTGGTAGTGGGGACGCTGATCAGGTGTGATAGCCGAGAGTACGCCAGGGCTCCGTGGTTCATTTGCGTTCATAACTGGAGTGGCAGATGAGAAACACCATCGCGATCATGCAGCGAGAGCTGCTGTCGCTGTTTTGCTCGCCGATCGGCTATATCGTCATCTCCGGATTCCTGCTGATCACCGGAGTGATCGTGCTGATGACCAAGAGCTTTTCGCCGGGGCAGCCGGCCACGCTGGCGGCGTTTTTTTATCTCACGCCGTTTGTGCTGACAATCATCGTGCCGGCCATCACCATGCGCGCGATTTCCGATGAATATCGCAGCGGGACGATTGAAACGCTGATGACCGCGCCGGTTTCCGATGCGCAGCTTGTGGTGGGAAAATTTCTCGCGTCGCTTGTGTTTTACGTCATCATGATCGCGGCCACGCTGATCTATCCGATCCTGATCTCGATGTTCGGCCGCGCGGACTGGGGCGCCGCGGCTTCGTCGTACGTCGGGTTGCTGCTCATGGGCGCGACGTTTATTGCATTCGGCGTGATGGCCAGCAGCCTGACGCGCAATCAGGTTGTGGCATGGATCGCCGGCGCGGTTCCGTTGTTGCTGCTGGCGTGGCTGGCGTATTACATGATTCCGCAAGTCAGTGGCGCGCTGCGCACCGTGTTTCAGGAAGTGAACGTCATGGGGCGCTTTGAGGCCATGACCAAGGGGGCAATTTCGCTTAGTTCGGCCGTGTTCTTCGTGGGCGGCGCCGTGCTGTTCTTGTTCATCGCTACGAAGATTGTCGAATCCAAGCGTTGGCGCTAGGAGCACACATGCAGACAGCCAGTCGACGCATTCTGTTCTTGTCGAACGCCATTCTGACGACGTCGCTGCTCACGGCCGTGGTCATCATGGCCGTCCATTTCGCCGGGCGCTTTGGCGGGCAGATCGACCTGACGGCGACGGGCGTAAACAGCCTGTCGGCCGCGTCGCGCGAGCTGGTGCGGAGCGTGAACGAGCCGATCCGCATCACGGCTTTTTACACAGTCATCAGCGACGTACAGAAATTCGCGCAGAAACACAAAGATATGGTGAAGGATCTGCTCGCGTTATATGAGTCGCAGAATCGCGGCAAGATATCGACATATGTTGTCGATCCGGTGCGCGAGCGGACGCGGATCGACGAAGTGCTGGAGCGGCTGCGCAACAAAGCCGCGTACAAGACCGAATCAGAAGCGCATCGCGCCGCGATCGAAAAATACCCGAAAATCAGCGATGCGCTGATCGCCACACTGAACCCGCTCGTAGACAGCATGCGCAACACCAGCGCGCAATCGCAGACGCTCCAGCGCAATCGCGAGTTTCAAATCGTCGGTCGCAATCTCTCAACCGCGGTCGACGAACTTCAAAACGCCGCGAAGGACATTGCCGAGCTCAAGACAGGCGACGTGCCGCGATACGGCCGGGCGATCGAAGTCATGCGGCAATCGGCGACGCTGACCAAACCGCTGATCGACGACAGCACGGCGTGGCTGGCGCGCGAGGCGTCGAAGCTGACTGACGCACCGGACGAGCTGCGCAAGCAAATGAGCGACGCAGCCGCCGTGTTGACGCAGGCGTCGCAGCAACTCGGCGACCTTCTGAAGGAAACGGAGAACCTCAAGAAGGTCAAACTGGAAGATGTATACGAACAATTGGCGCGCTCGGTCGAAGCGCCGACCATCCTCGTGGAGGCCGGCGACGAAGTGCGCGTCGCGTCGTACGAGGATGTGTGGCCATTCCGCTCGGACCAGCAAGCGCCCGCCGCCGACGGCGACGATCGCGAATTCGCCGGTGAAGAGGCGGTCAGCGGCGCGATCCTGCAGCTCACGCGCAAGGACAAGACGGGCGTGATGTTCACGCGTTTCGGCGGCGACCCGGCGTTGAAGCCTGACTTTTCAAAGTTCAATCCGATGATGGGGCAGCTCCCGCGCGCGCCATATCAGCAGTTGAACGAGCGTCTGGACAAAGAGAACTTCATAGTCGCGGAGTGGGACGTATCGACCGAGAAGGCTCCGCCGCCGCTCGAAGGCGCGAAAAAGACGGTATACGTCGTACTGCCGCCGCCGCCTGCGCCACAGCCAAACCCGATGAACCCGCAACCGCCGCCGAAAATGACGGAGGCGGACAAGACACTGATCCTCAATGCCGTCGGCGAAGCCAGCGGCGCGATCTTCCTGACCGGTTGGGAGCCGCCGGGCGCGATGTTCCAGCCGGCCGGGCCTTATGAATTCGGCGATTATCTCAAGTCGAACTGGGGCGTGGATGTGGAAAGCCGCTTCCTCGTGCTGCACTTCGCGCCCAGCCCGCAGAACCCGGAGCTTTACATTCCGAAGAATCGCCAACCGCTATCGCTTTCGACGGACATCATTCGTCTGACCGAACATCCGATCGTTTCGCGCCTAAAGTCGACGGCGGCGTCGTTGGTCGGCGTTGCTCCGCTCAAACTTCTGACCGGCAATGAATTGCCTTCAGGCGTGACGCTCACGGCGCTCGGCGAAATCGGCCAGACGTCCGATGTTTGGGCGATCGACGACGTGATGCGCGTGCAGCAGGATCTCAGCAAGAAAATGGGGACCAAGCCGCAGCCGACGGATCGCATGCCGCCGTTCTCAGTGGCCGTCGCGGGCGAGCGCAAGACCGGCGATCGCGCGCAGCGCGTCGTGGTGTTCGGCAGCAAGGAATTCGCGAGCGATGATTTCTCGAAGGCCAAGGGCGTGATTCCCAGCGGCGGCGGATTGGTGATGTACTACGTGAATCCCGGAAACGAAGAGTTGTTTGTGAACGCGCTTCACTGGCTGAGCGGCGATGAGAACCGCATTTCGGTCGGCCCGCGGCGCGCCGACATTCCGCGGCTCGACAAGCTGGTCGAGGGCCCGGTCGCAAATTTCTGGCGCGCGTTTCTGGTTGCGATCTGGCCGGCCGCCGCGCTGCTGGCGGGCGGAGCGGCTTGGCTGATGCGTCGGAGGTAATGGCGGATGAATTTCAAGACAACGGCGATTTTGATCGTGCTGGTGCTGGCCGGCGGGCTGACGATGTGGTTTGTGCGCCCGGCGGCGGTAGCGCCGAAGCCGGAGCCCGCCGAGGAAAAACCCGCGGAGCCGAAGTACCTGTTCGATCCGAAGCCGGTGGACGCGGATGTCGTAAAGATCGATGTACAGCGGCGCGACAAGCCGCGCATGGTCTTTGAGCGCGCCCCTAAGGCGGACGACCCGAGCAAGATGGACGACTGGCGCATGACATCGCCGAGCGCGTCGGCCGTCGAAGCGGGGCTCGTCGGCAACATGTCCGGACTTGTCTCGCAGATGCAGATTCGCGGAACAGTCGAGGAGAACCCATCGCCCGAGACGCTGAACGCAACCGGCTTTTCGCCGTCGCGCGGCACCGTGATCCTGACCATGAAGGACGGAAAGGAATTCGCGGTCGAATTCGGAAAGGTCGCGCCGGCCACGACTGATACGTATGTGCGCATGCTCGGCAAACCCGCGATCTATCTGGCGCGCGGCGACCTGGTCAAGCAGCACCTCAGCCAGGACGTGAAGAACTTCCGCTCCAAGACACTACTGAAAGCCACGACGGGCGACATCGCACGTTTCGAAATCGAATATGAAGGCAAGAAATACGAGTTGACGCGCGGACCCGACAAAGCCTGGATGGTGCAATCGCCGATCAAGGCTTACGGCGACACGGACAAAGTGAACGGTTTTCTCAGCAAGTTGACCACGCTGCGCCTCGCGGATTTCGCCGAGGACGCGCCCGCCACGCTGACGACTTATGGGCTTGAACAGCCGTATCTGACGTTGACCGTCACGACCGAAGCAAAACGCCCGAAGCCGACGACGCAGCCGGCCAGCACGCAGCCCGTGCCGCCTGAATTTGAGATTGTTACCAAGACAACGATGGTCCAGTTCGGATCATTTTCGGATTTGAAGTCGGAGAATCGCTTCGCAAGGCTCGCGGATCAGCAATGGGTGGGCACAATCCCCAAAGCCACCGTTGAGGGGCTTTTGCCAAAGCTGAACGAATGGCGTGACACGCGCGTCACCCGAGTTACCGCAGGCGCGGCCACCAAAATCGAACTGACCGCCGGCGACGCCAGCGCGACGCTGGAGCGCGTCGATGGGAAGTGGCGCGGCAGCGGCGACCTGGCCGAGATCGAGCCGGATGCCGTGTCAGATATGCTGAATGCCTTTGAGGACTTGCGTTTCACCGAAACGATCGACCAGCCGGAAGATCCGGCCAAGTACGGCCTGGACAAACCCCGCGCGATCATTCGGGTGACGACGTCCACATCCGTCGAACCGATCACGCTGCGCGTCGGGAAGACCACCGAAGGCGGCCGCAATGCCTTCGTGTCGGTGGACGGTCAATCGAGCGTGTTCTATATCGCGGCACCGCAGGCGGAGCGGCTTTCAGTCGCGCCCATTTCGCTGCGGGCGCGGTCGATCGTATCGGCGAATGTGCTCGATCTGCGCAAGATCGAAGTCGAGCGGCCGAACGCCCGCTACGTGATGGAATATGACGCCGCCTGGAAGATGGTCGAGCCGGCGGGCGTCCCCGTGGATGCGTCGGGAATCCGCGAGTTGTCGAATGACCTGGTGCGATTGCGTGCCCGCAAGGTGGCGGGCAAAGGCGACGATCCCCGCTTCGGTCTGGACAGGCCGGATGTGACAATTCGTTTCACGCTGGCGCCCCCAAGCACCACGCAGCCCACCACACAGGCCGCCACGCAGCCGGCGCTGACCGGCGAGCATGTGCTTCGCGTGAAAAAGACGGATCGCGTCCACGCCCGTCGCGATGATGATCCGTTTGTGTATGAACTGGACGAAACGGTCTATCGCGTCATGACGTCCGAGCTCATCAGCCGCCAATTGTTCGATTTCTCAGGTGACGCTGTAGTTGAATTTCGCGTCGAAGCGCCGGCCGGCACGCTGCACCTGGCCAAACAGGATAAGGTGTGGAAGTACGTCACCGACCTCGGCGTGAAATTATCGCAGAAGGTCGTCAGCGACTACATGAACGAGATTTCGCGCATGCGCGCCGAGAGCTACATTGCGTACCGGGATGGAAACCTGGAGGCCGAAGGGCTGGCAACGCCCCCCGCGAAAGTGACGATCAAGCTGGCGAACGGGCGCGAGATCACGATCGGCATGCAGCAGCAGGCGAGCGGTCAGTTACCGCGCAAAGCGGCGGTGATGGAGGAGAAGCGCATCTTCATCATGCGGCAGGCCGACGCGGAAAATCTGCTGCGCAGCGTGGATGCGTACATTCAACCGGACAAGCCCGCGCAGCCCGAAACTCCGGAAATGCCGGGTGACATGGAGCTGCCGCCGGGCATGCCGCGCTGATTGGTCGCCGGTTACCTCGCGCTGTGGCGGCGCTTCGCCAGAACAAACTCGCGAATCGCCTCGGGACCCTGAGCATTGAGTACGTCACCACGCAGCAAGCCCGCTCGGCGAGCTGTCATGACGCCAAAAGGCATCTGATCCAACTGATCGGTTGAATGCGCATCGGTATCGATGCAGATCTTTGCGCCGAGGTCGCGCGCCAAGCGGGCGTGTTGATCCTTCAGGTCCAGTCGGTATGTACTGGCGTTGATTTCAAGCGAGGTGCCGGTGCGGGCGGCCTCTTTCGCGATCGTTTCGACATCCAGCGGCATCGCTTCCCGGCGGTTGATCAGCCGGCCGCTCGGATGGGCGATCAGGTTCACAAACGGATTGCGAATCGCCGCCAGCGTGCGCCGCGTGTTCAGTTCGCGATCCTGGCTCATTCCCACGTGCACAGACGCCACGACGAAATCGAGCTGCTCAAGAACGTCGTCGCCGTAGTCGAGCCGGCCTTCGGCGAGAATGTCAACTTCGGCCCCGACCCAGACGGTTATTCCTGTTATGCGGCGGGCGACTTCGCGCACGTCGCGGATATGCTGCATCAACCGGTCCGGCTTTAAGCCATTGGCGATCGCGCTGCTCTGCGAGTGATCGGTGATGCAGACGATCTCGTAACCTCGGGCCTTGGCCGCCGCGACCATTTCGGCGATCGAGTTTCGGCCGTCGCTCGCGGTGGTGTGCATGTGCAGATCGCCGCGAATGTGATCGAGCGAGATCAGATCATGGGGGACGGCACTGAGGTCGAATTCAAAACGGTCTTCGCGCAGCTCCGGCGGATACCAAGGCAGACCCATCGCCGCATAAATATCCTCCTCGGTCTTTGAGGCGATCACGCGCTCGCCTTCGTATAGCCCGTATTCATTCAGCGTCCAGCCGCGCTTCACAGCGCGCTCGCGGACCCCGACATTATGTTGTTTGCTGCCCGTGAAATACTGCCAGGCTGCGCCGAACGAATCAGCCGGAACGACCCGTAGATCGACCTGCACACGCTGATTGCCCAGTTCGATCAGCACCGAGCCTTTCGTATCGCCGGCGGCGAGCACCTGCAACACGCCCGGAAAAGCGGTGAACGCCCGCACGGCGGCGGGACCATCAACCGCCGAGCAAAGCAAATCGAGATCGCCGATTGTTTCCGCGCCCCGTCGCAGCGAGCCGGCCAACTCGCAGCGCGACACGCCCGGTTGAGCACGCATCGCATCACGTAAGTAGATCGCCATCGGCCAAGCCTTGCCGATCCGCACGCGGCCGGCTGTGCTTTCGAGAAATTCGATGCCGTGCTTGAAGTGCTCGATGGTTTTCGCCCCGAAGCCCTTCAGTCCGACGAGCTTGCCGTTGTCGATCGCTGTTTTCAGCTCCGCGAGCGACGTGACGCCGACTTCGCGCCAGAGCAGCGCGGCTTTCCTGGGGCCGAGGGACGGCACGCGGAGCAACTCGAGCAGCGTATCGGGCACATGTTGCCGCAATTCCTCGCGCAGCGCCAGGCGACCGGTCGTGAGCAACTCGCTTAGCTTCTCGGCGGACGCCTTGCCGATTCCGGGGAGCTTGGCGAGTTCGCCGCGAGCGGCGACATCGTTGATGTCCGAAGCCAGGTCTTCGACGGTTCGCGCGACTTTGCGATACGTATTCACACGAAAAGCGTCCTCCCCCTGAATTTCGAGCAGGACGGCGATTTCCTCAAAAATGCGAGCGGCCTGAGCGTTTGTCATGAGCCGGAATGTACGAGACGCGGGGGAGCACGGCAAACGTGCGCGATCAGCGCGTCGTCGTCGCGCTGTTATGACCGCCCGAGCGCTTGCCGACCAGGGAGTAAAGCGCCGGCAGCGCCACCAGCGTCAACAGGTTGTCCGCGATCACGCCGCCGATCACCACCACCGCAAGCGGGCGCTGCACTTCAGCGCCGATGCCGGTATTCAGCGCCATCGGCACGAAACCGAGGGCCGCGACCAGCGCGGTCATCAGAATCGGGCGAAGCCGCATGAGGCGCGTTTGCTCGATGGCCTCATCAACCGACACGCCGGCTTCAAGACGCTGACGGATCGTCGCAACCAGCACCAACCCGTTGAGCACGGAGACGCCCGACACGGCGATAAAGCCGATTCCGGCGGAGATCGTGAACGGCAGCCCGAGAAGCGCCAGGGCTGCGACGCCGCCGACGGCCGCGAACGGCGCGCCGGTGAATACGATCAGCGAATCGCGCAATGAGCCGGTGCTCATGTACAGCAATAGCATGATGATCGCGAGCGTGATTGGAATGATGATGGTCAAGCGCTGCGACGCGCGCATCAAGTGCTCAAATTGCCCGCCAAACTGCGTGAAGTATCCTGGGGGAAGCGACAAATCGGCCTGCACGCGGCGCTGCGCCTCGGCGACAAAGCTGCCGAGGTCGCGGCCGCGAACGTTGGCTTGCACGATAACGCGGCGCTTCTGCGACTCGCGATTGATTGTCGCGGGACCTTCGAGTTGTCGCAGCGTCGCAAGCCGCGAAAGCGGGATGCGCTCGCCCGACGCCGTGGTCACCAACACATGGCCGATCCGGCCGGGGTCACCGCGAAATTGCTCGCCCAGGCGCACCATCAACTCGAAACGCCGCGCCCCCTGCCGCACGTGCCCGACGGCGATTCCGCCGACGGCCTCGACGACCTCCAACACATGCCGCGCGGGGACGCCGAGCCGCGCGATTGCGTCCTGATCGACCTGGATGTCGAGCATCGGCAGGCCGGTGATTTGCTCAATCGACACATCCGCCGCGCCGGGGATCGATTCGAGAATTGCGCGAACTCGCGTCGCGGCGGCGCGAAGCTGCTCCAGATCGTCGCCGAAGATTTTCACGCCGACGTCTGTCCTCACGCCGGCCAGCATTTCGTTGACGCGCATTTCGATGGGCTGCGAATAAACGAGATTCTGACCGGGAAAAGTGGATAGCTCGCGATCGATGAGGTCCACTAGCCTGTCTTGCGTTTGCGCCTTTTTCCATCGCTCCCGCGGCTGAAGCGTGATGAAGATGTCGGTGACTTCGAGGCCCATTGGGTCGGTGGCGATCTGCGCACTGCCGGCCCGGCTCCAGACATCGCGGATCTCATCGGGAAACTTCTCGTGCAGGAGTTTTTCCATCTGCGTGTTCAGGCGAACGGATTCCTCAAGCGCAATCCCCGAGAGCCGAACCGCGTTGATGGCGATCGCGCCCTCGGACAGCCGCGGCACAAACTCCGCGCCGAGCCGCACTGCAAGGAATCCGCCGGCCGCGAGCGCCGCGCCACACAGGAGAATTGTCGTGCGACGATACGTGAGCGCGAATCGCAGCGCAGGCCGATAGAGCGTTTGCAACAGGCGAACGATGAAGGTGTCGCTTTCATGCGGCTTTGCGGCGCGGCGCGGCGCCCGCAGCGCAAAACTCGCAAGCACCGGCGTGAGCGTGACTGAGAACACGAGCGAGCTGGCCAGCGCGAATATGACCGTCAGCGCCATCGGCCGAAAGAGCTTGCCCTCGACGCCCTCCAGCAAAAGGATGGGCAGATAGACCGACATGATGATGAGCTCGCCAAACATGGTGGGACGGCGGACTTCGAGCGTTGCGTCTCGAATGACCTCGCGCGGATTGGCCGATGGCGCGAGCGCCAGGCGTCTCACGCTGTTTTCGACGAGAATCACCGAGCTGTCGACGACGAGGCCGAAATCGATCGCCCCGAGGCTCAACAGGCTGGCCGCTATCCCCACTTGCAGCATCGCGCTGAACGACACCAACATCGACATCGGAATGGCGAGCGCAACGATCAACCCGGCGCGGAGATTGCCCAGAAAGATAAATAGCACCGCCACGACCAGCAGCGCGCCTTCCAGCAGGTTGGTTTTGACGGTCTGGATGACGTGTTCGACGAGCTCCGACCGTTCGAGCAGAATGTCGATCTTCACATCCGGCGGCAGCGTGCGGCGAATCTCGTCCAACCGGGCTTCCAGTCGCTGCGTTACTTCATGCGGGTTTTCGCCCATCAGCAGAAACGCCAGACCCAGAACGACCTCGCCGCGGCCGTTGGCGGTGACCGCACCGCGCCGGATTTCGTGTCCCATGCGCACCGTCGCGAGGTCGCGCACGCGAATCGGCGAGCCGTGCCGCGCGGTGACAACGATATCGCCGATCTGCTGCTCGCTGGTCGTCAGCGCCAATCCGCGCACCAGGTGCAGCTCGCCGCCTTCGCTGATGCTGCCGCCGCCGACTGTGAGATTATTTTCTCGCAGCGCCTGTGTAAGCTCGTCCATCGTCAGATCGAACGCGACCAGCCGATCGGGATCGATGAGGACTTCGTACTGCTGGCGCAGCCCGCCCCATGTATTCACCTCGGCGACGCCCGGAACAGACTGAAGCTGCGGCCGAATCTCGTAGTCGTGCAGGGTTGTCAACTCATCCAGGCCGCGCGATTCGCTCTGTACGCTGTAGTGCAGGGTTTCGCCGAGGCCCGTGGAAATGGGCCCCATCTCGGGGCGGCTAACGCCATCAGGCAACTCAAGGACCGCAAGCCGCTCCGCGATAACCTGCCGCGCCAGGTAGACGCTCATACCGTCATCGAAAACGATATTGACCTGGCCAAAGCCGAATTTGGAAACGGAGCGCATTTCGCGCACGCGCGGCAGACCGGCCAGTGTTCGCTCGATCGGCGCAGTGACCAGCTCTTCAATCTCAATCGGCGAAAGGGCCGGCGCGACGGTATTGACCTGCACCATCACCGGCGTCGTATCCGGAAATGCGTCGATGGGCAGTCGCATAAGCGCAGTCGCGCCGGCGATTATGACGCCGATCGTGCCGACAATGACCAGCAGTCGATTTCGGAGTGACCAGTCGATTACGAATGCGAGCATGCGGCAGTTCCGGTCCAGAGTCGATTCGCGTCAGAATGATGCACGACGAGGCGGACACACCGAGATGCGACCTTGCGGCTCCGTCATCGCGTCTTTTGTGGTTTTCTACCAACCGCGTTTTTCACTTTTTTGTGGCGACTTCGCCCGGGCAGCAACCCGCGCCGATTTCGCCCTTTTTAATCTCGGTTTTCAGCAGAAAGCTCCCCTGAGCGACGACGGTTTCGCCGATCTCCAGGCCTTCGAGCACTTCAACCGTGTCACCGCTCGACCAGCCGAGCCGCACTTTGCGCGGGCGGTATTGCCGATCGCCCGTCTTCACGAACACCACGTTGCAGCAGCCGTCCCACTGCACAGCGCTGCGCGGAGCGGTCAGGCGTTCCATTGGCTCACCCAGCAACACGCGGGCGCGGCCAAACTGGTGAGCGCGAAGCAGACCGTCGGCATTTTCAAACTCCGCGCGGGCCTTGAGGTTTCGTGTTTTGTGGTCGATTTCCGTGCTGATCCATGTCAGCCGACCCAGGAGCGGTTCGACTCCGATGCGCTCGTGGTTGAACTCCACCTCCTGGCCGATGGATAGCGGCGCCCCGCTATCCGGCACGTCGAGCATCACCCACATGCGCGCGGTGTCCGCCAGCGCGAACAATGCCCGGCTGATATCGACGCTTTCGCCAATGACGGCCGATCGCGCCACGATTACGCCGTCGAACGGCGCGTTCACGCTGAGCGTGGCGCTGTTGTCGTCGCCGGCCGTGACGCGCGCGATTTCGTCCGTGGTCAGGCCGAGCGCGCCCAGGCGGCGCTCCGCGCGCGTCAGCGCGATGCGGGCTTCCGCCAGCTTCGTTTCGGCTTCCGACACTTCGCGCTCGCTGCTAATGCCGCGCGCCAAAAGCGACTGCTCGCGAGCAAGGGTTTTTTCGGCCAGCGCCGCGACGGCCGCGGATTGCTGTGTGTCGGCCTTGGCAGCGGCCAGCTCCGCGGAATCGATGACAACCAGCGGCTGGCCGGCTTTTACGACATCGCCGAGATTCGCGCGAACTTCGCGCACGACGCCGGCGACCCGCGCAGTGATTTGTGCATATCGGCTGCCGTCATATTCCACTTCGGCGTTGCAGACCAGATCACTGGAGAGAACCTGCTTCGCAACCGTTACGTGCGTCAAACCGGAGCGCTGCGCCACTTCGGCGTTTGCAAGCTCGATTACGTTATCGCTCGCGTTGCAGGCCGGTGATGGTGCGCGCTGGATACGCGGCTGGGTGTCGGCGTGAGTTGCGTCGTTCGGTTTTGCAGCGACCAGCGCCATCCACTTGTCGCTGGCGTGCGGACCGTTGCACGCTGAGCAGAACGATTCGGGGCGGTCGTGTCCGCCGCACCAGTCGTTCATTTTTCGATAGGCTTCGACCAGATTCTTGTCACATTTCCAGCAGAGCGCCTCCGGCACAGCGTGCTCGGCGCACATTCCGAGCCTGGTAATGATCGAGTTGTCGCAGAACGGGCACTTGGCCGCCACAAGTCCATGCGTTTCGCATGTGCCGTCAGCGCCGGATTTCTGCGCGGCATGCGCGCGATGGTCGTGTCCGTCATCGGAATGGTCGTGGCCGTCATGTTCGCTGTGAGCGTCGTCGGCTTCCGCGGCGGTTCTCTCATTGGCGGCTTCGCGCATGGAATCACCCGCAAGCCAGGCGGCAATGTGTTGGCGAGCTGGCCGGCCCGCCGACGAACCAAGGAACACGCCGCCACCGATCGCCATCACCGCGCCGAACCAGGCGATGCAGTTGATCGAAACTCGGCACAGGGCGGTCGGCACCCGCCCGAAGCGCAGCGCCTGCAGGTCGCCGCGGCGTGCGCGGTCGAGGAACC
>JAEUIR010000095.1 GCA_016795025.1 Phycisphaerales bacterium
CGGATCGCCTGGGTCGCGAGTATCTGCTCGACGCGGTCGGGCGTCTGCCAGAGCCGTCGCTGGCGTTCGGTATCGATCGCGCCCGGCACAACGCCGACGACCCGGATGCCCGACGGCCCGAGCTCGCGGGCAAGCCCGCGCAGCCGAAAGTGTTTTCGTCGCAGATCGCGTTTAACGTGTTCAGCCATAACAGCGCGATGGGCGATGACGGCTACAACCTCGAAGAATCGAAAATGATCCACGAAACGCACAAGATTTTCGGCGACAAATCCATTCGCGTCGCGCCGACGTGCGTGCGCGTACCGGTGATGCGGGCTCACACGGAGTCGGCGGCGATCGAATTCAGCGGCCCGATTGGCGAATCTGAAGTGTTTGATATTCTGAGCCGAGCACCGGGCGTGGAGATTGTTGACGATCGTGCGGCGAATCGCTTTCCGGAGCCGATTGCGGCGTCGGGGCGCGATGAAGTGCTGGTGGGGCGAATTCGGCGCGATGCAAGCGTTGAAGGTGATCGCGGGATTCAGTTGCTTTGCGCGGGCGATCAGTTGCTGAAAGGCGCGGCGCTCAACGCCGTGCAGATTGCGGAACTGCTTCTATAGCGTCAATCGCGACGCGGAGTGCGGTATTCAAAAAGCGGAATAAAGGCGAGATGTGACAGCGCGGTTAGCGGATTCGGGTTGAGGCGCGGGCCAGTCACGATAAAGGAATTATCGACGACGCAGCGCCATCATGCCCGCGCCGGCCAGCAGCAGCGCGGTCGCCGGTTCCGGGATCGGCGCGTTGTTCGGCGGCGCCGGTTCGCGATTCGCGGTCGCATCGGCCACCAACTGCGCGTTGGGATCGAACATCACGTCGGCGAGCATCTCGGAAAAATCAAACTGCGGATCAAGCTCGATATTCGACGCCTTGGCTGCCTGGCGGAGTTGCTCTTCGATGGATCCGCTGATCACGTCGATCGGTGAATCGGGCGTAATTTCATGCACCGCGTCCGATGCATCGACGCCGAAACTTTGCGCGAGCGCGCCCAGCCCATCGAGAAAGATATTGCCGCTGACGCTGATCGGGCCGATGTCGAAATCAGTGTCTTCCTCGTTCTGAACAACGCCGTCGAGCGTGAGCTGCGCGTTCGTGTTGTTGATGTTCGATGTTAACGAGTAAAAGCCCAAAGCGTTGATTTCGAAGTTGGTGGTCCCAGCGAGCGTGCCGCTGAAATCCACATCCTGAAGCCCCGATTTGCCGCGAACTGAATAGGTCAGATTTGCGATGATCGTGTTGGCGTTGAACGTCGGCAGAAAGCGCGTCGTAACCGCTGCGGTGGATTGAATGCCGCCGTTCAACTGCAACTCATACGGCCCGGCGTCAAAAACCTCCGGCCGACCGCGAGTATCCGGGCCGAACGTGCGATCGAATTCCAACTGATAACCGCGTCCGGCCTGATTCGGCATGATGCGGAGTCGTCCGGAACGCGAGCCGTTCACTCGCGTGCCGTCACCGGTGTTGAACAGGGGGCCGTCGCTGGGGGTGGCAAGCAGATCGAGACCGCGATAAATCTCTTCGAAGATTCCGCCGAAAGCGGGCGCGCCGGCCGTCAGCATGGCCGCGGAAAAGGCGATCAACCGGGCAGGTCTCATGGCGGAAATCTCCCTTGGCGCCGACCGGACCGTGGTTGCAAAGCGCCAACGATATCAATTTAGCCGACGCCGGGCGTCGGTTCAAGAATCCGATTGCCGGGCTTGCGGCACGGCGGCTCTAATTAGCGTTATCGGTGAATACCGGAGCATCGTTCAGCGGTTCATCTTGTGCGGCGAGAATCACAGCCAGCGCAAAATCTGCAAAAATCAGTCCCGCCGGACGCGCGAAACCAGCGACGCGACGTAGAATTCCGGCGAGAGGTGAGGCGGTACGTGCCGCAATTGGGTGGGGGCGGCCTTGCGCTGCGCCAACCGGCGGTCATGTCGAGTGTCCCTGACGAGCAAAGGCGTAATTTGGCCAATTGAACTTCGGGAATGTGATGCGATACAGGCTGGTAGTTATGCTTGCCGCTCTGATCGCCGCCGGCGGGCGCGGCGGAATCGCGGCCGCGCAAAATTCGCATTCGCAGCCGGCCACGCATCAAAATGACAGCGATCAACGGCGCATTGCCGATCTCGCGTCAATCATCGAAGGGCAAAATACGCCGGCCGCCCGCGAAACCGGGGCACGCGAGCTGCTGCGTGATGGCTCGCCGGCCGCAGTGCAGCGACTCGCCGCCATGCTCAGCGGCAAAAACAATCCGGCCCGAATCGCGATTGCAAATGTCATCGCCGCCAACGGCGATGGAATTTCCGCTGACCTGCTGGACGCACTGATTCAGGCGCTTGCCGCCCCGGAAGCTGAAGTGGCGACGGCAGCCGCAAACGCGCTATCGGTCGGCGGCGAACCGGCCATCCGTCGATTGATAACGTATGTTCAAGGCGACGGCAATCCGTCGTCGGCCCGCGTGATGGCCATTCGCGCGCTCGGTTTGTCAACAGAATATGAGGCGGTCCGCTCTCTCGTGTCGCTGCTCGATTCGCCAAGGCCGGACCTGTCGCGCGCGGCGAGCGACGCGCTGGAGCTGGTGGCGGGTGCTCGGTTTGGCGGCGACCCGAAGGCGGCGCAAACCTGGTGGGCTGAGAATGGGGCGGACTCTCCTGCGGAATGGCAATCGCGGCAATTGCGCCGGCTCGCGATGGATCGGCGTCGGATCGAAAGCGCCGTGCAGGGGTTAGAGACACGCCTGGCAAAAGCGCTGCGAGAAGCCTATGTGCGCGTGCCCGAGCCCGAGCGCTCCGGCGCGCTTCAGAGTTATTTGACCGATCCCTTACCGGTCACGCAAAAAGTCGGTCTCGAGTTGGCGCAGAGCGACATGGCCGAATCACGGCCGCTCAAGCCGGAGGTCATCGCGACCGTCCGGCGTTTGCTGACCTCAGAGGACGCGACCGTTCGCGAAGCGGCCGTGCAAACGCTGGCGGCGTTACGTGATCCGGTCGACGCGGAGCGCCTGCTGGAGCGGCTTACGGTAGAGCGGCTCGACGACGTGCGGCGGGCGCTACTCAACGGGTTGGGCTATCTGGGGTCGGATGTAGCGGCTGATGCACTGATGGGGCAAATTCCCGAATTTGGCGAGTCGCTAATCAGCGAAGCAGTGACCGCGCTGGGGCGAATGATCGAGCGCGGCGTGTTGGATGGCGAAAACCAAGCGCGAATCGCGAGCCTGCTGCTCGACCGTTATCAGGCGACGCCGCGCGAGAATGCGGCGGTGCGCGAGCGCCTGCTGTGGGCACTCAGCCGGCTTCGAAGCAATTCAACCGCAACGGTATTTGTGGAAGCGCTGGGGGGCACTGACGCGGCAATCGTGCGGCAGGCGGCGGTGAGGGGGATCGCGGCGCTGGAATCACCACCGTCGGACGGGGTCGCGGCGCTGCAAGGCGCAATTGCCGATTCAGACGCCAGCGTGCGGCGCGCGGCGGTTGAGGCGTTGGGCGCGATGTCGCTCGGCGATGAGCAAATCACAGCGCTCTGGAGTCGCCTGGCGATCGCTCAGGAGCCGGACGAAGCGGTGCGCGATGCTGCATGGCGAGCGGTGCTGCGCCAGGTATCTAGCAAGACGCCGGCTGAGATCGAACGCCGGATCGATGCATTGCCGGCCGGCGATGCGAACACGGTGCGACGCTCGATCGATCTGCTGAATGCCGCGATTGCGGGTTTGCAAGACGATCCCGCGCGGCGTGCCGATGCGGGGCGCATGCGAAAGCGCGCGGCGCTATTACGAGAATCCGCCGGGCAAATCGACAAGGCGGTGGAAATATATCTTCAGGCGCTCGAGGATTTTCGGGCGACTTCTTCGACGGCGCTGGCGGACTCGGCTTGCGATTTTCTGCGGATGTTGCTGGTGAATCGGCGATATGACGTCCAATCCGGACGCGCGCTCAGCGGCGCGGCGACGTTGAATGATCTGGCGGCGGTGGTTTCGCGCGAAGCCGCGGCGCGGCTGACAGATGACGCAGCGGCTGTGGAGTTGGCGTGCGGAATGATCGCGGCGTTTCGCGAGTTTCCGCCGTCGTCTCTACCCGCTGACATTGAAAAATCGCTGGATGAATTAGCCCAGCGCGCCGAGGCGCACCACGCCGCGCTGGACGAGTCGCGCGTGGAGCGGGCCGTCGCGGCGCTGCGCGTGGACGCGGGCGATCCGGGGGCGCGCGACGTGCTCACTTCGCTGGGACGGCGGGCCGTGCCGGGATTGTGCGCGCAAATGGAGCAGACTCTGGCCCAGAATCCCTCGAATCAGGCGGACGAGCGCTTGCTTTGTGACCTGTTGAAAGCCGCGCTGCCGGATTGGCCCGGCTTTGCGCCCGAGTCAGACGCGGCGGCAAAACAAGCGGCGCTGGAGCTGGCGCGCCGCAGCGCAACCGCGACAACCCCGACCACCGGCCCGCATCGCTACTTAACTCGCCCCAGGGCGTGACAGAAAGCCGATGCTGCTGGCGAAGCATTTCTCGCGAAATCGCTCCGTCATCTCGCGATCGGCCAGGTCTTCCGTGCGCAGATCGTCGATATTCGCGCAGCAACGTTCACAAGCGGCTGTGGTCACGTGAAAATCCACAAAGCCGCGCCAATCCGGTTCAAGCGCGTCGAGCAGATAGCGGCCGAGTGTCGAACGCTTCGGGCACGAGATGCCCTCATTGCGCCAAATCTGTCCCAGCGAGCTTTCGCGCGCCAGGTCGGCATCGCTCCAGTCGTGTTGCACATTCTCAGGTTGCGTGAGCCTCGTCCATTGTGACAAGACGCGAAACTTGATCCCCGCCACGCCGGTTTCGGTCAGGTTCAGATCGGCCGCGACTTCCTTGTTGCGCAGGCCGAGCACCACCAACATCTCCACGATCATCAATTCCTGAAACCGGCTTTCGTCGCAGCAGCGCTCGACCCAGCTTCGGAGACATTTAACCAATGCGCCGCGCTGAGCGGCCAGACCTTCCTGACGATCGAGCGCCTTGCTGGGTGTGTCGCGCTGCACCCAGGCGGCCGGCGCATCGTCCAATTCCAGTTGATCCAAACTTTGTCGCTGGCCTTTTTGTTGTCGATCCAGAAAATCGGCGATTTTGTTGCGTAGAATCGCGAAAAGGTAGGTTTCGAGCGATCGCTCGCGGTCGTATGTCGGAAGACTGCGCAGCAACCCCAGAAACGCCTCCTGAACCAGGTCTTCGGCTTCGCTGCTCTGCGCCAGGCGGCGGCGGGCAAAAGCGATCAGGCGGCCCTGATAGCGCTCGATGATCTGACGCCAGGCGGTCGGATCGCCTTCGCGAATCGCGTCGATCAGGAAAAGGTCGGCATCGGGGGCGGACATCGAGAGGCATTGTCGGGGAGACGAAAACAAAATGCAAAAATCCGACGCGCCATGCAAGACAACCCTCGTGGCAAGTTGTCGAGTTTTTCGAGGCTCATCGCGCGTTGGGGCAGCGTGGCGCATACGACAATCGAACGTCGAAATCAGACGCGAAAGCCAGGGGTTGCTGGTCGGAATGGCAATTCTCGCGAATCAGATCCTTAGATTTGTTGTGGTAGAAAGCCATCGAGAGTCGCTATAATCCGCTCGACTGCTTTTCCTGCCGTGGCACGGGAGCCGACCTGCATGCCCCTATTTGACTACACCGGACAATTGCAGAACGGCGCGGCGTTTGACGGAACCCTGAACGCCGAATCACACGAACGCGCCGAAGCGATCCTGGCCGAAATGGGCCTGCGCGTTATTTCGTTGAGGGCGGCGAATCGCAGGGCGTTTGTCGCGCCGTTGTCGATCGACGACATGCTATTTCTCAACGACAACATCGCGGCCATGACGCGCGGGGGATTACCCCTGGACGAGGGACTGCGAAAGCTCGCGGCCGAAACCGGTTCATCCCGGCTCAAGCGCCTGCTGCTCGACGTTGCGGAAGACCTCTCGCGTGGCCAGCCGCTGGAGCAAAGCATCGCGCGGCATGCGGCGCGCTTTCCGACGGATTACGCGGGAGTGGTGGCCGCGGGGCTGCGCACGGGCGATCTGGGTGGATCGCTGCACGCGTTGGGCACGCACTTGCGTCTGCGCAGCGACATTCGTCGCATGCTCTGGGAAGTGGCGGCTTATCCATTGACGGTGGTCATTTTCGCGATGATTTTTCTATCGCTGTTCATGCGGTTCCTGGCCCCGTCGCTGGCGGAACTCCGCGACGAGATCATCGGCTTTCGCCGCGACATGGGTGTAGTGCCATCCAATGCGGAAGCAGTGTTTCACGGCCCGTTTTTCTTCCATCTTGCCGCGCAATGGTCGAGGGTCGAAATCGGAATCCTCGCGATTGCGGGGCTGTTGATTGCAACGACGCTAGTGTTGCAATTGCCCGCGCTGCGCGGCGCGAGAGAAGCGGTGTTGCGCGCGCTCCCCGGCGTCTCGCGCATCTATCGTGCGAGCGTTCTCGCCCGCTTCGCGCATGTCTGCGCGCTCGCGGCGCGCAGCGGAACGCCGCTGCCGGAGTTGCTGTTGGCCGGCGCGTCAGCCTCCGGCAGCCTGCGCTTGTCCGCCGCCGCGAAGCGCGTCGGCGATCGCCTGCTTCAGGGGGCATCGTTACAGGATGCGTCCTACCGCGAGCAGGAGATCCCGGCGCTATTCTGCTCCATCGTCAACAGCAGCGGCTCCGCCGGCGAGTTGCCGGCGTCGTTGCAGGAGTTGGCCGCGCTATATGAACAGCGCGCTCGCCAACGGACGGCGGCGCTGCGCGTCGTGTTGGGCCCCATTTTGTTCCTGTTCTTGGCCGCCACGGTCGGAGCTGTGATCTCCGGCGTGATGCTGGCCATTGTGAATCTGTTGAATATCCTGACTTCCCTTACCTGAACAAGCGGAGCGTGCTCGTGTTCTGGTTGTACATCAGCGCCGGCATCATCGCGTTGTTGCTCAATCTGCCTTTGTTGTGCGCACTCTACGTTCATGTGCGGCTGAAGCTTCGTCGAGAGCATGCGTACTGGATGCTGCGAACGCTCAGCCTGGCGTTTGCGCGCAACCTGCCGCTCGCCGTTGTGCTGCGGTCGGCGGCCAACGCCGAGCCCGGCGTGTTCGGTCGGCGCATGCGGCTGGTGGCTGATCAACTTTCCGCGGGCGACGGGCTGGCGACCGCGCTTCGCCTCGCGTTTCCGGTTGTGCCGGGGGAGATCGTGGGCGCGATCGACGCGGCCGAGCGGGCCGGGACGTTGCCGAGCGTGATTCGCACGCTTGCCGGAAAAGAAGCGCGGCGCAAGCCGAGTCGTGATGCGATGATCGGGTTTCTGTTTTTCTGGGGGGGCGTGATGCTGGCAGTGCAACTGCTATTCTCGCTCGGATACGCAATCTTCATCCTGCCGAAACTCCGCGCCATCTTGAGCGACTTCAAACTTGACATACCCCCGTTCACCATGGCCGTGTTCGGAATGGTCGGTGCAATGGGGACGGCCCCCGTGGCGGTTCTCATCGTCATCAGCGTCTTTCTGCTGATCGGTCAGTTTCTGTTCATGCGCTATTCATTCATGCGCCGGCCGGATCGGGTGCAATTGTTCGCGCGTCTGGGCGATTTCATTTCGTGGCACTCGCCGTTTCGCCGGGCGGCCGACAGCGCGGCGCTGGCGCGGCAAATTCCGGTGCTGGGCGCTTCGATCGAGAGCGGGCATGACCTGTCTGCGGGTGCGCGGCATGCCGCGATGGTGGATGCAAACTGGTTCGCGCGGCGCCGCATGTCGCGCTGGGCCGAACGAATTGAAGCGGGTACGGATCCGTTCGAGGCGGCCAGGCGATGCGGATTCCCCGGCGCGTTTTTGCTGGCGCTTCAGAAAGGGCGCGACAATGGCGATCTCGGCGCTTCGCTCGAATTTCTCGGCGCTTACTATGAGTCTCTCGTGAATCACTGGCGGCGCATCATCAGCGCGCTGTTCGCGCCGCTGGTCATTGTCATTCTCGGCGCGACAACGCTTGCGCTGCTGCTGGCGATCTGGCTGCCGATCATTCAGTTGATCGAAACCACGTGCGATTCGGTGTATTGATGCGAACCCACCGGGCGTTTCTCCTCGTCGAAGTCATTGGCGCGAGCGCGATCGTGATGCTTGCCGCCGCCATCACATGGTACGCGCTAACGCAATACGCCGTCGTGCGCGATGAAATCGACTTGCGGCGCTCGGTGCGACTGGCCGCGCTGGCGGAGATCGCTCGCCAGCAGGCGTTCGCGCCCGCGTCGGCCGCGGCGGTCGAAACGAGCATCGACGTCAGCGTAACGATTCAGCCCGGCGTTGGGGCTTGGAGCGGATTGGAGCGAGTCGCGGTGCGCGCTGTGGGCCGGACGCGACGCGGTCGATTGGTGGAGAGTCAACTCGCGGTTTATCGTGTTCCGATGCGGGGGGCCGAGTGATGAAAATTCGCCGCATCGTTCACTCTTCAGCCCGCGGCATTTTCCTGGTCGAGCAAATGGCGCTGCTTGCGGCCGGCTTACTGCTGCTGATGATTTGCGGACGATTATTCTGGAACACGCTATACGTTCATCGGTTGGCCGCACAGCATGCGGATCGAATAGCCGTTGTAGATCATTTCAATCGGCAGTTGCAGTCGGACATCGCGGCCAGCGAGTTCGCTTTCTTTTCGGACGATCGGCTGACGCTGTGTCGCCCCGAAGGCGAGTTTGCGTACCACTTTTCCGAGTCGCGCGTCGATCGCCTGGTGAAGGGCGTGATTCACGAATCGTGGTTCGCCGCGCGGTTGAGGTTTTCCCCGTCGCTGCCCGGGCCACGCGGCAATCTGTTGGTCATCGATTGCATCGAGGACGCGCCGCCGAAGGCCACGCGCCTGAAGCCCCGCATCGACCGGCTCGCGTATGCCTTGCCCGGAGAGACCGCCCCATGAAGCAACGCCGCGCATTCGCATTGCTGATCGCATTGGCCGCGCTGTTTCTGACCGTGTCGTTCGCGGCGCTGTTCGCGAGATTCTCATTCATGGCGATCCGCGCGGAGCGGCTGGCCGACGGCGACACGCGGGCAGAGCTTGCGTTCCAATCGGCGGCGGCGTGGCTGGCGCTACACCATGCCGAGGTGAGCGATGCCGACCCGGTCGCGCTAGCGATCGATATCGGATCAGCCGCCGTCGCGGCGGATCTGCGCGTGGCGCGCCGCATCATGAATCGCGAACCGGTGTTTCATGTCGAGCTTACGCTGCCGTCCGGGGCGAGTCGTGTGCGACGCCCGGCAGATTTTTCGATGACGCCGCAGGGGAGCGTCCTTCGTCGGCTGTCCATGGATTCCACGCCCTAACCCGGCGGCGAATGTCGTCGCTTCGAATGATGGCCTGGTCCAGACGCCGTCGCGCCAGGCCCATTGATACCCAGAAAAATGGCACGGCCATCAGGCAAATCAGGCCGCACAATCCCCCGACAAGTGGCAGCAGGCCCTCAAGCCCGTCAATCAGCCACCGCGGCGCAGAGCCGCCCGCCGCGATGGTCGTATTTGCGGCGCTATACAAAGCCATCAAAATCAACAGGGTAATCATCGCAGGCAAGCCGATCCGAGACGCCGAGCGCAGCCAGCGCCCCAACGCCCGCTGTTCTTGATGGATGATGTCCCGGATTGCGAGCGTCAGCATCGCTTGTGCCAAACAATACGCCGCCGCGCTCAGCAGCGCGATCTCGTCCGTAAAGCGCACCAGCACGATGAGCGTGTAGATTCCCAAGCCAGCCAGCCCCACGAATCCGAGCACGGTCACCGCGCGCACGATCCACGCGCTGGTTGAGGCCGTATGGGTCTGCGCTGGATTCGGCGCAGTCAATAGCCACACCGCTACCAGGATCACGATCCACGTCATCGGCAACCATACCCAGGGCAGCGCGACAATAGCCATTGACGCGCCAAGGTAGCGCATGCGCAGCCATTGGCCATCGGCCGCGCTCAGGCTCGTTCCGTAGAGCGACCAGCGGACCGGCTGAGCACATTCCGGACACACGGCATCGCTCATCTGGCCCACGAGCAAATGCCCGCACCCTACGCAGGCGATCTCGGTGGACACGCGCGACTCCCGGTTTGGTGGGAAGGGTTGCATCGATTGGCTCATGGCGCCTCTCGAACGAGGCGGCGCGCTGTGCGAAAATTCAGGTTGCGGCCACCGTGCAATGGTCGAGTAACAACTGGCCGCTTCAAACGCGGCGAACGAAATCTACGGTTCAAAAGTTCACACCGACAGAATTTTCAGCACGCGTTCGCGACAGCCGGCGAGCGTGACCCCCAGCCGCGTCAAAACTTGATACGCCGCGCTGTCCTTCTCGCGGAGCAGCGCCAGCAGCAGGTGCTCGCTGCCGATGCTGCCGGATTCCATCTGTGTGGCCTCGTCGATGGCGAGGGCCATGACGTTACGAAAATGCGGCGAGCCGGGCAGCCGGCCGAACACCCATGTGTCTTCTTTTTGCGCCTGCATGATTGCTTCGAGCGTCGCCCGCACGCGATCCTCGGTCAGTCCGTAATCGCGCAGCACGCGAGCACCGGCGCCTTTTTCATGGCGAATGATGGCCATGAGAATATGCTCGGTGCCGACGAACTCGATACCGTCGTCGTGCGCGAGCTGGTTGGACAGATCCACGATCGCCTTGGCGTCAGGATCGAGATGCTGATACGGCATGGACAACTCCGGAGCGGCCGAGCCGGGTTATTACGTCGCCCACTGTTTCGAAAGCCACTTATATAACAGCGACAGCATGGCGACAAGCACGGAAAAGATGAGTGTGAGGTTCAGGATGCGCAGGCGGTGGCGCAGCTCCTGATCGCGCAGTTCCTGCAATTGCCGGGACAGTGCGACGATCTTATCGTCGATGCGGTGCTCGATCTGATCGAGCTTGGCGTCGACGCGCGCCTCCAATTCGTCCATTTTCGCCGCGATAAAGTCATCCGCGACGCCGCGCAGGCGCTGGGCCACGTCGTGCAGCATGTCGAGGCGCCGTTGTGGATCCTGGTCAAGCGGAACGATCGCCTCGCCCTGACGAGCCGCGTCCTCGTCGGCTGTCGGCGGCGTAACGATCTTACCGATCGCCATCGACAGAAAATCGCCGCCGGCGCGCCGGGCGAAATCAAAAAAGCCGCCGATCATGGAGCGGCGCGGCGATGGTTCGCCTGGTTCCGCCGAAGCTGGATTTTCCGCGGGCGTCTCTGGTTGTTCGGGTGTCATCGTGGTTTCTTCATATCTGGTGATGCAACCACCACAATCCCAGTAACGCCAGCGTCCAGAACCCGGTGCGCGCCAGCTCGCCCGCGAGCGGCCGAACGCGAATCGTAAGCAATTGATACGACAAATAAAGCCGAAGCAGGCGTTTTCGCGGGTCGCGTCCGGCGAGGACTTTCGCGCCGAACCAGATGGTGATCGCCATCACGACAATGGTGTAGATTGTCAGCGCAATGAACAGCGCATTGCGATAGACGTCGAATACGTCGGGCGAGCTCATGCAGGCGCTCCGCGCCCGGGCGGCGGCAGCCCTTCAAACAGCGATGATCCGACGCGAATCAGCGTCGCGCCTTCGGCGATGGCGTAATCAAAATCATGACTCATGCCCATCGATAACTCGGTGCAATTCGATCCCACCATGCGCCGACTCCGGAGCGATTCGAGCATTTCACGCAGCGCCGCGAACGTCGGCTGAGCGTCGGAGGCGTTCGGCGTCAGCGCGGCCATGGTCATCAAGCCGGTCAGTCGTAAATGATCTCTCTGATGCAAATGCTCGATCAGGATGACTGCGTCCGCCGGCGCGATCCCGGTTTTCGCGGCCTCGCCCGACATGTTTACCTCGACCAGGACATCCACGCGTGTGCCGCGTTCCTCCGCGGCCGCGTCCAGCGCGTCAGCCAGGCGGATCGAGTCGAGCGAATGCACGACGCGCGAGAAGTCGAGCAGCGCACGCACCTTGTTTCGCTGGAGATGGCCGATCATGTGCCAATTCGGAACGCCCGACCGTGTGGCGGTTTCGTGCAGACCGCGCTGGACCGCGCCG
Organism: Phycisphaerales bacterium; assembly: GCA_016795025.1. Taxonomy (GTDB): domain Bacteria; phylum Planctomycetota; class Phycisphaerae; order UBA1845; family Fen-1342; genus JAEUIR01. The sequence goes on from JAEUIR010000095.1 coordinate 12,027, forward strand.
TATTCGGCGACCCGCTGCGCGAGCTGCTGTACGCGATTCTCGCCGAATTGCGTGACTCCGAGTTCGAGCAACGCCGCGATTGCGCCAGGCGGCGCATATTTCGTCACGGCGATCAATTCCACCGAGTCGGCCGGCCGGCCGCTGCGCGCGGCAACCTTTGCGATTCGCTCGCGCACGGCGGCCAGATTTCGGGCGATAATCTGATTCACGCAACATCCTGGGCCGATTCGCCAGCGAATCAGCGGTCTTTTCTGGTGAAAACGATACCACAGCGGCGCTAAGGTGAAAAAGTGATCGGCGCGCGGCGTGTGAAACTCGGGCGATATGCTAAGATGCGCCGGGCCAATCGCCGCAGGAGAACCGAAACGTGACGTCAAAAACCACCGCACACACTGCGCATGCCGCAAACGGTCTCGACAGCGGCGATCCGACCACAATCTCCGGAATTCCGATTAAGGGTTTGTACACGCCTGACGACATCGGCGGGCCCGAGGGGCTTGAAAACGTCGTCGATCCCGGCCGCTTCCCCTATGTGCGCGGAATCCACCAGGAAATGTATCGCCAGAAGGTCTGGACGATGCGGCAGTTCGCCGGCTTCGGCAACGCCCGTCAGACCAATGAGCGATTCAAGTATCTATTGGAGCACGGGCAGACGGGGCTTTCGACGGCGTTTGATCTGCCCACGCTCATGGGCCGTGACAGCGATGATCCGCTTTCGCTCGGCGAAGTCGGGAAATGCGGCGTCGCCATTGACACGCTGGATGACATGCTCGTTTTGTTTGACGGCATCAACCTCGGCGAAGTCAGCACGAGCATGACGATTAACGCTCCGGCCGCGATTATTCTGGCGTTTTACATCTGCGTCGCGCGGCACCAAGGCGTAGCCGAGGCCGATCTGCGCGGCACGCTGCAGAACGACATTCTCAAGGAATTTCACGCCCAGAACGAATTCGTCTTCCCGCCAGAACCGAGCGTCAAGCTGGTGATTGACACCATCGAATACTGCACAACACATATGCCGCAATGGAACAGCGTATCGATCAGCGGCTATCACATTCGCGAGGCCGGCGCGACCGCCGTACAGGAACTCGCCTTCACGCTGGCCGACGGCATCTGCTACACCGAGGAATCATTGAAGCGCGGGCTGAAAGTCGACGAATTCGCGCCACGGCTCAGCTACTTCTGGGATGTTCACAACGAGTTTTTCGAGGAGATCGCCAAGTTGCGCGCGGCGCGGCGCATGTGGGCGCACATCATGCGCGACCGCTTCAGCGCGCAGAAAGAGCGAAGCTGGTGGATGCGCTGCCATTGCCAGACCGCCGGCGTCTCGCTGACTGAGCAGCAGCCGATGGTGAACATTATCCGCGTCGCGTTTCAGGCCCTCGCGGGCGTCCTCGGCGGAACGCAATCTCTTCATACCAACAGCATGGATGAAACGCTCGCGCTGCCGACGGAACAGGCGGTGAAAATCGCACTGCGCACGCAACAGGTCATTGCCGAGGAAACCGGCGTGACGCGCACCGTCGATCCGCTCGGCGGGAGCTTCTTCATTGAGTCGCTCACGAACGAAGTTGAAAAGCAGGCCTGGGAGATCATCGAGCAGATCGATCGCCTCGGCGGCGTCGTGCCGGCCATCGAGCAGGGATATTTCCGCAAGGCGATCGCGGATTCATCCGCCCGCTTTGGCCAGGAATTCGACGATGGTCAGCGCGTGATGATCGGCGTAAACAAATATGTCGAGGAAAACTACGAACGCATTCCGACACTAAAGATCGACAAGGCGGTGGAAACCGAGCAGGTCGCGCGGCTGCGCGAGATCAAAGCCCGCCGCGACTCGAAACGGCACGCCGCGGCGCTGCGGCAATTGCAGGATGTCGCGCGGCAGGGTGGAAATGTCATGCCGGCGCTGATCGAAGCGGCCGAAGCGCGGGCAACGGTCGGCGAAATGATGGAAACGCTCAAGGGTGTTTACGGCCAATTCGACGGCGCGCCGGAGTTTTAAGCCCTCGCGCACGCCGAACTCGATCACCGATATTTCAGATGAACATCCGGTCAATACCCGCCGACTTGACCGCCGGCAGGCAGATCATCGTTCACGTTTCCGATTCCGCATGCGGCCCGCGCCCGCTGGCGATCGTTTCACACGGCACGGGCGGGAACCGCTTCGCCTACGCGACGCTTGGCCGGCATCTGGCCGCCGCCGGATATGTCGTAGTACATCCCACACACGCCGGAAGCGACGACGCTGCGATGAAGCTCGCGCCGGGCCGCCGAATCGATCGCATTCGCGCGTTAATGGCTGACGCGAATATCTGGCGTTCGCGCGCGGCTGACATTCGCGCGGTCATCGATGCGGTTGGGACGCACCCGGTGTTGCGCGAGCGAGTCGATCCGAGCCGCGTTGGCGTCGTCGGCCACTCCTATGGAGCGCACACGGCGATGACGATCGGCGGGATGCTCGTCGTGCCACAAAGGGGTGACGCAATCGGACATTCGGGGCAGCGCGGATGCGCGGAGAGTCTTCGCGATGCGCGAGTGCGCGCGGTGGCGGCGCTTTCGCCGCCCAGCGTCGGGCGGCTCGGAATCGAGCCGGGCGCCTGGCGCGAGATGACCACGCCGCTACTGGTCATGACCGGCACGCTCGATGCGGAACTGGACATCGGCGACTATTCAAAACGGCGGATCGCGTACGACGAATCACGCGGCCCCGCCTGTTACGTCCTGATCGACGGCGCGGACCACCTCACCTTTGCGGATTATGCCCCGGCGGGAAATCGTTCCAAACCGCCCGACCCGCGGCACGTGTTTTGGGTGCATCGCGCGTGCGAGATGTTTTTCAATGGGTATGTTTGCGACGATTCCGCGGCGCTCGATTGGATGACCCGGCATCGTTTGCAGGTGGAGTCAGCAGGCATATGCACGGTCGAGCACCACGGCGCTCTTACAACCCCGAACCCGTAGCACGAGCAATCCCATACCGCCGCGCTCGCCGTCGGCCAACTGCCCGCCGACAGTTGATGGGCGTCAACTCGAGTTTGAGCACGGCGCGCGGGGTGAGTGACTTCCTTGCAGGTCGATATTCGACCGTGCGCGTCGGCGCGTCCTAAGATTTGACGACTCGTGTCACTTCTTGCGGGACAAGCACAGGAGATCGACATGGGGAATCGCGCGCGACGATGCCCAGCGAGATTTGGCTTGGCAGACGTATATTTGCAGACTCCACCACCGTCGATTCTGTCCGCCACGCGCCGATATGGCCACGGTTCCAGCGTTACGCTCCGCGCGCCAAATCTCGAACCGACGCTACTGTTCAAATACTGGACTGTGGATAGCGCGGAAATTGTTCCGCCGAATCTGTCAGACCCTCGACAACTGACGATCCAGATGCTGAACGATCACGAAGCCGTGCCCGTGTACGTTATCCCATAAACAAAAGGCGGTGTGCCATGCGAGCGCTGTTCGTTCTGGCAGCGATGCTGATTGCAAGCTACTCTGGCGTGTCGATTGCTGATTTTCGCTTATGGCTTGAAACGAGGCAAGACCATCCACAGAATTCCGAAAACCCACAAACGACCGGATCAAGCACATTGTATCTTTGGGGCATGGAATTGGAAGTGGGTTCAGAAAGACGGTGGAATAGTATTTCGTTCAATATTGCTGTCGAGGGACCAGCGTGCATCAATTCAATTATGCTATATCAGGCACGGACAATCTACAATACAAATCGTTGGAGTGCGATCGGGTTGGGTGACCAGCGCCCCCCTATAGATCGGATCAATAATTGCGTATTAAATGGCGTAAGTCGCCCCGGGGTTGTAAATCCTCCTATTCCCGACACGATCACGAACCCACCGCTGAACATACCCGGCTACGATGCCGAAACCGGTAGCGTACTGCTCGGCGAGTTTCATTTTGCTTACAGCGGTGCCGGGGAGCCAGCTACCGTCTGGTTAGAAATCAGCGATTTGGGCATCTGGCATTCTCCCTGGAGCCAATCGCAGCGCGTATTTCTGGGGTTCGGCGACGAACCCGTTCGTGGCAACGACTTCGGCGCGCGCACTACTCTGCCGGAAGCAACGATCATTCCCGAACCCCCAGCTACGGGCGTATTGGTGCTGTTGGGCCTGATGACCACGCGCCGCCGAAATAGATAAAATCCGCCTTGGGTCGTTTGAATGGCGACTGCGCCTGGGGCTACTTTATCGCCGTACCTGTTTCCCTTACATTAGCATGATCGGGTTTTGTCGCCGCGCCTGTTTTTCTGCATGTTGAATCTTGAATTCCCCGGAGCCCACGTGAGTAAGCCTCCAGGGCTTTCCGGCGAAACTCCTCCCCCGCGTCCCGCACCACCTCCTCCGTGTCCTCGATCCAATGCCCCAAGCGGGCCGCCTGCATCGCCGCTCAGCTCTCCCGCGGAAAAGCGTCGTACTCCGTACGCATCGCTTCCGCCCGC
>JAEUIR010000096.1 GCA_016795025.1 Phycisphaerales bacterium
CTGCGTGAATATAGCAGTAGCTTCTGAATTTCGGAGTCAAGGCAAGCTGGTGGATATGAAGGTTATGCAAGTCATCAGGCCCCTTCCAAAGACTCTCCAGAGACTTGGAATGCAGGTTGTGGTCGCCAAATGCATCGAGCCTGAAGCGGCATCCAAGGTCTGGATTCTCGCGCTCAAGAAACGCGCCCGCAGCAATCGCCTTTTGAATCACCGCCTGATTCCGTTCCATCTGATTCCGCGTGATGATCGCGGTTGTCGCCGCGCTCGCCAAAAGCAACAATCCTCCCGCCCAACCGTATTGAGGCTTGTTTACCAACACATAGCCGGCACCTCCTAAAACCGCTGCGCTGCGGGTGTAGAACGCGGTCCATGTGAATTTCGTTACATCCACCGCAATTTCGTAGGCCTTGGCGCACTGCGTGTATCCAGCTTCTACCAGTTTGTGATCGACTGATCTGTCGCACATCGATGAACCTTTTTTCGAAAACCCATGGGATCGGCTCCGCCCTGAAGACGAATCATATCCCAAACGGCACTCGTAATGCCTCCCACAATCGCATCGCCCACGCCGCCCAAAGCGCACTGCCTGCGGCCGCGACGAGGATACCGAGCTTGATTCGACCGACGCGCCGCTCAAAGCGCGCCGTCGCGCGCGGATCGCTCGCGAGCTTTTCAACGAACCGCGCACGCGAGGCGATCGACGAATGCCGCCAACTGCGCGTCTCGGCCGGAATCCCATTGAGCTGAGCCACTTCGTTCAGCGTTTCACCAAAGATCATCGCGGCCGCGGCGCAGAGGTTGTCGCTGCGCAGCGGATTTTCTTTCACCTTCGCGACTTTCGGCGCGGCCGCAAGTGCTGTGCCGGTTGCCGCAGGCGCCGGGCAGAAGTCCGCGGCCAACGAGGACGCCGTCGCAAGGCTTGCCGTTCCGCAGCCGTGCAACCCGCATTCGACTTCGCATGGCACGCCGGCCAGCGCCAGGGTTCTCACGCCGAATATGTCGGCCTGCCGCTCAAAATGCCGCGAAATCCAGCCGAAAACCAGCGCCCACTTCGCTGCGAGCGCCGCGCCGGTAAACCAGAGCAACGTGTCAAATGCCTTTGGCGAAAGCGACCGCTGCTGCACCGACACCACTGTGAGCAGGCAGCCGCTGATCAGCGCAAAGAGCATGAAGTAAGTAATGTGATGGCGTTTGACGTGCCCCGCCTCGTGACCAAACACCGCCTCGATGCGCGTGTCATCCATCTGTTCGAGCATGGCGTCGGTAATCAATACGTATCGAATGGGCGGAACCACCCCCATCACCGCTGCGTTCACCAGCATTCCGCCGGAGCGCCAGACGAGGATTTCACGGCAGCGCAGCCGGAGTTTGCGGCACAGCAGGATCAGCCGATCCCGGAGCGGGCCCTCGGGGAGCCGTTGAGTAATCCAGATGCGACGCAGGATGGCCGGCGTGATGATGGCCACTACGGCAGTCGCCGCACCCAGTACGATTTCAGGCGTGTGCTCATAGCGAAAGTACCGCTGAAGCCGGGTGTCGTACAGCTCAAGCACGTCGCGGGCAATGAGAATGAGCACCATCGGCGCAAGGATGAACAGCAACTGGTGGCGCAGATTGAAGGCGAGGTAAGCGCCCAGCGACCAGACCGCGCGCACCGGTTGGCCGCGAAAGAGCTGGATCTCCAGCGCGATCTGACGGATCGCCCGGTCAATCGGGTACAGCGCCGTCCATGTGAGCAGGCAGGTCAAAATAAATGGAATCGTGGCCGCCAGCGACGGCAGCGCGGGCACGCTGTTGAGCAGCCGGGCCTTATCCAGCAGTGTGATCCAGTCGGTGAACGCGAGAATGGCGCAATGCCCTCCGCCGATCAGCGCGTGGAGAATGGTTGTTCCGCGACCGAGGCAGTATTGTGCGTAATGCGGGTCGTGCGGCGTGCGGTCCAACAATTGAAGCGAGCGCCGCGTGACGAATAGCGCGACCAGCGGCGGAACGAGCGTGGCCGCCGACACGAGTGCGAGCACCAGCGCCGGATCATGAACACGGCTCCAGATCGGGCGCTTGATGGTGAGCAGCAGCGATAGGAAAGCGAATACGACGAAGTACATGCGGGAGTCAGTTTCCTGTTGCAGCGCTCGGCGAACGCGAGCAGATTACGCTTCGCCTGAATCAATCTTAGCCGATCCGCGGCGGTGCCGCCCTCGTGCGTGCGTTCACCGCCTCCGCCCGAAACGGAGCAACGAGTCGTGAAGATCAAGATCTGCGGCATCACGAATCTTGCGGACGCCCAGCTTTGCCGCGAACTCAATGTCGATTTCATCGGCCTGATCCGGGCACCGAGCGAACGGCGGATTTCGCTTGCGGATGCGACCGGAATTGCGAGCAAACTCGGCACCCACCCCCAACCCGTCTTACTGTTCCGCGACTCGCCGATTGATGAATTCGTTCGTGAGGTGCGCGGCGCTGATGTTCAGTGGGTGCAGCTTCATGGCGGGGAAAATGCGGCGTTCGCGGCCGAAGCCCGCGCACAATTGCCCGGACTCCGCCTTATCAAAGCCGTGGAAGTGATCGCTGGCGGCGCGGCCGCCGCCCTGCGGCAGAATCTGACCGGGTTGTGTGAGCAAATGCGGCCGGACGTGGTCGTATTGGATCGGCCCAAGGGTTCCGGCACGGCGGGCTTCGATGACTTGCGGAAAGCGGCATCGGTCGTTCGGGGCCTGGGAGTCGAGGTCTGGTGTGCGGGCGGGCTGACTCCGGAGAACGTCGGAGAAGCGATTCGCGACGGTGGTTTTGATGGCGTGGATGTCGCCCGCGGTGTCGAGCGCTCACCGGGTTTCAAGGATGCCGAACTTCTGAGGGCGTTTTTGAGGCATTTGTGGCAGTAATTGCACATCTGTCCCAGGAAAAACCGGAATCGTTAACGAAATTTGATTCCAAACGCCGATATTTCTGCATACGATTTTGCAAGCGACTCGAACAGTGATGGTTGCGCGCTGCAGAATCCTGACCCTTGACAGCGAATTGATCGGCTTGGGAAAGCCGTTTGTTCAGTGATCGAGTCGTTGTTTTCCGAGCTATTCGGTGTGCTCAACTGGGTTTTCGAGCCCCGATCGATCGCTGGCGAGTCAAAACGGGTTACGCATTGATCGATTGCACTGACGAAGGCCAAGTCACATCCGAGGTGGCGTCGCCGCCCGAACCTCGGCCCTACATCGGTGTGCTCTTCGAATGCTGCGGCGTATACGCCCGCATCTATCGCAATCAAACCGACCACGAATATCTCGGGCGTTGTCCAAATTGTCTACGGAGCTTATGCGTGCGTGTGGGGCCGGACGGCGTGCAAACGCGCCTGTTTCGAGCGTCCTGACGCCACGCCTCGGCTGCGATCGCGCCAAAGCTGATCTGTGAATTAGGCGATTTCAGCCGCCGTCGAGCCAATCGCAACGGTGCGTGCCCAGTTCAACTCGCCGCGCAAGCGCTGATAGAGCTGTGGCTTGAAAGCACGAAGCAAGCTGCCCACGGGCCAACGCAGTACCAGCCGCGCGGGAAATCCGAAGCACTCAAATCCCATCGACGCCTTGAAACGCTCCAGCGATTCGTTGCTGCTCTTGAGCGAGTAATGCGCTTTCGCGACACTCTGGCTGGCCGCCGAAAACAGCGTCGCGTACACAATTGCGTCGTTGGGACGGTTTTCCAGGCGCTCGGTGTGCGAGGCGAGTGTGTCAACGTAAACCACGTCGTCGATCACGCGGGCGATGAGCCACGAGCAAAGCAGCCCCGACTGCTGATCCCGCGCGCCGATGATTGTGGTCCCCGGCCAGTCGCGAAGTTCGCGCCAAGTGGCGGCAAACCGCTCGATGGACATGGCGGTGTTCCAGCCCGTCCGCGCGACATGGCTGTTCCATACTTCACAAGCTTCCGCGGCCACGCCTACATCCGACGGGTTCAATGGGACGAGGTTTAGGCCTTTCAAGCCCTTTCGCACCGCCCGGCGTTTGTCGGGATCGACACGAGAAATATCAAAGCCGGCCAAATCGTGAATGACGTTCATCCACACTTTTGAATTTGCGACCGCATCGTCGGTGCGGAATTGCCATCCCAGCAACGGTTGACGCCAAAATCCGGCCGCTTGCGAAGCAGGGGATGCGAAAAAATTCACAGGCCAGGCAAAACCCGGTTTGACGGCGTACCACCATGATCCGGCACCATCAACAAAGGGCTTGCTGAATCCCGGAATGCGGGCGAGGCCGTTGAAATACCACCAGATTTCATTGTGTTTCGTTGCGCGTGCGTAAGTGCAGTATTCAGACTCAGTTGCGGTATTTAGCTTGATTGGCGCGAGCATGTCCTCAGCCTTAGCGATCGGCAAAGTCGGAGTTGCCGTTCGCTTAATTTTTGGGGAACATCCCGCGCATGCACCGCCCGATTGATGGGGATCAAACACCCCGACGCCAAGACGAGCGATGGGATTCATTGTAATCGCATCCTTTTTTGCGTGCCAACCGAAGAACGCTGATGGCCAGCGGCCGTGCTTTTGTTTTGGCGGATACTGGGCCTATAAAAACGCCTGAAAAACTAGCCTTGCGGGCGGCTTTCTCGCCGGAGAACCGGCCGAGATATGAAGCTGGCGATCTTAGCGCGCTGTCGAGCGCGTTTCCACGTGGAGAGGAATGAATTTCCATTTATCCCGATTTCCGCATCCGTTCGGGCAGCACACCCCGAGTTCGTGTGCGGTTTCGCACGGATGACCGCTTGTTTTTGACACGCAACGTCGCGGGGCGCGCCGAACTCCCGCTACGATAGCCTCGCCCCAAACTGGTCAAGGAGAACCGGCGTGATCGCCAATTTGGATTTGGCTCAACAGTTCATGCGAGCGAATCGAATCGACGGTTGGTTGCTGTATGACTTTCGCGGCAATAATCAGGTGTTCAAACGCTTCTTCGCCGCGCGGCATACCACGCGGCGCGCGATCCTGTGGATACCGGCCGACGGCCAGCCGCGACTGCTCGCGCACGCCATCGATTTCAGCCAGTTCGATGATGCGGGCGTCGAACGCGACAGGTACTTGCGGTGGCAGGAACTCCCCGCATGGCTCGCGCGGCTCGCGGCGTCCGGCGGCCGATTTGCGATGGAATATTCGGCCGGGAACGCACTTCCGGTGGTGAGCATCGCGGATGCGGGATTTGTTGAGCTGGTGCGCTCGTGCGGCGTCGAAGTCGTTTCATCGGCGAATCTAATTCAGGTGTGCATCGCGGCCTGGTCCGCAGCAGCGGTCGCGAACCACGAAAGCGCCAGTCGTCTTGTGGAAGAAATAAAGAACGCCGCGTTCGCGCTGGTCCACGAGCGTACCAAGCGTGGTGGCACAGTCGGCGAGTTTGAAGTTCAGCAATTCATCATGTCTCGATTTGCCGAGCAGGGGTTGGAGACGCCTGATCCGCCGATTTGCTCGGTGAATGCGAACAGCGGCGACCCCCACTATGCGCCCGACGCGCAACATAGCGCGACGATTCGACGCGGCGATTGGGTGCTGATCGATCTGTGGGCGCGGGTGCCGGGAGATGACAATATCTACTCGGATATCACATGGGTCGGGTTCGTGGGAGACTCTCCGAGCGACGAGCATCGACGCGTCTTCGATGTGGTCACCGAGGCGCGCGACGCGGCGCTGAAGCTTGCGACAGAGCGCTGGTCGCGCAAACAGGCTGTGCGCGGCTGGGAACTCGACGACGCTGCGCGAAACCTCATCGTGGCTCGCGGCTATGAGCATGGCATCAAACATCGCACCGGACACTCGCTCTCGCCCGGGCCGCTGGTGCATGGCGTGGGCATGAACCTCGACAATCTCGAAACGCACGACACGCGGGACATGTTGCCGGGAATCGGATTCACCATCGAGCCGGGCGTGTATCTGCCGAATTTCGGCGTGCGGTCGGAGATCAACGTCTACGTCGATCCGGTCAAAGGGCCTAGCGCGACATCGGCGATTCAGCGCGAAATCATCCTGGCATAGGCGGGCGCAACGGCGGGGGCGAAGCCTGACCTGCTCGGCCGCTTCGAATTATACTTTCCGGCATCAGACGGCGAATGTCGAGTAACAAGGAGTCGCGTATGCCGTGCGGCAAACGATTGCGGTTCTGGGTGTTCGCGGCAACGACGGGCGGCTGGCTTGCGGCCGGCAGTTGCTTTTCGACCGCGTTTGAGAATCTGGATTTGTTCCTCTCGCGGAACGCGGTGGACGCGGCGCTGCGAATCCCCTATGCGGTCGTTGGACCTCTGATCGAAGCGATCATTCAGGCAGTGAATTTCATCTGATGACACCGCTGCTGCAATTCATGGATAGCGGTGGCGCGAGCCGCACGTTGGAGCTTTCGCAGCGGCCGATTCGGATCGGGCGGTCCGCCGAATGCGAGTTGACCGTTCCCGGCAATGACATTTCGCGCGAACACGCCGAGGTTTTCCTGAGCGATAACGGTTCGATCATGGTGACGGACCTGAATTCCAAGAATGGCACGCGCGTGGATGGCGGCGCGCCTTTTCGCAACACGCAGCGAGTCGCATACCGCGCGATCCGCGTCGGCGATTTTGAAATTCAGATTGTGAACGCCCCGCGCCTGCCGCTCGGCGTTGTGAAATTCCAGGAGGACGACCGCACCACCGATAGCGGCGGGGCGAGCTTTTATCCTTCGAGTCAGCGGATCGACCTGAACCAGCAGCGCTTGACAATGGTGCTGGCGCTGATCGAACGCCTGAGCGGCAAATTCGACCGGCGCGAGCTTCTGGAGCATGCGCTGGACGTGGTTTGCGAGACCATGAACTTCGAGCGCGGGCTGATTCTGCTGAAAGCTCCGCGCGGTGAAATGGAGCCGCCCGTCGTGCGAAACGTGCCGCAGGACGAATCCGGCGCGTATCGCGTCAGCCGCTCGGTGATCAATCGCGCACTGCTCGACGGCCAGCGCGCGGTCATCAACAAGGGCGACGTCAACTACGACGCGAATTTCAGCGAAAGCATGGTGCTGAATTCGATTCGCACGGCCCTGTGCGTACCGATCATCCATCGCGACCAGATTCTCGGCGCGATCTACGGCGATCGAATCACCGCGGCCAAGACCTACATGCAGGACGACGTGGATTTTCTGGCGGCGATCGCCCAGCAGATCGGCATCGGCCTGAGCAATGTGCGGATGTTGCAGGAGCGCGTTCGCAGCGAGCGCATGGCAGCCGACCTGAATCAGGCCGGATCGATTCAGCGCAATCTGCTACCGACGCTGCCGCTCGCGACCGGCCGCATTGTCATCGAGGGCTGCAACGAGCCGTGCTCAGAAGTCGGCGGCGACTACTTCGATTATCTGGAGCTGCCTGACGGTCGGGTGGGGTTCATCATCGCGGATGTCTCGGGGCACGGGTTGGCGTCCGCGCTGGTGATGGCGAACGTGCAGGCGGCAGTGCGCGTGGCGCTGATGGCCGGCGGAGCGTTGCCTCAAGTGGCGTCGATCGTGAACAGGCTGATTTGCCACAATACGCGCGATTCGGCGTTTGTGACGGCGATCCTGGGGACGATCGAACCTGAGACCGGACGGATGGAGTTCATCTGCGCGGGGCATCCCGCGCCACTGGTGTTTGAGTGTGACGAAAGCGGCATCGCGATCGGCGAATCGTCGATGATCTGGGGCACGGACCCGGAGGCGACATATGAGCTGCATCGCATCGACCCGCGCGGCGCGGCGGTGTGCGTGCTGTTCTTCACCGACGGACTTTTCGAAGCCCTGAATCACGAAGAAAAGGCGCTGGGGATCGGCGCGATTCAAACGTCCCTGGCGGACTGCAAAGACCGCTGCCCCGCGGAAACCATGCGAGCGGCCCGAGCGGTGCTGCATGCGCATCTGGACGGTCTGCCGTCGCGCGACGACATGACGATGCTCGTGGTGCGCTATCTCGGCGCTGAAAGCGCGAAACGCGAATGAACGGCTGGTCGGGGGACAAATTGACGCTACAGTTCAGGAAGCGCCTCGCGTACCGCGTGAGATATCCGGTCCGCCCATTCATAGGATGATTCCGTGCCCGACATCGAACCACAGGTTGACATCAGTCCGCGGCCTTCGCGCGTCGGCAGCGCGATCGGCGCGCTGCTTCGCACGCGGATCATGGCGGGACTGGTGACGGTCCTGCCGATCTTCGTCACATTTATCGTTGTGAGCTTTGTTTTTGGCTTGATGCGGGATTCGTCGCGCTGGCTGGTGGAGGGGTTCTTGCACGGCGAGTGGCTGAGCGTATTGCCGGCGTCGTGGCGGACGGGGTTCCGCGTTTGGACGCCCGAAGAGCTGCAGCATCCCGGCCTGCAATGGGGCATTGCGATATTTTCGGTGTTTCTGACGATTTTTCTGCTATATGTCATCGGGTTGTTGACAGCGAATTTTCTGGGCCGACGCGCGGTCGCTCTGATGGAAACTCTGGTCGATCGGTTACCGCTGATCAAGACCATCTATCGCGCCACGAAACAAGTGCTCGAAACCTTCAGCGGCAGCGACGGCAAACAGAAGTTTCAGCGCGTCGTATTGTTGCCGTTCATGGCGCCCGGCGTGAAAACGATCGGCTTTGTGACGAGTACGTTTCAAGATCCGAATACGGGCGAAGAGCTATGCACGATTTTTTATGCGACGACGCCCAACCCGACGACCGGGTTCATCCTCGTCGTGCCGAAAAGCCAACTCGTCGAATTGGATTGGACGATGGAAGAAGCCGCCAAGGCGATCATCTCCGGCGGCATCATCCTGCCCGCTCCGTTGAGCTTTGTGAATGCTCCGGCGCCCGAAGCGTCGCGCCGGGAGCCGCGCGGCGCAGCCCGGGTGAACCAGGCCGTGACGACGACCGGACCGTGATCGGGCAGATGTAAGTCGCCGCGTCTGATGCGCTGTGGACTTGTCGAGACATGCAATCAATCGCGGGTCTCGCTCTGTCATATCGGCGACTAACCCTTAAACGGAAATCTCACAACGACGGAAAATCCTGCGCCGACTGCACCGGCGTGCCGCCCGCGAACTTTCGTGCCAGCAGCGCCGCCCCGATCACGCCCGCATCGCCCGCGAGCTGCGCCAGTCGAATGGCCGGCGCGTCGTCGGCCATCTTCCATGTCAAACGCCTGAATTCCTTTGCGACGCCATCCAGCAGCGCTTCGCCCGCGTTAATCAACCCCCCGGCGAGCACCACCGTCCGCGGATTCAAAATGTGTTGAAGATTCACGCACGCGATCGCCAAATAGCGGCATGCATCCGACCAGATGCGCGACGCCAGCGCGTCGCCGGCCGCGGCCGCCGCTTGCACCGCCCCGGAATCAAGCTCCGTCGCGTTACTGAGCGATGATTGCTCGCCGCCTGCCAGCGCCTCACGTACGCGATCCGCGATCGCCGCCGCCGAGGCGTAGCGCTCCAGGCAACCGCGCTGGCCGCACGGGCACTCCCGGCCGGCCGGCTCAACAACCATATGCCCGATTTCGCCCGCGTTGTCGAAGTGCCCGCGAATCAACTCACCGTTCAGAATCACGCCGCCGCCGATGCCCGTGCCGAGCGTGAGCATCACCATGTCGCCTGATTTTTCGCCCGCGCCGGCCACGAATTCGCCGTACGCGGCAGCGTTCGCGTCGTTCTCAACCACCACGATGCGCTCGGTCAGTGCCGCGAGTCGATCGCGCACCGGAGCGTTCTTCCAACCCGGCAGATTTGGCGCGTTCAACACCACGCCCGTCTTGTGCGACAGCGGACCGGGAACGCCGATGCCGATCGGCCAATCCGCGTTTGTGGCGTTTGCGTTGGTCAGCAGCGCTGTGACAAGTCCCGCGCAGCGCTGCATGACGGCGTCGAAGCCTTCCGCCGCGAGCGTTTCGGTCGAGACGCGCTGCCTGACGGCGGCCCGCTCATCGAGCAGCGCGGCCCGCATGTTGGTTCCGCCAACGTCAATGCCGATGGTCATTTGCTCGGTCATGACGCATATTCTACTGTCCAAAAATGAATGGGGCGTGGTCAAGTTTGTGGGTATGAATACTTCCCGCGCACGCATTCGAGATCGAACGTCGGAGCGCACGAGAAGTTCATCTGGCACACGGCAAAGTCATTTGCTGCGCATGGGATGAAGGTCGTCGGCCCACCGCTGAAATTCTGATGGCCCGGCGGGTGACCGCGATAGATTCGACGCTCCACGCTCAGGGCGCTGCTGATTCACGAACAGCAAATTGCGCATGCGGCCCGGACAGCCGTGTGAATCGCCTTCTAACAGCGCGTCCGCATCGACTCGCGCGAGCGCTCATGAGCGGCCGGGCTATCGAAACCGCCGGACTTCGCCCGCGCCCAATTTTTCTCGATATATTCAACCGCGTCGGGCGTCTTGCAGTCGGTGTCGCCGTGGTCCACGTCAACCGCGCCGATCCGCTTGGCGGCGGCGGTGGCCGCCTTGCGAAGCGCGGCGTTGCGGCCACCGATGGCGATGAGCGCGCCGTTCATGTGGTAGCGATGCGCGTTCGGCGCGGAGCGAATGCCATTTTCGATTTCAGCGAGCCGATCCACAAACCAGGAATCGGCGATCGTCTCATCGATCATCGCCAGCGCACCAACGAGGCACCACGCGGCGGACCGAGTCGTCTCGTCCGAAGCGGCCAGCCATTTGTCGGCTTTGGCGCGGCCGTGTGGACTCTCCGCGGTCAGATAACCGACATAGCCTCCACACATGCGCGCGGTGGGCGTAGCGGCCCAGCGATCAAGCTCACGCGGAGAAATTCCGGCGGGATCGGCGATCTTGACGGCCAGGTTGCGGGCATCGAAATTCCCCGAGCTCCACAAGGCCTCCGCTAACTCCTGATCGACTTTGATTCGCTTGTAGAGAGCCTTCAACGTCGCAAAGCTGACGCCGAACATCGGTCCCGTGACGCCGTGCCGCGCGTAGGTTTTCCGCGTCTGAGCGGAACCGGCCTTTTCGAGGGCGCTCATCGCATCCTTCAGATTCATTCGCTCAGCCGGCGCCTTGGAGGGCTTTTTGACGACGGTCTTTGTGGCTTTTTTGGGGGTGCTCTTGATTTTGGGCACGTTTTTTCTCCTGGCGATCGCCTTGTCAGTTCAGGCTCATTCTAACCCGTTCGGTGCCGGCGCGCGTGAATTGCTGCGGTAAATCAGCGGGCGATCTCGGGTCCATCGGGGCCGGAAAGATGGCGCACCTCGACGTGCCGCTGTTCCGAACTGGCGGCGATTGATTCGCTGCACGTGCACAACAGCGGCCAAGCGCCGGAATTCGCCACGCCACAGGTCATTTTCGCCACGGAACCGCCCATGCTCGTCGCGCCGATGGCCATTCGTGCAGCGATTAGGTCACGCTTTCCAGAAGACAGTGGCCCTCAAAAGCGCTGTGAAACCAGCCTTTTGGCAGCGACATGGCATAGCACCTGCTTGGTCATTCATGAGGGAACAAAGGAGAATTTCATGTCGCCACAAAGTAGATTTGTCTGTATTCCGCTCATGATGCTTCTGCTTACTGCGGCTGCGTCGGCCACAGACGTCACATGGGTCAATGCGTCCGGCGGCTCTTGGAGCACCGGCGCGAATTGGAACACCGGCACCCCGCCCGCAGCCGCGGACACCGCGATTTTGCCGGTGTTGAGCGGCGCGTACACAGTCACGTTGAATGGAACGCACAACATCACGGCTCTGCGCATCGAGGCCGCTGACGCGGCGCTGTGGATTCAGGCCGCCAGCGCAATCGGTTCGGCCGTGCTGAACGTCGCAACAACAGCTGATAACAGCGGAATTATCCGGCTGGAGTCAGCCAGCAACAATAGCGGTCACTCCAGCAATCTGACGGTCGGCACGACGCTCACAAACGCCGCGACCGGACAGATTCTGGTCCGTCGAGGCGGCGGAGCGGTCACCTCATCGACGTTCACCGGCAGCATCGCGAATTCCGGGCTGATCGACGTCGGCGCGGTCATGACACTGGTGATCGAATCCACCTCCGGTACGTTTACGCAATCAGCCGGCTCGATCGCCGTCGATCCCAACGCCAAGCTTCGATATCGTCACGGCCAGTTCAACTTCACCGGCGGGGCGATCTCAGGGCCGGCCTTTTGCAGCTCAAACGCCAGTCTGAACATCGCCGCTACGGTCGGCACGCCGTCGACGATTCGCACTGAGGAGTCGGTGACATTGCTGAGCAATCTCTCACCGGCCGTGACAATCTGGGTAAACCCCACCAGCGCCGTTGGCGGGGCTACGTTAGTCGTCTCGCAGCCCGACGCGTTCAATGCCGGAACGATCAATCTCGAATCGAGCTCAAACAACTCGGGCCATAGTTCGAACCTGTCCATCACGGGCGCATTGACAAGCGCTGGAACGATTCATGCCCAGCGCGGCGGCGGCGCCGCGGCCGGAAGCTCGCTCACCGGCCATCTCGTGAATCAAGGGATTGTCTCCGCGTCGGATTCGCGTTTGCTCTTCACCGGCACGTTTGAAGCGGCCGGCGGCACAAATAGCGGGAACGTATTCATTCGCGCGTCGCAAATCAGCACCACCGCTCCGGCAAGCGGCGCGACGACGCTTCAACTCGAAGGCGCGAACGCACTTACCAGCGATGTGCAATCGGGCTATGAGCTGTGGGTGCAAGCCAACGGGGTTGTGGGCGACGCCACATTGTCGCTCAACGGCGCGATCACCAACTCCGGGATCATCCGCTTGGAATCGACCAGCAACAACAGCGGTCACATTACGAACCTGGCGTCGCTCGGGGATTTTGCAAACGCCGCGGGCGGGCAAATTCTGATCCGGCGCGGCGGCGGAGCAACCACGTTCGCTAATCTGAGCGGCGACATCACAAACGAGGGGATCATTGACATCGGGCCCTTCTTGACCGCGACCCACGACGGCACGGACGACAGCTTTTACATGCTCGATGGCGCGCTCCACACCGACGACACGTCAAAATTCCGTTATGTCGCAGGCCAATTTGTTTTCAGCGGCGGCGAAATCTCCGGCCCTACGTATTGCAGCCAGGGAAGCACGCTTCAGATTGAGGACACGGTGGCCAGTGATTCGACGATTCGCACGGAGCAAAGTGTTACGCTCATCAACAACGCGGCGCAGAGCGTCCGCGTGTGGGTATGCGGCAACGCCGCACTCGGCAGCGCGACACTCATCACGGCACCCGGCGCGACAAACGCCGGGACGATCTGGTTGGAGTCAATATCCAACAATTCCGGCCATGTCTCCAATCTTAATACGACTGGAGCATTGACCAATAGCGGGCTGATTTTCGCGCAGCGTGGCAGCGGCGCGCCGGCCGCGAGCGTTGTCTCAGGAATCGTCGTAAATCAGGGCGAAGTGGCGGCGACCGATTCGCGCATGACATGCGTCGGCGCGTTTGAAGCGGCGGGCGGCGTGAACAACGGTGCGGTGTGGATTCGTAACGCCGAATTGCGCGTGACCGCGCCGGCGTCGAGCGCGACCATACTCGCACTGGAAGGCTCCACTACGCTGACGACCAGCGTGCATCCGGGATATGAGCTTTGGGTGCAGCCCAACGGCACGCTGGGAAACGCGGCGTTGACTGTCGCCGATGGCGTTTCGAACCACGGAACGATCCGCCTGGAATCGACCAGCAACAACGGCGGCCATGTCGCAAGCCTGGAGACGATCGGAGCGTTCACGAACGCCGCGGATGGTCAGATTACGGTTCGACGCGGCAGCGGCTCAACGGCCAGCGCGAACTTCTCAGGCAGCGTGATCAACCTCGGGTCGATCGACTTCGGCGCCGAAATGACCGTTACACATCAAGCCGGCGGCGATGTGTTCGACCAGGCGGCCGGAACGTTCCATGTGGATGATGCAGCAAAATATCGCTTTCTGGATGGTTCATTCGTTTTCGACGGCGGCACAATCTCCGGCCCGGCATATTGCAGTCAGGGCAGCACGCTGCAAATCAACAACACCGTCGCCACAAACTCCACGATCCGCACCGAACAAGCCGTGACGCTCCTTGGAAACGCATCGCCGATGGCCCGCGTCTGGGTTTGCGGAAATTCCTCCATTGGATCGGCCACGTTGAGCACCGTGCCTGACGCGTTGAACGCCGGGACCATCTGGCTGGAATCCATCTCCAACAACGGCGGACACCCCTCGAATCTGGTTATCAATGGGACGTTCACAAACAGCGGGCTGATCTTGGCCCAGCGCGGCGGCGCGCCGGCAGACAGCACAATTTCCGGCTGGCTGATTAACGCGGGGGAAGTCGCGGCCACCACGTCGCGGCTGACCTGCATCGGCGTATTCGAAGCCGCCGGCGGAATCAACAACGGATCGGTCTTTGTCCGCAATGCCGAGGTTCGCGTGTCTGCGCCGGCCAGTAGCGCGACAGTCATACAGATTGAAGGAATGCTGAATACGCTGGTGACAAGCAACGAACCCGGCTACGAGCTATGGGTGCAGGGAAATTCGCTCATCGGTCCCGCGACGCTGGCGGTCATCGACGGCGCTTTCAATCGCGGTGTGATTCGCCTGGAGTCGACCAGCAATAACGGGGGCCATCCTTCCAACCTCACGCTTGTAGGCTCGCTGACCAATTCCGCGGGTGCGCGCATTGCCGCGCGACGCGGCGGCACGCCGAGCGGCTCCACGATGAGCGGGCAACTGACGAACCTTGGAACGCTTGAAGTCGGCGCGAACATGACATTGTCGCACAACGGGGCGCTGACGAACGTTTCCGCCAATGTGGTCACAGACGGCTCGTTCCTGCTAAGCGGCGCGTATCGCTCGCCGCATGGGACGATCACGACGAACCGCGCCACGATCACGTTCGACGGCGCGGGCGCTGCGTGGAATACCAACACAAATTCGAATGCATTCGCCGCGTTTGCCACGAATGATGACGTTGGGCGATTGACGATCACCAATGGCAAGCAGTTCTCGACCAGCGCGGAGCTGCACAATCGCGGCCGAATGGAGATCGGCCCCGGCGCTGCATGCTCGCCAACGGCCGGCTTCGTGATGGATGATGTTGTCGGCGCGACGTGTGTCGCTCAGCTCGGCGGTGTCGGACAGTCAAACTACGGCCGGATCACCACCTCAGGCGTCGCCACGCTCCGCAAGACGCTGCGCCTGGAGCTGGTCAATGGGTTTTCGCCGAGCAATGGCGATCTCTTCGACATCATCTCGTGCGCGGCGCGCAGTGGCGAGTTCACCACCGTCGAGCGACCGGCGTTTTCGCCCGATTTACAGCTCGACGTGCTCTATTACCCGACGCGCGTCCGCATCGCGACCGTCCGCCCGGCGTGCAGCGGCTATCTGGCCGGCGACGCAAACTGCGACGGCGAAGTAAACAACTTCGACATTGACCCGTTTGTGCTCGCGTTGTCGGATTCGGTGTTGTATGACGTCGTGTATCCGGATTGCGACATCATCTGCAATTGCGACGCGAACGGCGACGACGCTGTGAATAACTTTGACATCAACGCATTCGTGCGACTGTTATCAGGCGGCTGATGCCGCGTAATCGATGAATAGCAAGCCAGGGCCGCGCGAATGTCACTTTCGCACGGCCCTTGGTGTTCAGGTCAAATTCAGAACCGATGATTCTTCGCGATACCCGGCGTTCGTTACGGGCAACCGCCATTCGCCATGCACGCGACGAACGGATCGATGTCGAAATTGTTCACCACGCCGTCGCCGTTGATGTCGGCCGACGTGATCGGGCAATCCGGATACGTCTGTGCGTAAAGAACGGGGTCGCTGAGCGCCAACACGAACGGATTGATGTCAAAATTGTTCACCAATCCGTCGCAGTTCACATCCGCCGGCGGGTTGCCGCCGTTCACCGTCACAATCGCGGGATAAGAACCCACCGATCCACACGCATTTGTCACGGTGCATTCATAGCGACCTTCCGAAGCGCCAGACGCCGTAAACGAATACGACGGCGATGTCGCGCCCGGCACGCATGAGCCGTTGCGCACCCACTGATATTGCAGCGGCCCGGTGCCGGTCGCCGCGACACTTAGCGTTACCGCCGCTCCGGCCTCGACGGTCTGCGACAGCGGCCGCTGCATGATCCGCACCGGCTCGTTGCCCGAACCCGCTTCGCAATTCGTCAGTGTTTGAATGAACACATTGTCAAACGCCGTATTCCCAGCGACGCCATCGAGCAGCGCGATCCTGCCTGCGGGAAATTCGGCGGTGGTCAATGATGTCGTGGGCGTGGGCGAGTCGTTGGCCCACGCGGTGTATGTGTCGCCGCGCACCTCGATGCGCAGGTGCAGCGTCTGGCCCGCGGTGTAGACATTGTGTGCCACGTTCTGAGCACCGTTGTAGCCGCTGCCTTGGTTGCGATGCCAGTAGACGTCTCCACCGCCCCATGGGTAGGCTTCGCCGAACGCGAGCACGACG
>JAEUIR010000097.1 GCA_016795025.1 Phycisphaerales bacterium
AAACGCATCTGCGGCTCCAAAGAGGCGCGCTTCGCTTGCGGGCCGAATTCGCGCCGTATGCATCACGCACTCTTATAGTTGCAATCAAACTGTCGGTTGCGTAGCCCGTGCGCGCGCACCATCATCGGAGTGTCCTTGCATCGGCCAACGCCGCCATCGGCAGTCATTTTTGACCTCGACGGCACGCTCGTCGATTCGCTCCAAGACATTGCAGAGGCGATGAATGAGTGTTTGCGTACATTCGGATTACCGGATCGCCCGATAAGCGATTATCGGTATCTGGTCGGCGAGGGCGTGCCCGTTTTGTGTCAGCGCGTACTGACTGGCGCGAACCCGCACTTGCTTGACGCGCTGATTCAAATGGTCAGGTCGCGATACCGTGAGCGACCGCTGCTGCACACGCGACCATATCCGGGCGTTGCGGAGCTTGTGAATCGCCTCCGGGCGGCCGGCGTTCCGCTCGGCGTGTTGTCGAACAAGCCGGATGAGATGACCAGACTGGTGACGCGCGAGTTCTGGCCGGACGGTGTCTTTGGCGCGGTGCAGGGCTACGTCGAGGAGCATCTGCGCAAGCCGGATCCGACGCAACTGCTGCGGATGTGCGCGGCGCTGGGCGCGCGGCCGGTGTCCGCCTGGCTGGTCGGCGATACCCCAACTGATGTCGAAACCGCCGCGAGAGCCGGAGTTCACAGCGTGGCCGTCACATGGGGATTTCGCACTCGTGAAGACCTGGCTGCGGCCGGCGCGGTGGATATTGTAGATGAGCCTGAGCAGGTTTTTTGATTGTTCGTCGAGTGGCGCGAAAAAAGAATATGATAAATGGGCTTTCTGAATCGCATGGAGGCGACGAGATGTTCACAATCGGGCGGCTGGGCGTTTGCGGAACGCGGCTATTCGCCGGCGTGATCTTTTTTGCGGCGGGCACAATGGCCGCCGCTGACGAGCCGATCACAAAGCTGCGCCCGGAGCAACCACCGGCACCCACATCCGGCGAAACGACCCCGCCGAAAGCCGCACCACAGCCGGTCGCACAATCTCCGCCGGCTCCGGCGAATCAAACGCAGTCACCAGCGTCAGCCGCGGCGAACGCGAGCGCCGAGCTGGAAGCCGCTCGAAAGTTAGTTGATGCCGGAAAGCTGATCGAAGCCCGCACGGCCGCAATGGCCATTCTGAAGCGGGACAAGAATCAGGGCGAAGCCGCGGCGGCTCGCGCGCTGTTAACGCGAATCGCCGATGTGACGTTGTTCTCAGTGCAACCCGTTGCGGGAGACCCGCTGGTCGAGATTTACACGGTTCAATCAGGCGACAAACTGGCGAATGTCGCGCGGCGCTACAACATTCCTTATGACATCATTCTGCGTATAAACGGAATCAGCGATGCTTCGAAGCTGCGTCTCGGCCAAAAGTTGAAAATCCCGCTCGGACCGTTCCACGCGAGGATTTCCAAATCGCAATACCGGCTGGATTTGTACCTTCAGGACGTATTCGTTCGCAGCTTTTCGATCGGTCTCGGGAAAAACGACGGCACGCCGACGGGCGAGTGGCGCGTGCGGGATCGTCAGCCGAATCCGACGTACTACCCGAGCGAATCCGCGCCGGACAAGCGCGTGATCGCGGCCGACGATCCGTCGAATCCGCTTGGCGAGTACTGGATCGCGCTCGAAGGCGTCAGCGACGAAGCTGTAGCAAAGAAGGGTTTCGGTATTCACGGCACGATCGAGCCGCAGTCGATCGGCAAGTCCGAGTCGCTCGGCTGCATTCGCATGCTCAATGAAGACGTCGCCTGGGTTTTTGCGGCGGTCCAACCCGGCAAGTCGATGGTGACGATCGAACGATGATGTTTGTGCGCGTCGCACTCCTGCGGATCTGGCGGCCAACCGCAGGTCGCTGGCCCGTGACTCTGCCCGCCGAGTCGCGGGTTGGTGGCCGCGCTCCCGTCGGTCCTGTCCGTTTGTTGCATGGCGGTCGACGGCGACGCGTTTCGTTGGGTGCCGGGGCCGTGGGAGTATTGAGCGCGGGTTTGGGCTAGGGCCTTCAGCGGCGGTGTGCCACCTGTCGCCAACGGGATCGGTTGACCACGCTTGCCGAGCTCAATAGGCTTCTATCCAGTGGAGGCTATGTCATGGTAGTGGATACCGAAGTTAGCGAACTCCAGAAGGCGATGGAATCGCTGAAGGCCCGTATTGTCACGAACAACCAGGTGACGGTTGGCGAAATCGCCGCAATCCTCGACGCGATAGTGATTCTCGGGAAGGGGATTCGAGATATCGACGCCGCGATCTACAACATGAAAACCGGTGGTACTACGTACCGTTGAACGGCTTTTTCGGCCGGCCAGCGGCCCTGACTACCGACCTAGCCGCCGACCTGCTCCAACCAATCGCGCACGTTCATCGCAACCCGTTCGATGTCATTCATCGTGAGTTCGCCCGCGTGCATGATGACGTTGCGCGAGCGCTCGATGGCCTTGAAAATCTGTCTCGCCCACTCGATCGACGGCAGGTGATCCTGAAAGTGCGGCCAATTGTTCTGGAGAATCGACGGCAGGTCGCCTATCTGGCAGTAGAAGATCATCGACGTCCCACGGTTGCCGTGGTATCGATGCTGTTTCTCGTCCTCCTTCCGCGTCTCCGCCTGCTTCCGCGCATCGGCGGGGACCGCTTTATCCCACCAATCCGCCCCTACGGCCTCGATTAGCCTGTCTTGAATGAACTTTCGGGCCGAGTTCTCGAAAGCTGCAATCGTCGCGTAGACAACGGCCATCTTGTCCGCCGAATTCAGAAACTCGCGATCGAACGCAGAGCGCGGCATCGCCTTGGCGATCCGTTCGACGCCAACGGATTGCCGACGCGTCTTCGCGGCAGTAGTTCGTTCCACCGCGGTCTGGCACATCCAACCGCGCATAACGAACGAATAGAGGTCTGCGCCGTGTTTCACAGCAGATGCTCCCGAAGGCTCCGGAAAATAGCGTCGTAGATCAGCTTGTCGCGAGTAGCCGGCAGCACCACTTCGATACGGTATGCGAGTGCATCGAATGCGCGGTTTGCCGAGCGGTGGGGGCGCGCTGGTTCTCGCTCAAGCGGAGGCGGCTCGACCGGCGCGACATCCGCGGCCTCCTCCGTGGTTTCCGCCGCGGCATCAGGTTTCTCCGGCTTAGCTGTAGCCTCCGCGGAGAAGTCAGCCTGTTTGACCAACTCCGTGAACGTCTTGACCGTGAGCTTCAGCACATTGTCTGACAACTTGCCCTGAGTGAGACTGCGCAGCTTGCCCTCTAACTCGGCTCGAGTGAGTGCGTTGGCGTTAGTCTTGATCCGGAACAAGTCCTCATATGCATCACGGATACCTGCCGCGAGGACTCGCTTTGACTGCGTCCCGTCAAGAAAGTCAAAGTACCGCTGTGTTGGCACGCCCTGTTGGTCGAGAAGTCCGAGGCCCTTGAGCATCGGAAGGAATAGACGGTCATTCGTGCTCTTGAAGCCTAGTTGTTCCAAGAACGAGATGGTGAACTTCTTGGGAGCCTGCGCAGAACGCAGCGCGTCCAGAAACGAGCCGAGGTTCTTCGCGGAAACAAGGTACGCGGTCGTAAGCGCCATGGTCATTCCTCACCGCCGATTATGCGCGTTTGGGCCGGTTCAATCCATGCCATGCTGCCATCCGGGACGAGTCCCACGGTCCAGAGGTACATGGATAGGGCAGCGCGCCGCATGGCTGAATCTCCAAGCCGTATGGACGCGGGAACGCGCCGCATGGACGTAACTCGGCGTTGCGTGGACGGCGGGTGGCATGCTTTCGCTGTACTCCGCGTAAGCATGCTCACGCTGGGTACAGCGAGAGCATGCCACCCAAGCTGCTTGGACCGATGCGTCAGCGAGCGCGTCCGCCGCGGGGCGCACCCTCCGGGCGAAGACGCATGCACCTTCAGGGCGAAGACGCATGCACGTTCCGGGCGAAGACAACGCTCCGAAGCGACCGCTCCCCCGGGGTCACGGCTCAATTCTGTTAGTCGCGCTTACTTTTTCTCCGGCTGCGATTTCACATCCGCCTCGGCCGGATCAAAGTCAATCGACGCCGAGTTAATGCAATAGCGCATGCCCGTCGGGCGCGGTCCGTCGGGGAAGACGTGGCCGAGATGGGCTCCGCAGCGCGTACAGGTCACTTCGACCCGCTGCATGCCGTGGCTGGCGTCCTCGGTTTCAGTGATCTTCGCATCGTCGGAATGGGCATAGAAGCTCGGCCAGCCGCAACCGGAATCGAATTTCGTTGCGGATTCGAACAGCTTTTGGCCGCACACGACGCATTTGTACTCGCCGGCCTGCTTGGTGTTCCAGTACTTGCCGGTGAAGGCGCGTTCGGTGCCTTTTTGCTGCGCGACGTAATACTGCTCCGGCGTCAAGCGTTTTCGGAGCTCTTCATCCGAGTAAGTGACTTTGTCGCTCATCGGTTCTCCTTTCTCGTGACTCGATGCGTTCGTCGTTGGGGTGGAACTCTGCTCCGCCGGTGGCGCCCCGCGGCAACCGATCACGGCCAGCGCGATTATGCTCGCGCCGATCGCGATCGTTATTCCAATGCCGCCCAATCGCTTCATCGCGGGTGTCGACACGTTGCTCCAGCGCTCCATATTCACCATTCATCCTTTGTTTGGACACAGTTGCCGGGATCTACGACGCAGTTGGACGGTCTGATTCACGCGGCCGTTACACCGGCGAGAATGCCGAACCAAACGCGGTGCCGAGCGGCCGGGCAACCGCTTCCTTACGGGCGCGGCTCTGCTCGGAAAAAACGCACCGGCAGGATGCCGAAGCTACCCAAGGCCGTTCTTTGTCGAAACCTATGTGATTTTACCCACCGGATGCCGCTGGAACGCGGGGACGGGCCGGCATTAAGATTCTCGCATCAAACTTCCGCGAGAAAACGCCTTGAAAATCGCGCTGGTGCAGATCAATCCGACGGTGGCCGACATCGAGCACAACGTCGCGCGAATCATCCGGGGATTGCGCGACGCGGAATCCGCTGGCGCTGATCTGGCCGTGTTCGCCGAGCAAGTCGTGCTTGGGTATCCCGCGAAAGATTTGCTGCTGCGTGCCGAATTGATTGATCGCAATGTGTCCGCGGTAGCGCGAATCGCGAACGAATGCCGGCGCATCGCCGCGATTGTCGGGTTTGCGGAGCCAAACCAGAACGCGAGCGGCCGGCCGGTCTTCAATTCCGCGGCGTTTCTGGAGAACGGCCGGATCGCCGCGATTCGGCGCAAGCGCCTGTTGCCGACGTATGACGTTTTCGATGAGGCTCGATATTTCGAGCCGGCCGGCGAGCAGCCGCCGGTGGAGATCGCGGGACGTAAGATCGGCCTGACAGTGTGCGAAGACATGTGGGCGCAGGAAGAGCTGGGTTCGCATCCGCTTTACGCTTGCGACCCGATCGCCGATCTCGTGCGGCAGGGGGCCGAGCTCATTGTCAACATTTCCGCGTCGCCGTATTACCTCGACAAGCACGCGAAGCGCATTGAACTCATGAGCGGTCATGCGCGTCGCGGCGCTCCGCTTTTGTTTGTAAACCAGGTGGGCGGCAACGACGAACTCGTCTTTGACGGTTGCAGTTGCGTAGTGGCGGTTGACGGCCGCGTCGCCGTGCAGGCTCGCGCGTTTGATGAAGACCTGGTGATCGCGGAATTTCCGGCGGCCACGCGGGGCGCAGCCGCTCATCCGATCATCGGAGGCCACAAGGCGTGCATCCCGACCGGACCGGCAGGCATGCATGCGGCACTCACGCTGGGATTGCGCGATTACGCGCGAAAATGCGGGTTCGGATCGGCGGTGCTTGGGCTGTCGGGCGGAATCGACTCAGCGGTTGTCGCAGCCTTGGCCGTGGCGGCGCTGGGCCGCGAAAACGTTCACGGCGTGGCGATGCCGAGCCGGTACAGCAGCGAGCATAGCCTGGCCGACGCCCGCGAGTTGGCGAAGAATCTGGGAATTCAGCTTTCGGAAATAGCGATCGAACCGCTGCACGCGTCGTTCGAGCGTGTGCTGCTGCCGCATTTTGGCGGCAGACCGCCCGATGTGACGGAAGAAAATGTTCAGGCCCGCATCCGCGGCGTTTTGCTGATGGCGCTATCGAATAAATTTGGTTCACTATTGCTGACAACCGGCAACAAGAGCGAACTTGCCGTGGGTTATTGCACGCTCTACGGCGATATGTGCGGCGGCTTGGCGGTCATCTCGGATGTGCCGAAGACGGCCGTGTATGCGATGGCGCAATACATCAACGAAACGGCAGGTCGGCCGGTGATTCCGAACCGCACCTTGACCAAGCCCCCGTCCGCGGAGTTGCGTCCGAATCAGTTGGATCAGGACTCGCTGCCGCCGTACGAAGTTCTCGACGCGATTTTGGAGCAATACGAGGTGGCCGGGCGGAGCGCAGCCGAGATCGTGATGGCGGGTTTCGACGCGCGGGTTGTGGGCGATGTGATTCGGCGTGTTCATCAAAGCGAATACAAGCGACAGCAGGCTGCGCCTGGATTGAAAGTCACACGGCGCGCGTTTGGTTTTGGGCGTCGTATGCCGATCGCGGCCCGGCTTGGATGATCGGCAGCGCGACCGATATTAGATTTTTCCTTATTGGTCGCGCGTAACCGACAAATTTGAGTTGTATTGATACAAAATTGCGACTATCGTCGAATAGGTGGGCGAGCCGGCTACCCAGCACACACCCGGCTGCTGGAAAAAGTGTGTGCGACGGAATGTTCCATCCATTTAATCCCCCTAGGAGAGAGTATGCGCTGGTTTCTGCAAAGCATGCTACCCATCGCGTTCGGCTCCGCGGCGCTGTTCGCCTCGGATCAGAACAACGGCTTGACGGCGAGCCCAGTCACGCGCGGCGAGGATGCGCGCCTGCGCCAGGATTATCCAAGAGTTCAGTTTCTGAACCAGGGCAATACGGTGTCGCGCGTCTACGGCACGGCATTCAGCTTCGGCGATGATCCGGTCGCGGCGGCCGAGAGCTTCCGCAACAGTTATGTCGATGTTTTCGGCGTCGGTGCGAGCGAGCTGCGCCTCGGTAGCTGGTTCAACGGCAACGAAACGCAGGGCGTGATGTACCAGCCGGAGACCGACAGCTACAAATTCACACTCGTTTACTACTCGCAGTATTTCAGCGACATCCCGGTGTTTCGCGGCGAGCTTCGCCTGCTCGTCCGCAATCAGCTTGACCATCCGGTCGTGCTGGCCTCTTCGACGCTGCGCTCGCTCGAAGGTTTCGATCTCGGCGTGGCGCCGTCGCTGGAATCAGCCGCGGCACTCGGTCGCGATGCGATCGTCGCGCAATCGCCCGACATGTTGAACTTCTCCGGGCCGCGCTTCGTGATTTGGGCCGGCCAAAATGGTGAAACGCCGGAGCCGCGTCTGGCTGTCGAGACAATGGTCGATGACGGCAAACAAGGGCTGCCGGACTATCAGAAAGTGCTTTACCTGACCGACGCGAACACCGGCATGATCTTGCTGGCCGAGAGCCAGATTCACCACACGGATGTGGCGGGCAGTGTGGCCGGCAACGCGACGCAAGGCGTCGGGGCCGACCTTTGCGGCCCGGAAGCATCGACGCCGCTGCCGTATGCGCGTGTTTCGATCGGCGGAACGACCGCGTTTTCGGATCGCGACGGCAATTTCGTGATTCCCAACGCCGGGACCAGCCCGGTGAATGTGAATTCCGAATTGCAAGGCGATTGGTTCACCGTGGTTGACAATGGCGGAAGCATTCCGACGCTCACGTTGAACGTCACGCCTCCGGGCCCCGCGAACTTCCTGCATAACCCGGCCAATTCGGCGGAGTTTCTGCGGAGCGATGTGAATTGCTATTTGCACGCCAACATTGTTCGCAGCTTCGTGCTCGACCGCAACCCGACTTTTCCGACGATTTTCAATCAGCACAACTTCACTGTGAACGTGAACCTCGCCAGCACGTGCAACGCCTTCTATGACGGCAGTTCGATCAACATGTATCGTGCAGGCGGCGGATGCGCGAACACCGGTTTCAGCACGGTCGTTCACCACGAATACGGTCATCACCTCGTCGCGGTTGCCGGCAGCGGCCAGGGAGCATACGGCGAGGGATTCGGCGACGTGATGGGCGTTTTGATTACCGAAACCACCATGCTCGCGATCGGGTTCCAGAACAATTGCTCTGCCGGTATTCGAGACGCAAACAACGCGATGACTTATCCCTGCTCCGGTGAGATTCACTTCTGTGGTCAGTTGCTGTCGGGCGTGGTGTGGTCGCTGCGGAACCAATTGCTCGCGACGGATCCGACCGGCTATTACGCAACCTGGACGGATTTGTCCGTGAACAGCGTACTGCTGCACACTGGATCGTCCGTGGATGACGGAATCGGCATCGATTTCCTGACGTTGGACGATGACGACAACAACCTGGACAACGGCACGCCCCATTATTCAGAGATCGCGGCGGCATTTGGCCCGCGCAATTTCGTCATCCCGCCGTTGGCGCTGTTGGACATCACGTTCCCCAATGGTCGGCCGAATGCAATTTCGCCGGCAGGCGGCACTCGAATGCGCGTAGCGGTCGCCCCGCTCGCAGCCACGCCGCAGCCGGGCACCGGCCGGCTGTTCTACAGCACCGGCGGACCGTACACCGAAGTGGCGATGGAAGTGATTTCGCCGAATGTCTACGACGCCGTTTTTCCTGCCGCCGCATGTGAGACGAGCGTAAGCTACTACGTCGGCGCTCGCACCACGACGAACGTTCTCGTGACTTCGCCTGGTAACGCTCCGACCACGACGTATTCCACCGTCAGCGCGTATGGACTGACGGAAGTATTCGCGGATGACTTTGAAACCAACCAGGGCTGGACCGTGCAGAACAACGGCGGCCTGACAGATGGTCCGTGGGATCGCGGCGTTCCGGTCAATTGCAGCCGCGGCGACCCGCCGGCCGACTATGACGGGTCGGGTCAGTGCTATCTGACCGACAACAGCGCGGCCAGCGGTTGCAACTCCGACGTTGACGGCGGCATCACCTGGCTGATCTCGCCGACGCTGAATCTGGCCGGCGTGGATGGCGTCGTCAGCTATGCCCGCTGGTATTCAAATACGTTCGGCGGGGCTCCGAACGCCGACACGTTCGTTGTTTATGTTTCGAATAACAACGGCTCGTCGTGGGTTACGGTCGAGACAGTCGGCCCGACCGGAGCGCAAGCGGACGGCGGCTGGTACACGAATACGTTCCAGGTCAGCGATTTCGTGGCGCCGACAGCGCAAGTGAAAGTGCGATTCGAGGCCTCGGATCTGGGCACCGGCTCTGTGATCGAAGCCGGTGTGGACGCGTTCAGTGTGACAGTGATCAACTGCACTCCGGCGTTCCCAGAGGGCGACATGAACTGCGATGGCGAAGTGAATAACTTCGATATCGATCCGTTCGTGCTGGCGCTCACCGATCCGGCCGGCTACGCGGCGGCGTTCCCGAGCTGCGACATCCTGAACGGCGACATCAACAACGACGGCGTGTTGAATAATTTCGACATCGATCCGTTTGTGGCGTTGCTGACCGGTCCGTAAAGCTCACGGGTGATCGACGCGCGGGGCTTGTCGAGTTGGCAGGCCCCGCGCGATTTGTTCGGGAGAGTCCGCTGATCGAGCGCCGCGCCGAATCCGACCCGTGCGCTGCGCGATTCAAGTTGGGGTGGATCATCTTGCGGCACATGGCGGGCTATTGTGGCGGGCGTATGACGCTCGCCGAGTGCGAAACTGGCTGAGGTGAATTCTGTAGAGAGCCACGGCGAATCACACAAGCCGTGAGACAGACGTTTGACCGGGCATGTGTGATGGCCGGATCGGCCGAAGGAGCAAAGATGCGCCGTTTCTTGAGCAGCATGCTGATCGCCGGATGGGGACTAGCCGCGTTTGCCGCGGACCCCGCGAGTCTGAGCCTTGACAGCGACAGTCCGACGATTGACGCTCGTGTTCGGCTAATCGCCGAGCACCCGGGCGTGCGTTTTGTCGATGAAGGTGCGCTGCTGTCGCGCGTCTACGGCGTTCCCCTGACGACCGGTGCGAGCGCCGAAGCGGCGGCCGAGTTCTTCCGGGCGCAATACGCTGATGTGTTCGGCGCAGCCGCGGATGAGCTTCGACCGGGCAACTGGTTTAACGACAATTTGACACAGCAGGTCTTCTATCAACCGGAATCCAACGATTACCGATTCACGCTGGTTTATTACACGCAGGAGCGCGAAGGCGTACCGGTGTTCCGCGGTGAACTGCGCTTGCTGGCGCGCAATCAGGCGGGTTCGCCGATCGTCTGGGCCGGCTCCAGCCTGCGTCCGCTGGGCGACTTTTCCGTCGGAACGCTTCCGGCGATGGCGGATGCGATGGACGCCTCCACGTTCGTCGTGCAGTCGATGCACCCGACATATGTGAATTTCTCCGCGCCGCAGTTTGTGATCTTCGCCGGAGTGAACGAGCAGATCGAGCAGCCGCGCCTGGCGGTAACATTCGTTGCCGACAACGGGCACGAGGGTCTTGAGGACTATGACAAGGCGCTGTTCGTTTGTGATGCCCGCAACGGTGCGGTCATTTACACGCACAGCGAAATCCATCACACGGACATCACCGGCAACGTCAGTGGTGTTGCCACCGAGACCAACCGGGCTGACGCCTGTGATCCAGAGTCGCCGCGCGGTTTGCCGTACGCCCGCGTGACGCTGAACAACACACATTACTTCACCGATTTCAATGGCGACTTCACGATTCCGAATGCTGGTGATACGCAGGTGTCGGTGCAGTCGGTTGTTCGTGGGCGTTACTTCCTCATCACGGAATCGTCCGGCCAAGTTTCGACCATCAATTTGAACGTAACTCCGCCCGGGCCGGCTAATTTCCTGCACAATGAGCCGAATAACAACGAGCGACCGCGATCTGAAGTGAATACCTACATTCACGCCAATATCATTCGCGACCTCGTTCTTGCCGCGAACCCGCAGTATCCAACGATCGCCACACAACTTGAATTCAATGCAATCGTGAATCTAGCGCAGACATGCAACGCATATTACAGTGGAAACGCCATCAACTTCTTCCTGTCGGGCGGCGGCTGTAATAACACCGGATTCTCGACGGTCGTGCATCACGAATACGGCCATCATATTGTGGCGACCGGCGGAAGCGGCCAGGATCAATACGGCGAGGGCATGTCGGATTGTGCGGCTGTGCTCGTTACCGACGATCCGTGGCTGGCGGTGGGGTTCCAGAGTTGCACCACACCGCTTCGAGACGCCAATAACAACATGCAGTATCCGTGCAGCGGCGAGGCCCATGATTGCGGCCGGTTGATCTCGGGCGCGATATGGAGCCTGCGCAATGAATTACTGGCGGTCGATCCTGTGAATTACATGTCTATTCTTCGCACGCTCACGATCAATAGCGTCCCACTTCACACCGGATCGACGATTGATTCTGGAATCCCCGTGGATTTCCTTACGCTTGACGACGATGATGAAAACCTCGGCAACGGTTCGCCGCATTGGTTTGAAATCACGGATGCGTTTAGCGCTCACGGCTTCCCGGTTCCCGAACTCGCGGTGCTCGTTATTAGTTTGCCGAACGGCCGCCCGTCCACGCTGAATCCCGCTGGCGGCGATCGCATGCGCGTGGTGATTACGCCGTTAGGCAGCACGTTGGCTCCTAACGGCGCGACGCTGAGCTACGACGCGGGCGCGGGTTTTGTGACGATTCCGCTCGTTGAGATTGAACCGACGGTGTTCGACGCTGTTTTCCCGGCGGTGGTCTGCCCGACGGACGTGCATTTCTACGTCTCGGGGCTGGCAGTGAATGGTCGTTCGGTGTCGCTGCCGGTTGGTGCGCCTTCGGACTATTACGGCGCGCTGGCTGCCTTTAACGCGACGATCGTGGCGCAGGACAACTTCGAGACTGATACCGGCTGGACCGTGCAAAATGGTCCCGGCCTCCGCAGTGGGCAGTGGCAGCGGGGCGTTCCGGCCGGCACGGGCGGTCGCGGCGACCCGACGCAGGATTACGACGGCTCCGGCAGTTGCTGGCTGACGCAAAACGTTCAGGGCGACACCGACGTGGACGGCGGATACACGCGGCTGATATCACCGACAATCGACCTGAGCAGCGGCGACGCGATCATCGAATACGCCCGCTGGTATTCGAACTCGCGTGGCATCAATCCGCACCAGGACATTTTCGTCGTGTCGATTTCAAACGACGACGGCGCGAACTGGACCACGGTCGAGACAGTCGGTCCGGTCAACGAGGCCGACGGCGGCTGGCGCCGCCACCTGTTCGGAGTTTCGCTGTTTGTGACGCCGACCGCGACGATGCGCATTCGGTTTGAAGCGTCAGACGCTTTGCCCGAGGCGACCGTCGAAGCGGCAGTCGACGGGTTCAAGGTGCTGAGCTTCGATTGCACGGCCACCGACAACGACGGCGACCTGAATTGCGACGGTAACGTGAACAACTTCGATATCGACGCGTTTGTGCTGGCTCAAACGGATGCGACGGCTTATTCGGCGACGTATCCGAACTGCAATATCATGAACGCCGACATCAACGACGACGGATTAGTCAATAACTTTGACATCGATCCGTTCATCGCGCTGCTCGCGGGGCCGTAAACCGCGGTTCGAAAGCAGGTCTGTTAGGTTAGTGACGCAGCCGGCTCGGCGAGATTGCTCGTCGGGCCGGCTGCGGTGTTTCTGTGGGTGGAGGCGTTGCGTCACGCCGCGTCGTGCTGCTTCAGCCAATCGACGATCAAAGGATATGCCTTTTCACAAGCAACGGGTGCAGTTTCGATTTCGGCGTGTCCAACCCCATCGATCAGATGGAATTGCTTGTCCGCCGATGCGATTCGCTCAAAAAACGCCTCGCGCGTGACTTGCGGATTCGCAATGCGATCTTGAGAGCCCGCCAGCACGAGAGCCGGTGTCGCAATGCGGTCATAGTGGTTCGAATAGACGAGCACCGGTTCGCCGATGTCGCTTACGAAGCCGCAACTGCGCACGCTCTTGGCGAGTTGCCGCAGCACACCGGCTTTCATGCCATCGACGATATGCCGGCGGCCTTGCAGGAACACGTCGGCCTTATGATTTGTCTGTCCCGTATACATCCCCACGAAATTCAAGAATGCCTGCACGGCGCCGCGCTCCGCTTTGCTTAACAAATCAGACAGCCGTCGGGGAAGAGCCTCAATCCAATTCATGCTCCCGACGCTTGGGCGCAAGAAATCAAGGGGAACCTCACCGACGAGATTGACCACCGCCATCGCCCAGCCAAGCCGTGACGCGACCTCGAATGAATAGTTCACTTCCGGATCCGTGCGCCGCCAGTTGCGCAGCAGACCGCCCCAGTCCAGCTTGCCGTCCGCGATGAGCGGCTGGGGCCAGCGAAGCGCCGCGGGAAACTCGATAAACGCGCAGCCGCGCAGCGCTGCCTGACGGGCTGCGGCGATGGCCGGATCGGCGACCATATGCGGGCCCCGCCCCTCGTCGGTCATTGCGGCCCCGAGAACATATCCCGCGAGAGTCATCGCGCCCATGCTCGCGCCGATGGCGAAAGGAGACCGATTGCTTTCGGCCGCAACACGCTCGAACACGGCCGGCAAGTCAAACGCGATAAAATGATCCACGCACCAATCGCGCTGTCCCGGTGGGGGAGCGCTATACATCGTCGGCGCGCCGTGGCCGCGAAAATTCACCAGCCAGACGTCATAGCCTGACTCGACTAATACAGTTGCGAGGGATCGATATCGATAATTTGGTCCGTCGATATCCGGCAAATTCCATAGGTCGGCGTTCACCGCCAATCCGTGAAAAAGCACGACAGGCGTTCCGCCGCGGTTCGGCCGTCGTTTGACGGCAACGGTTCCGCCGTCCGATGTTGGAATCTGGATGATGTCTCCGACCATGCGCGCGCACGCTACCGCGCAACCGCAACTTGGCCAAGCCGGTTTGTTCACTTAACATAGCCGACCCGCGCTGCGAGCGATGGCGCGGCTTTTGAGCAGGCGTTTTGGCGGCGCGGTGGAATCTACGCTGCCGGATCACCCGCAGCGTTTGCAAGCGCCACAAGAATGAATGGGCCGGCGGCCCGGCGATTCGCGAAGAGGATTGATCGATGTTTGAATTCAAGCTCCCGGACCTGGGTGAAGGCGTTCACGAAGGGCAAATCGTCAGCCTGCTCGTTCAAGAGGGCGACACGATCAATGAATATCAGCCGATGCTTGAGGTCGAGACCGACAAGGCAGCGGTTGAGATTCCATCTCCCAAGACGGGACGTATCGCGAAATTGCTATGCAAACCCGGACAAACCGTGAAAGTCGGCGAAGTGCTCGTCGTCATCGATGACGGTGCGGGAACTGCCGCCCCGGCCGCCGCACCGACGCAAAAGCCCGCAGTCGCTGCCGCGCCGGTTTCGGCTCCGGCGGCCGCCGTGGCCGCGCCGGTCGTTCCGCCGCCTCGCGCACCGGAGCCGGCATATGCGTCCGCAGCTCGATCGACGAGCGCTCCAGCTTCGGCCGCCGTCGCGCCGGCTGCACGTCGCGAAGGTCCGGTGCCGGCCGCACCGAATGTACGAAAGCTCGCCCGCGAGATGGGGGTTGATATCGCGGAGGTGGCTCCAAGCGGGCCGAATGGGCGCGTGATGCGCGAAGACGTCGAGCGTCATGTGAAGGGCGGTTCGCCGGTCGTTGCCCACCCGAGCGTGGGTGCAGCAATGGACGCGGGTGGAACAAGCAGTGTGATGGTCGCCGCAGAGCAATTGCCCGATTTTTCGCAATGGGGTCCGATCCGCCGCGAGCCGGTTTCGCAAATCCGCAAGACCATCGCGCGGCAAATGACACGCGCGTGGCTGAACGTGCCGCGCGTGACGCATGGCGACATCGCAGACATCACTGAGCTGGAGCGGAACCGCAAACGTTTCAACGAGGGTCTCAAGGCCGGCCAATCGAAACTCACGATGACTGCGATCGTGTTGAAGGCGGTCGCCAGCGCGCTGCGTGATTTCCCGAACCTGAATTGCAGCTTTGACGCGGCGAACAACGAGATCATCCACAAAGACTATATTCACCTGGGCTGCGCCGTGGACACGCCGCGCGGATTGGTGGTCCCGGTGGTGCGAGACGTGGATCGCAAGCCGCTGCCGGTTGTGGCGAAAGAGCTGAACGAGCTTTCGGAGCGGGTCAAGAGCGGCAAGTTCGACATCGCCGAACTGCGCGGCGCGACGTTTACGGTGACGAACGTCGGCGCGATCGGCGGAACCTTCGCGACGCCGATGGTGAATTTCCCGGAGGTGGGAATTCTCGGCCTGGGCAAGGCCGTTTTGCAGCCGATGGTCGTCGAAGGGCAGATCACGCCGCGGTTGATGATGCCGTGTTTCCTGTCATTCGATCATCGCGTCGTGGACGGGGCGGACTCGGCGCGCTTCACCCGGGAAGTGGTGAATTCCCTGGAGAACCCGTTGCGATTGATCAGTATGTAGGCGTCGAACACTGAAGGTCTGATTGGTGAGGATCGGGCAACCCCACGGCGGAAGCTCGGTTATTTGATCGAATTGTTCACTGCCAGGGCATTAAATCCACTGGAGAAAATCGCGTGGTCGTAGGCGAACTTACCGAAGAAACATCACTGCTCGTCATCGGGGGCGGGCCGGGCGGATATGTCGCGGCGTTCAAGGCTGCTGATCTGGGCGTTCAAACGACGCTGATCGACGAAAACCCGCTGCTCGGCGGCGTATGCCTGCGTGAGGGCTGCATCCCGTCGAAAGCGCTGCTGAACGTGTCGCACCTGATCGAGAAAGCGCACGACGCCGCCAACTGGGGTGTGGCGTTCGGCGAGCCGAAGATCGACGTGGCCAAGCTGCGCGGCTTTAAGCAGGGCGTTGTGGATCGCCTGTGCGGCGGAATCAAGACTCTCGCCGGAAAGCGAAATGTGCGCGTCATCCAAGGCCGCGCGCGTTTTGAAGACTCCAAGACCGTGCGCGTTGAAGGCGGCGACGTCGCGCGCGTGAAATTTAAGAACGCGATCATCGCCACGGGGTCGCGGCCGAAACGCCTGCCCGCGTCGCTGCTGCCGCCTGAGTTGTGTTGGGATTCGACCGGCGCGCTGAGTCTGGAAGAAATCCCCGGCTCGCTGCTCGTCATCGGCGGCGGCTACATTGGCCTCGAACTCGGCCAGGTCTATGCGGCGATCGGCTCGAAAGTCACCGTCGTCGAGGCTCTGGACCGCATTCTTCCAGGCGCGGATGAAGACCTTGTCCGCGTGTTGGAAGCCCGCCTGCGCAAGCAGTTTGACGCGATCCACGTCGGCGCGAAGCTCGAAAGCGTCAAGCGAGTCGGCAAAGGAATCGAAGTCGCGTTTACGAAAG
>JAEUIR010000098.1 GCA_016795025.1 Phycisphaerales bacterium
CCCTGCGAAGCTACGTCCAAACCGGACAACTCCCCCAACTACCGAATCGAATCGCTGCAAACGGCTGAACTGTTACGTTCGCATGTGATTTAGTTGATAAGGTTCGCCGGGGGCCCTGCCCACGGCCGGCTGGAGGATGCGACGATCACGACCGGCCACGACGACAGCGGCCCGGAATGGTCGATCTCGCGGACCACGAGCGTGATCGAGTACAACGCCAATCATCAGCCGCTGACGATCACGGGCAGCGACGGCAAGACGGTTCTGTATACGTATGACGAGCTTGGCCGCGTGAAGACCATTACGCGCGACAGCGGCGTCGGCTCGTCGCAGGCCGACCTGGATTGCGAGTATTTTTGGTTCATCCGGGATTTCCGGGGAACGCTTTCAGGTCGAGGCACCGCCAAACGGCCGGAATCCCGCCATTCTGCCGTGCGTTCGATGACTTGGCTCGGACGGCCTGTTCCGGTCGCTCAGACGCTCCAGCAAGGTGCCCTCCTTAGGCCGAAAACGCCGTAAAATTCGCTTCTGTCAGGCCTTAATGGCTCCACAGGAGCATCCCGGAAATACCGGATGAACCAACAATTTTGACATCGATCCGTTCGTCGCCGCGCTCGGCGGTGGGTAAGGAGACGTATAGTTAAGCATTACGCCAATTGCATAACGCACAATGCAAGAACGTGATTGAGCGGATCGAGGTGATCGGGGAATGGTCTGGCGCGTGCCGCCCTTCCCCGGCCTTTCCCTGGTCGGGCGGGGAGTCATGACGGACACCCCGCGTTGTCTCAGCGGATTTTCCATTCCAGGATGCCAGCGCTGCGGTTTGGCCGGAGCTCGACCTCCACGCGCAGCGCGTCGGTAAAGACGGGCTCAAATGTCAACGCGTCGATGCCGCTTGGCTGTGGTTCTCGCATCGTGTGGTGCGATTGCCGCCGTTCTTGCGCGCCGGGGTCCGCTTGTGGCAATTCGCGCGTCGCGGGTTGCGAAGGCTGCGGAGCCGGCGACGGAGCCGCAGCGCCGGGAGAAGCGTTGGCGGTGACTTCGCGCCATTCGCCATTGACGCGGGCCAGCAGCCGCCGGCTCGCGGGCAACGCGCAGCCGCCACCACGCCCGGAGTCGTCAAACCAGAAAATATCGACGCCGCGCACATGTCGCCGGCCCGCGAAGTTGTACTCAACCCACTCGCGCGAGCCGCGCCGCGGCCACCAGGTGAAACGCGGAATGGACTCATCGTTCGATGCAACGGGAATCACGCGATCGGACAAAGCGGCCAGCGTGTCGCGCTCATAACAGTGCGAGGCGCTGGCCGTGAGCCAGGCGAGCGGCGCCGCGTCGGCCAGCGTAGGCGACTCGGGAATCCAGACGAGCATTTCGCCGGGGGCGCGATTGGCCCAGGCGTAATAGGGAATCGCGTTGAATTCGACGGACTGCGCAGGCGGGGCGGCCTCGTAAAGCGCGACGTTCCACCCCGCCGCGCGCGAGTCATTCGGCGTAATAGCTCGGCCACTGATGATCGTCACGCCGCCGAGCAAATCGTCGCGGAACTCGGCGCTGAGCGCCGACTCGCGCGGCAGCGAGATCCGCCGCGGTGAAACGCTCATGTCCGCGGCTTCGACGCAATAGACCAGCGGTCCGCGTTGCAGCGCAACGCGACCGACACAGTCGGCCGCCCGCGAATCGGCCTGCATGCGCTTGATCGGCATGGGCAGCACAAAGCGAATTTCGTCGCCCGATCGCCAGGTGCGGTGAAAGTGTACGTAGCCGCGCGATAATGGGTAATCCATGATCCGCTGTCCGGCGACCAGCCAATCGGCGACGTCGGCCCATGCCGGTTGGCGGATGGCGATGTCGAATTCGGCGGGCTTGTCGCAGTCGATCCTGATCGTCACGACGCCGCTGCGCGGATAATCGGTTGTCTGAGAGAGGCGCACTGCTTTTTCACCGGGCAGCGCGATTGTCGTCGTACTCGACATAAAGAGATTGACGTAGATCGATTCGTCGTCATGCGCGTAAGCAAAGCCGCCGACCGTCGGAATCACGCGCACCAGGTTCGGCGGGCAGCAAGCGCACGCGAACCACGTCTGTCGCTCGTGCCGGCCGCGGCTGCTCAGCGGGTTGACGTAAAAAAAGCGATCACCGCTGAGCGACAGTCCGGACAATACGCCGTTATAGAGCGTGCGTTCAAGCACATCGACGTATCGTGCGTCGGCGGTGGCGAGATTCATGCGATGTGCCCAGAGGACGAGGCCGATTGAGGCACACGTTTCGGCGTAGGCACTTTCGTTGGGCAAATCGAACGGGCGCGTAAACCCTTCGTTTTGCGCCGAATTGCCGATGCCGCCGGTGACGTACATGCGCGATCCGGTCGTGTCATCCCACAGCTTTTCGAGTACGGGCAGATCGTCGCGAAACCGCTCGCTGGCGGTAAGCTCGGTAGCGGCGCTGAAGTAATACATCGCGCGTACGGCGTGGCCGGCGACCTGTGTCATGTCGCGGAGCGGGACGGCGTCTTGCGCGTATTCGCCGAATGGTTTGCGGCCGGCGCTGCTGCCGCGCTGTGTGATGAAGAACTCGGCGAGTCGCGCGTATTTTTCGTCGCCTGCGGCTCGTGCGAGCCGTAACAGTGCAAGCTCGATTTCCGGATGTCCGCAGGGGTCGAGGCGCTTGCCGGGTCCGAATTCGCGGTCGATATGATCGGCGAGGCGCAGCGCGACGTTCCAGAGCGATTCTTTTCCGGTTGCCTCGCGATGGGCCACGGCGGCTTCGATGAGATGCCCCGCGCAATAAAGCTCGTGCTTGTCCTTGATGTCGGTCCAGCGCGGCTCGCGCGTCGTGATGAAATACGTGTTGAGGTAACCGTCCGACTGCTGCGCTGCGGCGATGAGCTCGATGAGCTGGTCGACACGCGCGTCGAGATCGGCGTCGGGGCGTTTGCGATCAACCAGCAGATTAGCCGCGCCTTCGATCGCCTTAAATACATCGGAATCGTTAAAGAAATATCCTTCGTACGGCGTGCTGAGCTTGCCGGCGGCGCGCTCGAAGTTTCGCAGGCGGCCGGTGGCGGCACACTGCTCGAAACAGTGCGGCAGCGTGACGCGGCGTATGGTCTCGATCCGCGGCGACCAGAATGGGTCGCTCAGCGCGACGCGTGAGAACGGGACGGGTTGAAGCGGTTCGGCTGCGCGGGCGGCGGAGACGAGCGCGGCGAGGATTGCGAGCAGGCGCGCGTTGGTTGGCATGGTTTAGCTCCGATGGCGAAAGATACCGTGGATTTTCGAGGATTTCGTTTTGGATGTCGAATTGAATTCGCCACGCGCAATGCGCGCAGTGAGACGCTACGGGGTCGCCGGTGATCGAGGCGCTGGATGTCGCCGATACGGATGTTGTGCCCGCGAGGAGCGGAGAATCTACGGTTTTTCGTTTCCGTGAGAAGCACCAAACCCGGGCAGGTAGAAAGGCCGGCCTTGGCGAATATGCTCGATCATCTGAAACACCGGGGAGTTGTGCAGCGCGAACACGCGCGAGCGCGGATAACCGAGTTTTTCAAACTGGATCAGTCCGCCTTGCTCGACGTGGCAATCGGAGCATTGATGGGTCTGCGCGCGGCGACGCGGGTGGACGGCCCTGAGCATTTTCTCGCGCTGCTCGCCCGTCGCGCTCGCGCCATTCGCGAGCCATTCACGAACGGCCGCGTCAGTGTTTGGGTGCCCCAGAACGGGATCGCCGCCAGGGAAGCTCAGGGCGAGCTTCGCGCCGTACGAACCGCGAAACAAGCGCCGAACCACATCGGTGGCATCGCGCAGCGCATTGGCGAAGTTCTCGCCGGTCGGTCGGAAGCCCTCCAACTCGCGCGCCGCGCGAATCAGCGCTGGATCGTCGTGCGCGGCCTTGGCAGCTTCGCGAAGAAGGGCGGCCACGGCCGCCTGATCTTCGGACGAAAACGTGCTTTTCTCATCGCGATCCGTGAGCCGGCCGAAAGCCCGCAAAAGTGCTGGCGGTTGCGTGGCGCGGCCGGTGATCAAGTCGTACCATGCAAGCGGCAACGGGTTGGCGGCCTCGTCGAAGTGGCAGACGGCGCAGTGGATGCTGGTGGCGTGCATATTCAGAAATGCGCGCGTCTCCTTCTGACGAGCATGAGGAAGCGGCGAATGACAGCCGCTGCGCGTGCAGTCGTTGAAGCGATCCGGCTCGATCCACGTGTCGAAGCGGTGGAAATGATCGAGCGGCGATCGGGGATTCGAAACGGAGCGCAGACCAAGCCAGTCCGGCCGCGAGCCGTGAATCAGCGATTCATCCATGCGCCGCGGCAGTCCGGCGATCTGTTGCGGCGTCCTGGACGGAATGATCAACGATTCGACCAGATAGCGAATGGCGGAGTAGCTCAGAAAGGCGATGAGCGCGATGAGCGCGACAGCGTATCCGCGGAGCAGCCAGCGCACGCCCGATCTGCATGCCCGATTGAACATTGCAAACAGCGAGCCGCGCGAGTGCATGGGGATCGGGTTAGGCATGTGCCACCTCCGCGATGCCGCTGTCCGCGACCTCGGTTGATATTCCGAGAGAACGGGCCGCCTCCAAGACGAACTCGCCGTTTTCCTCGGCTAACTTTCCGGCGGGCGTGCGACCGCTGAGCGTCGCGGGCGAAAGCGGGAATACGCCTGGCGCGAGAATGACATTGCAGATGTGCAGGACACCAACGTGAATGACCGCCAGAAACGCTTCGTAGGTATGGACGATGGCGGCGATATTGAATACTCGTCCGCCCATGAAGTGTGACGTGATTTGCTCGCCCCAGAGCATGAAGCCGGTGATGCCGAGGAGCGTCGTGCCCCACAACACTCCAAAATACTCAAATTTTTCGCCGGCGCTGAAGCGCCCGAACATCGGCCGCTCACGGCGCAGGCCGACGAGATACGCCATGAGCAACACCCACTTTTTCAGATCGATCGGGGACATGACCATCGGCAAATTCAGAACCGTGCGGATCAGCCCTGGTGGTCGGCCGTCGGGGCCGGGGACGCGGGCCTTTCGCGCGGCGGCCGCCATGACGACAAAGAGGTGCAGCGCAAAGCCGACAACCAGCGCCACGCCGGACCAGTGGTGAATATCCCTTGCCCGCCCCAGTCCCCCAAAAGTGTCGATCACGCTTGCCGCCCAGCGCTGGTCGGCAAACTTCATCGGAAAGCCGGTCAGCGCCAGCAACATGAACAGCAACGACAGCACCCAGTGCTGCAAGCGCTGCGACGGGCGAAAGCGCGTCAGCCGCGCCGGGCCGAGCGGATGTTGAAGCACCTGACGCAGCACCTGGTGGACGGCCTGAGCGGAATGTGCGTGTCGCCCGACCACGAGTTGCCCGAGTTCGAGCACAACGAGAACTGCGGACGGAACGAATGAGATGACGGTGATGAAGAGAAACGCGGCGGCGACTAGAAAGTCGATGGATTGGCGGGATTCCGGCAGATCGAGATGCACGGAAGTCGCGGCAATCTGCACATCTGCGGCCGTGTGGCATTGAATACATGAGTCGGCGACATTTGCTTCGTGCACGCTCGAATCCGGGCTGCTGGATCCGAGCATGAGATGGGCGTTGTGGCGCGGCCCCACGTGGCAATCGACGCAGCCGGCGGTGTCGGGGGCGTTCAGCAGCGCGGCTTTTCCGTGAAAGCTGCGTACGTAACTGGCGACGGCGTCCGGCTTTTTCAGCCCCGCCAGCACGACCGGATCGCTGTGGCAGGTCGAGCAGATTTGCGCGAGTTCGAGCGGCGGGCGGGCGGCTTCCAATCGCGCGCCGACGTGCCTGAGCATGTAACCCGGATTTACCGGCAACTGCTCGGTGTGGCACGTATCGCAGCGAGCGGTTGAATCGGAAAGCCCGTGAATGGTTGTGCCAGCCGGCATGCGAAACACAGGTTCATCGTGGCAATAGAGGCATTGCGATTGGCCGGGCGCGAGCAGCGGCCCGCCGTGGAATTGAAGCGATTGCAACACGGCGGCGCTGTGCGCGCTTTGTTCGAGCATGCGGGCAACACCGGCGTGGGTGAAGCGAGTCTCGCGGCCATCGACGGCGATGACATGGCATTCCCGGGTACAATCCACGGGCGTGGTCTGTTTGTGGGGGATGACGCCGACTTCATCGCGAGCGTGACAATCGACGCAGGCGAGCCGTGCGTGCGGGCCGAGGCTGTGAGAGGTATACGCGGGGTCGATGTAAAACAGCCGAGCACGATTGGACGCGGGGTCAAACCGGCTGAGACCGGGAAACTGGTGGCAGTAGAGGCAGTTGTCTTTGTCCTGCGCCAAGCAAATTTGCGCAGCAAATAGCGTAAAAATCCACACCGTCGTCTTGCGTGCGACGTGTTTGAGAAGATCACATGAAGCGAGGTGGCCGCAAATGCCGTTCGGAAATGGCTGAGAGCATATCACGCGCGTGCTCATCCTGAATCAGATTCGAGACTTATCAAAAAAAGCGCCGTGCTTTTGGCAGACATACGATACATGCCTCGTGCCAGACGTGTAATCGACCTCGTATGAACGCATCACGATTTTTTTAGTTTGCTCGAATTGGCGCTCGACTTGCTAGGTCATACACTGCCTGCGGGTGATTGGTGTTCAGTTCGTCAGAAGTTCGAGATGAATGACCCGAAGTCGTTGGGCTGCGGCAGACGGGTCGGTCGTTCGAGAAAGTCGCACACTGCGACGGAGGCAAAATCATGTCCGGTTACAAGCGTTGGCTGCGGAGCAGCTCGATTCTCTCTTTGATCGCCGCGTCAGGTGCGATCGCGTTTCTGATGGCCGGTTGTCCAATCGTGCCGAATGACAATTCAAATACGAACACCAACACAAATACGAATGACAACACGAACGATAATTCATCGAACGAAGAGCCCAAGGGTGATTCGGGTCTGACGGGCGCGTACATCGGCTCTGAGCGTTGCTCGCTCTGTCACAACAATGTTCACGCCAATTGGGCCGAAACACTGCATGCCGGCGCGCTTGAGACGCTTGAAGCAATCGGCCA
Organism: Phycisphaerales bacterium; assembly: GCA_016795025.1. Lineage (GTDB taxonomy): Bacteria > Planctomycetota > Phycisphaerae > UBA1845 > Fen-1342 > JAEUIR01. Next base: position 7,019 of record JAEUIR010000098.1, read on the forward strand.
GGGCAAGAATTCGGTCTGTATCGGCTGCCACACCGTGGGCTTCGGCCAGCCCGGCGGCTTCGTGGATCGCGCCACGACCAATGCGCTCGCGGGCGTCGGATGTGAAGCCTGCCACGGCCCGGCCCGCTCGCACGCGGAAAACGCAAACGATGAATCGTTGCGGCCGACGATTAATATTTCCGCCAGTGTGTGCGGTACCTGCCATACCGACGAACATCACCCGAATTTTGAAGATTGGTCCGCGTCGAAGCACGCCGCGGTTGAGCCCGAGCTGGTTCCGCGCTTCGCGGCCGGAACGTCGCTCGGCACGTGCGGAAAGTGCCACTCCGGCGACTACTTCTATCGCGCGATTATCAAGGGTGAGACGGTCAGCGATACGCTGCTGTCAGGCAAGACCAGCGAGGAAATGAACGCGATTACCTGCGCGATCTGCCACAATCCGCACGCGAAGACCGGCAACGCCGCGGAGCCGGAGGATGGCCGCGACTATCAACTGCGATTCCCGCAGATCGCGTTTACTACGCCGACAAACACGATTGCCGCGGTGCAAGACGGCTCTCGCTTCAACCTGTGCGGCCAGTGCCACCATGCTCGCGACCGCGTTTGGACGGATTCGTCGCGTGAACCGCATCCAAGCGATCAAGTGAACGTGTTCTTCGGCGAAATGCCGATGCCGGCCGCGTTCCCAGAGCCGATCGTTCCGAGCCGCGCTTCGGTGCACCTGAACGCGCCGGAACAATGCTCGACCTGCCACGTCTTCCGCAAGCCGCTCGAAGAGGGCATCGCGCCGGCGGTTTCCGGCCATACGTTTGAGGTGAATTTCGGTGGCTGCGTGGGTTGCCACGGCACCGAAGAGATCGCGGAGGCCAAGCTGGCGGCGCTTGAAGCGGAAATTGAGATCCGCGTCGAGCGGCTGCGAGCAGCGCTGGATGCGTGGTCAGATACGCACAGCCTGGAATGGGAATACACGAGCGAAGGCGGCCCGAATGCGGCCGGCCAAGCGAGAATCCCGGCGGAGATTAAGAAGGCTCGTTACATTCTGTACTATGTGATCGCGGGCGGCGGCAATGGCGCACACAATCCAGATTACGTCCGTGAGGGCCTACAGATCGCCGAGGAACTGGCGCTGACCGCGCCGGCCCCGGCGCCGTAATGGCGGCATGCAACGCAATCGCCGCAGAGCAACGACCGTCGATGCGGCGCGAACGATCGAGTTGACGGTCTGAGTAATTCGAACGACCAGCGGGCGATTCGGACGGCGAGTCCGGGTCGCCCGTGTATTTTTGTCAGTGGATGGGTGACATCGCGACCGACTGACAACGGGGCGCCACGGCCGCGAGGAAGGGATTTGCGGGACGGCGGGTGGCGGCGCGTGGATGCGTGGTCTGGAACAGCAAAAATCCGCTGACGCGCATCGATAAGCATTCATGACAGAGGCCGAATGTTGCCGCTGCGTCGCCAGCCCGCCGAGGCAGTGGCCGTCGGCAGGACAGGCGATTGTGTGCCAAGCATGTTTGATCGTTTGGAAGGAGTAGGAGTGAAGCTTCGACGGCGGCCGAGAATTGGACCGAACCACGCGCGGCGGAACGATCGACCCGATGCCCGGCGAATGCAGCGACGTTGATGAATTCGCCGCCGGCGCCTAACTACCCGAACCCACTTGCACATCGGCGTACGCACGGCGGCGTGACAAATGCAACTCGCGAGGGATTACCGATTGTAGTGGCTCAGAATACTTAAACGTATGGAAGGGGAGCATCGGCGTCCCGCCGGTGTGAAATCCTGCTTCCGCACCGGCGAGGCGCGAGACTATATGATTTCTCGCTGCCTTCATCGGAAACTGTATACCGTTTTCGATAGCGTTGGTTCGTGCGCGATCCCGCGTGCGCTTCCGCCGCAAATTCAGATCGCATCAGTCGCACTTCGTGAAGATTAGCGCGCGGGTGACTGCAATTCTCATTGACTTGGATTGATCGAATGTCCTATCTTGTCGGAGTTCTGAGCATTTCTTCGCTTGATACGATAGCGGTCATCGTGATCGCCTGTCTGTGGGGCGCGACCGCGCCCCGGTTCTATTGCTGCGGGAGAGTTGACATGTCGAAGCGGATTCAGTTACGCCCGGATTACAAGGCCCAAAGTGAAAAATTGCGCGCGCCAGGTGCGATGTTCATGATCTTGCTTGCAGTGGGGGCGTGTTGCATGGCGCAGCCGACGCAAGTGAGCTATCAAGGCGAGCTTCGCAAGGATGGTGGCTACTATAACGGCGTTGCCCAGATGAAATTCGCGATCGTCGATGGCGGCGCGACGCTGTGGTCGAACGACGGAAGCAGCACGAACGGCAGCGAGCCGGCTACGGCGGCGGCTGTGAACGTGTTCCGCGGCATCTTCACTACGCAACTAGGGCAGGCGCCGGAAATGACGCCGCTGGATGCGGCCGCGATTTCGAACGCGACCAGCCCCGCACTGCGCGTCTGGGTGCGTACAGACCCCGGCCCTGGTGCGTTTGAGCAACTCTCGCCGGACCAAACTGTGTCCAGCAGCGTATTCGCATTACGAAGTGCATCGCCGTGGGCGAAGAATGGATCGCATATCCAGAATACGAACACTGGGAATGTGGGGATTGGCATAATTGGCCCCAGCGAAAAGCTAACGGTTCTAGGCGGCAAGATCTATGCGTCGGGACAAGGCCCACTGTCTGGATTTCAATTTGACCATCTCGCGCTATTTCAGGATACAAATCAGACGCTGAAACTAACCAGCGCGGGGGACTACAACGTGGCGCTGATACCAGAGGGCAACGTTGGTATCGGCACGGCGACACCAACCCGAAAGCTCGATGTATTGGGAGATAGTCGAATCACCGGCCAACTCCTCATATCGAGTAGCAGCCCTAGTTCCGCCAAGGCTTTTTCCGTTGATCAACTATCAACGACTGATATTGCTGATTTTCGCCAAAGTGGCGATGTAAAAGTAGTGATTTCCAATGCTGGCAACGTCGGCATCGGGACGACCAACCCAACCGAGAAGTTTTCAGTCGTAGACGGCCGGATTAACCCATCGGGAACCGGCACTAACTCCGGCATCCAGTTCTCGCACCTGCACCTCTACGAGGATGACGATCAAACGCTCAAACTCACCAGCGCGGGCGGGTACAACGTTGCAATTGTCAATCAGGGCAACGTCGGCATCGGGACCACAACCCCAAATTCGAAACTCTCAGTTGAACGTTTTGATGGACCTGTTGCGCATTTTTTTGGAGAGAACCACACCGCCACGGATACCGCGACGCGAGTGGGAATAGCAGACCAAACCGGCGGCGTTACGTGGCTACTATCGGCCAACAACAACGGCACATTCGCGATTCATCACGGTGGTGTTGGCGACTATCTGACTGTTACTAACGGAAGCGGCAACGTCGGCGTCGGCACCACCGCCCCCACCCACAAACTTCATGTCAACGGAACCGCAAGAGTATCCGCGTTGATTACAGACGGTAATACCCAAACCGCCTGCCTTAGCATCACCGGCGGGTGCGACATTGCTGAACCATTTGAAGTGAGCCGCGACGAAGGCACGGAGTCTGAAATCCAAGTTCCAAAGCCACAAATCGCAATCGAGCCGGGCATGTTAGTTTCGATTGACCGAAAACAGGCCGGGAAAATACGCTTGTCAGGAGCCGCGTACGACACCACCGTCGTTGGAGTTGTCAGCGGTGCTGGTGGCGTCAACACCGGAATGACGCTTTCCCAGCAGGGCACGTTCGACTCCGGTGTCCCGGTCGCGCTGACGGGCCGTGTCTATTGTTGGTGTGACGCTTCGTATGGTGCGATTCAGCCCGGCGATCTGCTCACCACATCCGCTACCCCTGGTCATGCCATGAAGGTAGACGACAAATGGCGCGCCGGCGGCGCCATGATCGGAAAGGCATTGTCCAGTCTCGAGAGCGGGCGGGGTCTGGTGCTCATCGTGGTATCCCTTCAATAGTCCTAAACGACAACAATGAAAGGATATCTAAAATGACAAATCGATTTTTCAAAAACGTCGTCGCCGCGGCACTTGCGTGCGGCGGGTTATCCATGACGATCGTTGCGTGGAATTCTTTGCCCCTTCCCGTGCAGGAAGTGGCGCCTTCCGACGGAGATGTCGCGATTCTGCCGCAGGTTGAGCAACGACTCGGCGTCGCCGGATCGTCGATCGTTCGATTGGATGTGCCGACCACGATCGGTTCAATAAGCCTTGTGGCAGTGCCGTTACCCGACCAGACCATCACACTTGATCTGCGGCCGTACTCGATCCGAGCCGCGGGCTATCAACTCCTCGTACAGGGTGCGAACGGCGCACTCGTGCCGCATGATCCCGGGCCGGAAAATACCCTGCGCGGTGAAGTGTGGGAAATGCCCGACTCATCGGTTCATGCGTCGGTGAATGAGGCCGGTTTGCACGCATCGATACGAATGTCGGACGGCGGGGTGTGGTGGATCGAGCCGCTATTCGGGCGATTTCCAGGCGCGACGCGCGATCAGCATGTCGTTTATCGCGATACGGATGTCCAGCGGCCTGGCGGGTTGTGCGGCAATGTCAATATCGACGCAATGCCGACCGCAGGAGATGCGGATGAAGACGGCGGCGCGGCCGGCGGGGGCGGAAATTGCGGCGGGCTGTGCATTGCCGAACTCGCCTGCGACGCGGATCGTGAGTACTTTCAGTTTTGGGGAAGTGTTTCCGCAGTTCAGAATCGAATTACAAGCGTTATCAACGCGGTGAACAACCAGTATCGCAATCAGGTCGGGATTGAGCACCAGATTACAACGATCATCGTGCGCACCTCCGAACCGGACCCGTATAGCTCATCCGACAACGATGGTCTGTTGTGTCAATTCATCAATGAATGGACCAGCAATCAACAGTCGATCGCGTTTGACGTGGCCAAGCTCTTCACGGGGCGCGACATCGATGGCAACGTCATCGGCCGCGCGTCGAACTTCGGCGAAATTTGCGATCGGCAAGGCTCCTGCGACGGTTCGGGAGGTGGATTGGACGATGGCGCGTTCTGTTTTTCGCAGAACGATTGCTGCGGCACATTTGCATGCGCCACCGATTTGGCCTCTCACGAGCTTGGTCATCTCTGGGGAGCGCATCATTGCAACCCGTGCGAAGGAACCACGATGCACACGCCACTGCAATGCGCCAACACGTTCGCGCAGTTCAGCATCAACGAAATCGTCGCCCATCGCAACAGTAGAACATGCATGTGCGGATCGCCCACCGGCTGCGGAAATCCAGTCTATGTGGATTCTTCCGCCGCGGGATGTGAGCAGGGAAGCGCGAGCGATCCATTTGACACAGTAGCGGAGGGAATCGGCTACGTGTGTCCTGGCGGCGCGGTGAATATCACAGCCGGGACATACCCCGAGGCCATTAACATCAATCAATCCATGACCCTGCACGCCGTCGGCGGTACGGTCAATATTCGTCCGTAGGAGCTGAACCATGCATCGAAACTTTGCTTCGATTCTCAATCACAGGTTTGTGTCGAGCTGGAGCACAGCGCTTTTGCTGGCAGTACTGACGACTTCGGCCGGCAACGCCGACGACACCATCAATCGGTCGATACTGTCAGACGGCAGCGGGTATTCGAGCGGCGGCGCTTTTGAGTTGCACGCGACGCTTGGTCAACCGGTGGTCGTAAGCGTTGCGCAATCGCCGTCGCACTCCTTGCGTGGCGGTTTTTGGATCCCACCGGTAGCCTCCGGTGATCTGAATTGCGACGGGTTTGTGAACAACTTCGACATTGACGCATTTGTGCTCGCGCTCACAAATTCAGGTGTATACGCGCTCACATTTCCGCTTTGTGACAGCAATGCCGCGGACGTGAATCACGACGGAGCCGTCAATAATTTCGACATCGACTCTTTCGTTACATGCCTGGTCAACAACGATTGCCCGTAGTCGTCGAAGCCGACATTGAACAACCACGGCGGCGCGGCCAGTGTGAGCCGGCCGCGCCGCCGGGCGAATGACGAGTTCAATTGCCCGATTGTTCGTTGGGGTGTCGCGGGGCGGTCAGGGCCTCTCGCAGTTTCTCAGCCCTGCATCGGCTTCCAGAGCCCGAACAGCGTTCCTTCCGGGTCTTTGATCCACGCGAAGTGCCCCATCGTCGGCACTTCGGTGGGCGGAACGACCGTTGTCGCGCCGAGCTCGTTGGCTTTCTTGAGCGCGGCGTTGATATCTTCGACTTGCGCGTAAATCAGGCAATAATTATGCGGCTCGTGGCCCATCGCGCTGAAGTGCCCCATGATGCCCGTTTGCGTGCCGGTGTCGATCATTTGCGACGGCCCATATGGCGTCGTCTTCCAATCCAGCAATTTGGAATAGAAATCCGTGGTCTTGGTCAGGTCGCGACAGCCGATTTCAAAGTGGATGATCGGTTTTCCCATGATGTTCTCCTGATTGTCCGTGGGTGAGAGTGCGTAACAATACGCTTCTCCTGTGCTTCGAAGCGACCGCTCCCTTACGGTCGCGGCTCTGATCGGAGGTCGCGGCTCTGATCGGAGGTCGCGGCTCTGATCGGAGGTCGCGGCTCTATTTCAGATGGTCGCGGCTCTGTTTTGTTCGGCGCACTTGGAATAACGCAGCGTTGCCGGTCGAAAATAGCGGCACCGAAGTGTTCTCGTCAAATGTGCTGCGAAAACGCCGCTTTACGTTATCGCGGCTGAAGTTTTCACGCATTAGGCGTCAGCCGTCCCGGAGCGCTCCGCCCCGCCAAAGCGTTGCGACGCGAACCCGACGATCGCGCCGAGAATTGCTCCGGGCAGCGTGATTCGCAGGTAATATTTCCCCTGCGCGTGAGCCACCAGAAAAGCGAACAACGCGCCCAACAGCAATCCCGTCAATATCGCCAGCGTCATCGAATCGGTTTTCTTGGCCACAAAGCCCGCCGCGAGACCCGCTACTAGTCCCTTAAATGTCGAGCCGATGATGATCCCGATGATGCCGGCCTTGACCTCAGGATCGGTTTGCGCGTCGTACATCGCGGAAGCGCCGTCGATCGCCCCCAATACAGCTCCAAGCCCTAAACCCATGAGAGGTTTGCTCATTGCCATTGCTCCATTGTGCCAAGCGGGCGGATTCGCCGCACGCAATATTACATTCAACGCCGGCCGGCGCGGGCTTTGCCAAAATTCGCCGATTTCACGGCGCTTTTTTTCAGCGGCCTCGGCGCACGCTTTGTTTTCAGCGCGGCCGCGTCATGTCGGCCACCAGACCGCGAACGCGGTCCGCATCAGTAAATAGGCCATCACCAGGAGGATCGGCACGCGGTAACGGTATGTCCAGGTCGCGACTCGATCCAGCGCGGTGTCGCGATAGGCCGCCATCGGCAGACCGTCTCGATAATGGCGCAAATCGCGTTGCAGCGCGGCGGCGTCCGCATAGCGATTAGCCGGATGGTTGGCCAGCGCCTTGCGAAGGATCGCAGTGAGACGCCGCGGGACGGCCCGCAACGCCTGGCTTGTCGCAGCCGCGCTCCGCGCATCGATCGAGCCGCGCGCCGGCGGCGCTCCGGTTAATAGAAAGTGCATGATTCCCCCCAGCGCGTACACATCGCTTCGAGCATCCGCCGCGGCCGCTTCGCCTCGCGCCTGCTCCGGCGACATGTATGCGGCGGTTCCAACCACCAACCCGTTTTGCGTCAGCCGAGTCCGTTTCTCGACAATGCCCGTCGCTGCATCCCGGTTTCCCCGCTCCGATTCGCCGGCGCTCCGCGCCGCTTCGTCGATCACGCGGGCGACGCCCCAATCAAGCACCAGCACTTCGCCGAATTCGCCGACCATGATATTCTGTGGCTTCAGATCGCGATGCACCACGCCGCGCGCGTGCGCAAACGCCACGGGTTCGCAGATTCGTTCCATCAGCCGCAACGCATCGTTCACGCCGCCCCCGGCGCTGAACAGTTCATCCAACCGCCGACCACGAACATATTTCATCGCGTAATACACTCGCCCCTCGTCCATTGCTCCGCAATCATGCACCGGGACGATTCCAGGGTGTTCCAACTGCGCGATGATGCGCGCTTCGCGCAGCATGCGCTGAGTGGCCTGCTCGTCCGACTCGCCCGAGCGCATCACCTTGAGGGCCACGTCACGGCCCAATTCGATGTCGCGCGCCAGGTATACCTCGCCCATGCCGCCCGCGCCGATCAGCCGTTCGATGCGATATTTGCCGATACGCTCGATCGGGCGGTCGAGCGCCTGTCGCAGGCGCCGCAGCGCTGAGTCGGACAGAAAAGTCAATGCGGTTCGCTCCCCAGCCAGCGGCGAGCTTCGTCGCGAAATTCCTCGTCGCTGCCGCAGATGTCGCGAAGCTGTTCGAGGAGAATGCGGCGAAACTCTCTACGCACTGCGAACAGCCTGTTTGTCACTTGCGACTCGCTCAGGCCGTGCCGCTCCCCGAGCAATTGATACGTGGTGCTTTCGCGCTGCGGCTCGTCACACAAGTCATACTGCTCAAACAGTGCAAAGTGCCCGGCCCATCCGCGTCGATGACAATACATCCGCAACGCGTCAACCGACTGCTCCATCAGCGAGCGCAGCCATTCGTGATCGAACGCAGCGGCCGGATCGGCCGCGCCATCCTGCGACGCGATTTGTTCTGCCGCACTGATTTCGCCCTCGGCGGTACCAAAATCGAGCGGAAGCACCGCAACATGGCCGCCGCGCTTGATGCGCCCGGCCGCTTTCATTTCGTTGCTGACAAAACCGTCGGCGCAGGTGCGCAAATAGGTTCGAAACGCGGATCGCGTCGAATCAAACCGCGCGATCAATCCACGCTCGATCACGTCGGAGAAGAACCCCTGCGTCAGATCTTTCGCGCGCTCCGCGTCGCAGCGCCATTTCAATCGAATGTATTTGTAAAGCGGCTTCCAGTACGCACGAATAATGCGCTCGCACGCCGGCCGGCGCGCCGCTTCGTCCGCGCTACCCGCCGCCCGCACGGCCGAAAGCTGCGTATTCGGAAATGCGGCATGAGGTCCGCCGAGGTCAGTATCAGGAAGCATGATCAGAAGATAATGGAAAATGCAAAAATCAAAATTCAAAAAAACAGATTACGAACGAATTTCGCTTGAGAGCGGCATATGATCAACCCCGCAACCTCCGATCAGAGAAACGATGAGCGTGGCTTCTCCGTGTGATAATCGCACAGTTGTGATTGGTGCTGATTCTCTTCACACAAAGGCCTGTTCTGTTACCTGCTGGGATCGACGTGCATTTGAAGTCAAGTGTGTTCAACATTTTCGAGCCGTCGTCG
>JAEUIR010000099.1:0-260 GCA_016795025.1 Phycisphaerales bacterium
GTCCCCGCGCCGAGCTCGTCGATGAGCACCAGCGTTTTACCGCCAGCGCGATGGAGCGTTTCGAGCTGGCGCTTCAGGTGGGCGCTGAATGTGCTCAGCGATTGCTGCATGCTCTGCTCGTCACCGATGTCGATGAGCACGTCATGAAAAACGGGGAACTCCGAATGCGAAGCGGCGGGCACGGGCAGGCCGGACTGCACCATCAGCGACAGCAGCCCGATGGTCTTGAGCGTCACAGTTTTTCCGCCGGTGTTGGGGCC
>JAEUIR010000099.1:270-16153 GCA_016795025.1 Phycisphaerales bacterium
ACGATCATGTCCATGTCCTGGCCGAGGCGATATGAAATCGGGACGACGCGGCGCGGCGAGCCGGTTTCGCGCTCCTCGCGGCGGAAGAGGGCCAGCAGCAGGGGATGGCGCGCGTCGTGGACGATCAGCGGACCGGCGTCGAGCACTTTGGGGCAAGTGAGGTCGAAATCGCGCGCGAACCGCACTTTTGCGACGGTCAAATCCAGGATGGCGAGCGCTTCGAGCGTGCGGACGATCTCCTTTTCGTTCAGATAAATCTCATGCGTCAGCTCCCATAGCAGATGGTGGATTTCCTCCTGCTCCTCGCTTCGCAAATTCGCAATCTGGTTGTTTGCGGCGACGGCGGCGGCCGGTTCGACGTAGAGCGTCGCGCCGCTGTCGGACGAGCGATGGATGATGCCCGCGAGTCGCCCGCGGTATTCGGAGCGCAACGGCAAGACCAATCGATCCGCGTGAAATGTATAGTTTGGATATTGCAACATGCGGCGAATGGCGGGGTCATGCAGAATGCGCTCCACGGAGCCACGCACCTGGACGCCTGCTTGTTCGATCTCACGTCGAATACGCAGGAGCTTGGGGCTGGCGTCGTCGCGCACGTGCCCTCGTTCGTCGATGATCGTGCGAATCCGCGCGGCGATCGTGCGAAAATCGCCAATGCGCTCCGCGAGATGGCGCAGTTCCGGGCTTTCCGGCGTGACGGCTGCAACGTAGCCGCGAATCTCCGTGATCGCCGTGAGCGTTTCGCCAATTCGCGCAACGTCCTCAACCGTCACGCGCAGCGGCGGCGCGCACTTGTGAATCGTCTCGCGGATGTCGGACAATCCGGCGAACGGAGGCAGCCCGTGATGAAGGCTGTATGCGTCGAGTTCAGTCACCTGCGCGAGCCAGCGGCGCACCAATTCGGGCTTTCGGCTTGGGCGAATCGTCAGCGCCAGCGTTTTTCCCAGCGATGTGAGCGCATATCCTGCCAGCAGCTCGCGCACACCTGTGAAATCGAGACAATCCAGTGAATGCGAATCCATTCCAGCCATTGTAGCGGCGACGGACTTCGTCAGAATATGATTAGGCGTCAATATCGGGCGGAACGAACAAGATTCAGTCCGCTATTCCGATGGGTGTGTCTTCGATGATCGCTTGCATGGTATTCAAAGCGCGGCCGCGACAACTCCGCCTGCACTGTTGGGCGGAAGGCGTGCCGTTTCTAACGATTTTCCTGGTTTGTGCGCTGGTCAACGGATACTCGGCGCGCGCGCAGTCGTCGTCGGCTGACGCTGCTAGCAGCGCTCAGCCGGCGAGCGCGCCAGCCGATGACGTGATCGAGCGTTTGTCGCGGCGCGTCGCAGACCGGCCGGATGACGCCGCCGCCGCGGCGCAACTGATCACCGCGAATGTCGCGGCGGATCGCCTGGACATGGCGGATCGCCTGATCGAAGCCGCCGAGAAGCGCTTTGGGGGGCATACGGAGTTCGAGGCCGCCGCCGCATACGCGGATGAACGGCGCGAACGCTGGGAAAACGTGGTGGGACGTTTGTGGCCGTTGGTGAGCAGCGCGTCTGTAGACGACGCGATGCGTCTAGCGCGGGCGATGCGCAAGCTGAATCGCAATGACGAGGCCGACGCCGCGATTCGCGCAGCGCTCGACAGAAGCGCAACGAGCGTACCGCTCTGGTGTGCGTGGATCGACGCGGCGATCAACGACAATCGACCGGCCGCGGCGCTGGAGCGAATTCGAAACGCGCGAGATGCCGGCGTGAGCGATCCACGATTGACGTATCGCGCTGCGCGCGCGACTTCCAGACTGGAGCACGGTTTTGGCAAGGCGGAGGTGCGCGCTCTGTCGAATGCGCGGCCGGGGCAATTCGTCGACGGCTGGTTGGTGCTTGAGGCAACTGCGCAGACTGGCCGGTATTTATGCGCACCGACGGCGTCAGCGGTCGCGTTAGCGCGCGAGGCGCTGGACGCCGGCATGGACGAACCGGAGTGTCTATTGGTGCAGGCGGACATCTGGAATCGCGCCGGGCGATTTGCCGCGGCTCGCGAGATTTTGAAGTCTCGGCCGGAAGAGTATTGGCGCTCAGTGGATGATGTCGGGTTGGAGCAGATTTCGAGATTTCTGTTCGATGCGGGTGATGTCAATACGGGCGTGAGCTGGTCGCGCATCCGCGCGGAACGAAGTCCCGCTCGCCGTGACGAAATCCTGACGGCGGCATTCCTTCGCGCCGCGGACGTGTTCAATCAGCGGGGAGACGCGGAGCTGCATCGCGATTATCTGCGGCGCGCGATGGAGCTTCGGCCGGCGGACGACGGGCTGAAACTCCGTCTGGCCGACGCGGACTGGTCGGCCGGCGATCGTGAGCGTGCGGTGAAGGCGTATCGGGCGCTGCTGGAGGCGCGCCCATCGGCCGAAGCAGAAGTGCGAATTCTGGAGCGTCTGGCGGAATGGCAGACGTCACAAGCGGGAAGCGAAAGGCGCTGACGCGATCCGGGTGGAGATCGACGCGATGAGTGGTTAGCGGATCATCGCCGCGGGGGGCCGTCACAGTTCGATTGAATAAGTTCCACAGGCGGTTCGTCTGATCGGGGGTGGATGCGGCGGCGCAGCGCGTCAGGCCGCCTCACGGGTTCTCGTTTTTTTTTTCGGGGTATCCGCCAAACCATCGCCGGGGGCGCGTGTCCGGCGAATTCAGAGAGCCTTGGGAATTCTGCGATGGAGCGAATCATGCGTGTGAATTGGCTGCGACGGTTTGCCGCCCCGGTATTGCTGGGTGGCAGTGTTTTCGGAACGACGATTCGCTGTAATGACAGCGATTTTTCGTTCATACCGGGCTTTGATCGGGTCGTGGTGGTTGATGAATACTACTATGACGACGATTGCTGCGACGATGATTGGTTCGATTTCTTTTGGGACGACGACGACTAACCGCCGCCGCAGCCCGCAAATCCCACGATGATCGCGCGGGGGATCGGTCTAATCGCACCGGTTGCGCGGTGCTTTTTTCGAATTACCGGCACAGCGAAGCCGCTGTTTCATGACAAGCCGGGACGCCATTCGCGCCTTCTTGTTGCAGATCCGATCTTTTGCCGCCAGAAAAAATACAAATCTCCGGGCGCGCCAAAGAACGCGACAGTCTGAGAACGGCAGCGCAAGCCGCTAACACACGTTTTCACGCCGCAGTCGCGCTGCAAACTTTCGGACCTGAAGCGCCGGCCACGCCCACAATCCAAAATGGGCAGATCGCGGACTCGCTTTTTTTTCAAATCGCATTTGCCGCGCGCGGTCACCATTTTGAACGCTATCTCCCGGATTCGAGGAATCGCAGCAACCAACACGGGAGATTTACAGGTGCCGCTCACAATCAACAATTCGAACTCGCTGACATTGCTTGGTATTTTGAATCGAACATCGGCCAACCAGTCCGATGCGCTGACGCGACTGTCGACCGGTTCACGCATCAACAAGGGTGCGGATGATCCGGCCGGTCTCATTGCCATGCGCAGTCTCGAGACCGAGCTCAAAGGCGTTGACTCGGCCATCTCGAATAACCAGCGCACGGATTCGATGCTCAGCGTGGCGGACAATGCGTTCGGCCAGATTTCCGGCCTGCTCAGCGACGTGCAACGACTCGCGCAAGCCTCCGCGAACTCCGCGGGGTTAAGCGCCGATGAGCTGGCCGCAAATCAGGCCCAGATCGACAACGCGATCAGCGCCATCGACCGCATCGTTCGTACCACGGAATTCAACGGCAAGAAGCTGCTGGACGGCAGCCAAGGCATTAACGTCAGCGGCGTCAGCAGCAGCAACATCAGCGACGTGCGCGTATTCAACCGTGACCCGAACGCGTCCAGCACGTCGCTGAACGTGACGCTTCAGTCGTCGGCCTCGCGAGCCGCGCTTACAAGTGTGATTGCCAACTCGTCCGTCGGCGCGACCACACTCACCATCCAGGGCTCGCTCGGCACGGCCACGATCGAAGTGCTCTCGACAGAGAATCTGTCGGCGGTGACGGCGAAGATCAATGCGGCCACGGCGCAGACCGGCGTGGTCGCGTCACAGACCTCCGCGACGGCCGCCATCGCGCTGCGCAGCCAGGACTACGGCGCGGATGAGTTCGCCCGCGTGACCGTTCTGAGCGGCGGTACACTGTTTGGTTCGGGCACTGTCTCGAACGCGGTTGACTACGGCGACGATGCCAACGTCTCGGTGAACGGCCAAACCACCGCCGTCGATGGCCTGAATGTCAATTTCTCAAACGGCGAATTGAACGTCTCGTTCAACATCACAGAGTCGTTCAACTCGTCGGCAGCGGGCACGTCCAGCTCGTTCTCGGTCACGACCGGCGGCGCGACGTTCCAACTCGGAACGGACGACAATACAAAGGCCACCATCGGCATCGACGGGTTGTTCAGTCAGCAACTCGGCTCGGCGACGCTCGGCTATCTGTCGTCGCTGAAGTCCGGTGGCTCCAACTCCGTCACAAGCGACGCGAGCAACGCCTCGGCAATCGCAGCCGAAGCCAGCAAAATGGTTGCAAAGGCTCAGGGCCGCATCGGTGGATTCCAGAAGTTCCAGGTGAAGACGGCCGCATCGCAGATGGCGACCACAAAGGAATCGCTGACTTCGGCGTTGTCAACGATTCGCGATGTGGACTACGCGACCGAGACGGCGAATCTGAACCAGCAGAACGTGCTGTTGCAATCGGCGATCTCGCTGCTCGGCGTAGCCAACCAGCAGAGTTCGCAAATCCTGGCGTTGCTGCGATAAGGCTAGATCGAGCGACATCGCTCATCTTCCGAATTCGCCCCGCAGTCGAACGGCCGCCCGTTCGACTGCGGTCTTGTTTGGGGCGACAGGAATGCCGCAACTCATGGCTGAGCATTTTGCGGGTCTGTGAGGCGCTCGGAAGCGTGCGTTTCTCGGCGCCGCGATCACGTCGCCGTGCGAACTCGAATCCGTCGAGATCGTCAGCCGCTTTCAGGTCGACAACGCCGGCCCGCGTGTCGTACGAAACCCAGTCGATGCGGGCTTGGCACGGGTGACGTAAGCGGTCGTGTCGCGTTCTGGCACGAGGCCCATCTCCCGTTTGCGATACAAGAGCGGGCAGCGGCGGAATTCGCTCAGCGCGTGAGACGTCAGATGCTCCGCGCTCTTGGCGTGATAGACGTCCGCGGGCTCACGGATCAGGAAGCGAAGGTTCAACGAATCGACCGGCGTGGCTTTCATGCCCAGGTCCTCGGGGTGGTAGTCGCGACGGAAGTCGCCCTGGCCGATGGAGACGAGCGGTATGCGGTTCATCGCAGTCCCGCCTTGTCGAGTTCGCGCTCGGCGTCCTCGATCTCACGACGACGGCGATCGGTGACGGCGGATGCAGTTCGGCCGGCAGGCGTCGCCCGCGGCGCTCCCACTCGGCGATCACGCGGTGGTAGCGCTCGCGGCTCTCAGGCTGGTCGAACTCACCGAGCCAGTAGTCGCGGCGTTGCCGCGTCTCGGCGTCGGTGAGCGTAACGATCGCCTGCGAGTAGCCCGCGCGTTGGCGATACGCGGGCGCGGCCGGTTTCCGGTTGCGGGGAACGGACGGGCTTTTCGTTTCTTGCGTCGGCATGCGTGGCTCCGTGACGCTTGCGCGGTGTAACACCGCGCGTTTTCGCGTCCCAGGCCGCGCTGCCAACCAAAGGCAGGTCACCGCAAGTCTGCGGGGCGGCTACGTTTACAACTATAGCGGGCGAAGGGATTCGAACCCTCGACGTCCAGCTTGGGAAGCTGGCATTCTACCACTGAATTACGCCCGCGAAGGCCGTTTTCTACTGCATTTTCGAGGCCGCTCTAATACAATTTCTGGACGGCTGGCCCGGCAATCGACCTAACCGCAAAGGAGGACGAGCCGTGCCGAAGCAGGGACCGAACCGCCACAAGCGGATTCCGAAACTCGCGTTCACCGACACCCAGGACATCGGCTGGCACGTGAGCTTTCGCGACGAGCAGGGGATGCCCCGTCGTCATCGCTTCAACATCAAAGAGCGTAGCGGTGAACCGCAAGCTCGACTCCTCTATCACGCTTGGGTGCTTGAGCACCTTGGCGGCCAGAACGTGAAGGCCTTTCCGACCAAACTCCGGCCACCGCCCAAGGCGATTCGGGACGAACGCATACTTTCGGGCAGCATCCTTGAAATTGCAAGCGGATTCCTGGACGCCGAAGAGGCCCGCTCCCGAAAGGGACATGAGCCCAAGCGTCGCGGGATGATTGCCGCCCCCGTGTACGCCGCGTGATGCGCAGATACGGGGATTACAAATCGAAACCGAAAGCTCGCATATCTTTTCGACACACCGAGAGGCTGCTGTAATCGTGAATCCCCCGCGCGAAGCATTGCCCAAGCCGTGTGCCACTGCTTCGAGCAGTGGATTCGTACGGCGAAACGGTTTTGTGATGAAACATAACCTAATCGAAGCGAAAGGACCGAGAGGCCCTGTCATATCGCCGCGGGATCGAGCCCGAGGATCCCTTCCGCGAAGGCACTGCTGGAAGCAGTGACACGCAGGAGCGTCAATCGAGACCTCGTGGGTCGTCCCGCGTCGGTGCCACCCGCCCTCATCGTCTACAAACACGAGGTTTACACATCGAAGTCGGAAGTCTGCGCAGCTTTTCGAAATCACGACACGCGGCCGAAGTCGAAAATCCGTCGCGAGAAGCGCTGCTTGAAGCAGCGGCACAGACACAGAAACCGTCGTTCAAATGCCATTGGCCGTTGAAACGCCAGTGCTACCTGCCTCCGCCGTGACACGGCCAAGCATAGCACGAACGCGTACGCCCCATTCGGTTCGGGAATGATAATTTCGGGAAGCACAGTAACCTCTCCGTAATCGTTTCCACGAAGAGGGGCGTCGGAAAATCCAAAGTAGATGGGGTCATCGTCAGAATTACCACCATGGCGGGCAATACCCGATTGCCCAACCACCAAGCGTAATTCGCTGTAGCCTCCGTTACCTTGAATATCGAGATAGCCCAGGTAGACTGCGTTCACAGCGTTGTCCCAGCCGTCGTTCAGGGGCGGGAACACCACGCCGGTACGAGAAATCGCATACAAGTTCCAATCCGCGGGAGCCCCCGTGGGATCAAAGTCGGCGCCGGAGGTTGTTTCCCATCTGCGCCATCCGGCTGGGTTTGTGATGTTCAAGACAGCGCCGTTCACGATTTGCGCTGGGCCGTCAATCTGAAATCCCAACGGCAATGCCCACCACTGGGAGGGACGGTCCTCTCCCCGCCAACTGCCGTTAGCCCAAAGATGGTAGCGATGAATTCCGATAGCCGTTGGCGCCACGATGTTTTGCTCGGTCGTCAACTGCGACGGACTCAACAGCGGATTGCCTGGCGACGCGACGACGTTGGCAGCATGGTTCCCACTTGGTGCCGGAATCGGCTGGTGACCCGCACTCACTGGATTGTCGAGACTGAAGAACAATCGCAGGTATTGTGGCATTTGGGCATGAACAGCGGACGATAGCGTAACCAAGAAAAACGGAAGCTGAAAGCGATGTAACATTCTCCTCTCCTCCGCCATGATAATAACGCCCTGTGCCACTGCTTCAAGCAGTGGCACGTACGCCGCATGATCCGCAGATACGGGGATTACAAATCGAACCCGAAAGGCCGCGTAGTTTTTCGAAATCACGACACGCGGCCGAAGTCGAAAATCCGTCGCGAGAAGCGCTGCTTGAGGCAGGGGCACACAGAATCGTTCGTTCACGTTCGAGGAAATGATTGAATCAACAGTGCCACCTGCCGTGCCACTCGCCTTGTTGGCTCAGCCGTTTCGGACTCTGTGAAATTGGATAGACACATTCGACAGCTTGATGTTGTTTCTCTTCATTTCGCTCAGAAACCAGTTGACTTTATCAACCATGAATGCAGCGTCTTCGCGATCGCCCAAAAGCGCGTATTCATTCTCCCCCGTGTTCTTCCATCCCTGCTTCTGCAACTGTTCCTTGAGATATTTCATGAAGTTGGATTTGTTTTTCCCCGAACCAATAGTACGAAATGACAAGAGCGTAATTGACTTCATTGTTTTTTTCTCCCAATTCTGAAACGAAGAAAGGGTGCGCAACGCTGCGCACCCTCGCGAAAACTTTTCGAAAAGTACTTGCTGAGCTACTTCAAATTAGTGCATATGCCCGCCGTGCCCGCCCGGGCCGCCCTTGTCTTCCTTTTCTTCCTTGATCTCGCTGACCACCGCGTCCGTCGTCAGCAACAGGCTCGCCACCGAAGCGGCGGATTGCAGCGCAACGCGCTCGACCTTCAGCGGCACGATCACGCCCATCTTGAGCAGGTCGCCGTATTCCTCGGTCATCGCGTTGAAGCCGAAGTTGCCGCTGCCTTCCATTACTTTCTGGCAGACGATCGAGCCATCAACCCCGGCGTTTTCGGCGATCTGGCGCACCGGGGCCCGCAGCGCGCGCCGGACAATGTCCACGCCCGTGCGAATGTCGTCGGCCGGTGTCGTCTCGCCGCCTGTGCCTTTCTTGCCGGCCTTTTTGCCGACCGCTTCCAACGCGGATTCAACGCGCAGCACCGACACGCCGCCGCCCGGAAGAATGCCCTCTTCCACGGCCGCACGGCAGGCGTGCAGCGCATCCTCGACGCGGGCTTTCTTTTCCTTCATCTCGACTTCGGTGGCCGCGCCGACGTTGATCACCGCCACACCGCCGCTGAGCTTGGCCAGACGCTCATCGAGCTTTTCGCGGTCATAGTCGCTCGTGGTGATGTCGATCTCGCGGCGAATGGCTTCGATGCGGCCTTTGACCTGCTTGGCGTCGCCGGCGCCTTCGATGATCGTGCAGTTTTCCTTCTCGACGATGACGCGCTTGGCTCGGCCGAGATCGGTCAGGTCGATCTTCTCCAGGCTCATGCCGAGATCCTCGAAGATCGGCTTGCCGCCGGTGAGAATCGAAATATCTTCGAGCATCGCCTTGCGTCGGTCGCCAAAGCCCGGGGCCTTCACCGCGCAGCACTGCAATACGCCGCGCAGCTTGTTCAGCACGAGCGTCGCGAGCGCCTCGCCCTCGACATCCTCGGCGATGATGAGCAGCGGCTTGCCGCTTTTGGCGATGCGCTCCAGCAACGGCAGCATGTCCTTGACGTTGCTGAGCTTCTTTTCGTAGACCAGCACAAACGGGTTGTCGAGCTGGCACGACATGTTCTCAGGCTTGTTGACGAAGTGCGGCGAGACATAGCCCTTGTCGAACTGCATGCCTTCGACGACTTCGACAGTCGTTTCGAGGCTCTTGCCCTCTTCAACCGTAATGACGCCGTCCTTGCCGACCTTGTCCATCGCGTTGGCGATTTGCTCGCCGATTTCCCGGTCCTGGTTGGCCGCGCACGTCCCAACCTGCGCGATCTGTTCCTTACCCTTGACCGGGACGGCCATGCCCTTAAGGGCTTCGATCACGGCTTCAACGGCAAGATCGATGCCGCGCTTCAAGTCCATCGCATTCGCGCCGGCCGCGAGGTTCTTTAGCCCCTCGTCGAAGATGGCTTCGGCGTAGATGGTCGCGGTCGTGGTTCCGTCGCCGGCGTCCTTCGACGTGCGGACGGCAACTTCCTTGACGAGTTGTGCGCCCATGTTCTCATTCGCGTCATCCAACTCGATTTCCTTGGCGACCGTGACGCCGTCCTTGGTGACGGTCGGGCTGCCGAAGGATTTTTCGATCACGACGTTGCGGCCGCGCGGGCCGAGCGTGACCTTCACGGCTTTGGCAAGCGTGCGAACACCGCGGCGGATCGACTCGCGGGCATCCATGTCAAACGCGATCATTTTGGCTGGCATCGAAACATCTCCTGTCGGTTCGTGGGCGGGCGATCCGCCGATTTTTCAAATGTGAAACGCGGTAATTGATTGTCACCGGCGACTCGTGGTTGTGGGACCGGCTTTGTCATCCGCAATTTTCGTATTTTCCAAGTGGCCAATCACGCTCGGCCGAGTGGCGGAGTCCGCAAGCGGCCGGGTCGGTGACGCGTCGCCCAGACCGCGAAAAATCAGCGTACAGATTCTCCGCAGGGGGATACTATCACGTCGCGTGCCAGCGACGTGGGGTTAAGGATGCCAGGCGTAACTTAATTAGCAGTAATAGCTTACGGTATATTATGAGCAATTCTGGATTCGCTCGCGAGGTCGGGTACTGTCAATGTGGCAGGCTAATCGGCCGCTGCGTCGGCCCGGTGGGCCGAAGAAAGTGGGTAGGCGCGCCAGCCTAGGCGTTGAAACGCCTGGCAACGATCGTGCGCCCTTCCGCGCGAAGACGACGGGCGTTCGCGCCTCTGGGCGAAGAGGGCGGGCATCCGAGCTGGCAGGAGAAGGTCGTAGCCTGCCGCGCGATTGGGTGGAGAGCACCGACATTGGGTTCTGTTCCGAGAGGTTTGACGCTGATGGTCAGAACAGATCGCGCGAAAAAAAAGCCGCCTGAAATTCTTCAGACGGCGTGATTCGATTGCGATCATTTTCAAGAACCGGAATCCACAAACCGCTCCCGAAGAAGAGCGAGACTCGTACTCCGCCCCCGATCGAAATCAGCCATGCGGCCGCGGACGCTTACCGACGAGCGATCACGTTCGCGCTTACGTCGGCGAGATCCTGCACCGTGCCGCAATACGTCTCGAACCCGGCGACAAACTCAAAGCTGCCGCCGTCAAATCGCGCCGAGTTCGCGACGAAGTTGATCTCGTCGCAGTCGTCGCAATATCGCAGGCGGACGCTTGTCTGGCCGGAGTTTTCGTTCACCATCCGCACAACATCGCGGATGACATGGCCGATCTCGGATCGTACGTCTTGCGTATCCGTGTTCACGGCTTACTCCAATACGGCGAAGATGTCGCTCTCATCCATGATGATGTAATCCTGGCCGCTGACCTTGACCTCTGTGCCGGCATAGCTCGAAAAGAGCACCTGATCGCCGGCGCGAACCGAAAGCGGCGACCGCTTTCCGGTGTCGAGCAATCGGCCGTCGCCGACGCTCAGAACGGTGCCGCGCTTGGGTTTTTCTTTCGCACTGTCCGGCAGAACAATGCCGCCGACAGTCTTCGACTCGGCTTCGAGGCGCTTCACCAATACCTTGTCACCGAGCGGACGAATCGAGACCTTGGCCATTGTCAGATCGAGTCCTTTCGCGAAAACAGTTCAATATTGTGACTACGAACGGCGGGAATTGCAACGGAAAACCCGCGACTGCGGGCGACAGAGCAAGTGGTGTGCCGCGCGAACGGGCCGGGGCTGATGGCGAGCCGGTGCATTATAAACCATTGCGGCTAAATAAATTAAGATTCATATGTGCCGGCGCCATCGAGACGGATCGAATGGAAGGGGCATGATTTTTTGCGAGCATGTAGGCAGATTGTGTCAAATTGACAGTCGAACGCTCTTTTTTGCGCTGCGCGGAGTCGCCATCAAGACGAACGCAGTTGCGCCCACGAGTGCCACCACGCTCAGGCACATCGCAATGACGGCGTCGTTGCGCCCGAAGTGAATTGCATTCAGCAGCGTCTTGGGGAGGCTGCCCACATTCGGCGGAACAATCAGCAGCGTCGTCGCGATTTCGTTGAACGCCAACACAAAAACAACCATGGCGGCTGCGGCCACCGTGCGCCGCGCCGCGGGCAGTCGCACGCACCAAAGCTCCTGCCACGCACTCGCGCCATCCGTCCGCGCGAGCTCGCCGAGCTCGCGCGGCGCCGCGATGCGCAGCGCCAGCAGCATGACTACGCCGAAACGAGCCGCACCCACCATGCTGACGATGATCCAATGATCGCGGATGAGCGGGATACGCGCGTAGGCGCTTGCGAATGCATCGCCGACCAGCGCCGGCGGGGTAATCGCGAGGAGAATCGCCGCTACCAATACGATGATCTCGGGCAATGACGCCACGATCGAGATCGGAGACCGGCGCGCGCCGTCGGTTGCGACGGCGTCGCGTGCGCGGGTGCTCTCTCGTCGTGTGATTCGACGCAGCCGCAGAAATTCGAACGCCAGGGCGATCCAAATCGATATGGCCACGCTGGCGGTCGCCGTGATCGCCGACCAGCGCACATGATCGGTGTAAATCGCGCCAAGTTGCGAGAAACCGGTCAGGCTTTGCAGCGAAAGGGCCATAATCGTCGTGGGCGCCGCCAATATCGACAGCGAAATAATCCAGGTTGCGGCGGCGATGCGCGGCCACCTTCCGGCGCCTATTGTCAAATTGGAGCCAAGCTCACGGTGTTCGCCGGTAAAGCCGCGACGAATCATCCCGCGAAACGGCCACAGTGCCGCGCCGCATATGACAACGACTCCGATGAGCGGCCAAGCGAGCCGCAACACGCCGCCGGGCGATGCCTGATCCTGCATCAGCGAGAGAATCTCGGTGTTCCAAGTCAGACAAAGGCTCAGATGGCATACGGCGAACTCGGTCAGTGCGATCGCGAAACAGATGATCAATGAGATCATTAGCCACGGGCGCAGCGCGTGGGATGCGACTCGCGCGGCGCTGGGCGTGGCCGCGTCAAGTTGCGCAACACCAAACACAGCGCGACCCGCCTCGCGCCAACCAACCGCGAGCATCGCCGCCGCGATCGGCGACATCCATGTCGCCAGGCACCAGACCGCGCGACCTTCGGTTAACAGCCATTCATGCATCGGCCCGGCCAGCGCGCGGCTGGTGGCGACACCGGCCGGAAGCACCAACAGGCTCCAGGAATACGCGTGGATGTATGTCGGCGTAAGCACGGTACAAAGGCAGAACCAACCCGTAATGGACCGAATCAGCCCCGCATTCCGACTCAAACCTGCGGCGATTCCGATGGCGATGAGCTGCGAAACCATCGCCGACTCGACGGCAACGCGCACACCACGCAGAAGCAGGCCCAGTTGGCGCCCCGATAACGGCCTTGTTTCGATGTCGCCGCGAAACGCATCCGCGATCGATTGTCCGGCCGGCCAAAGCAGCGCCGCCGCGGCCAGTAACGCGCCGCCCCCCAGCAGAATGGCGATTCCCAAACGCTGCATGTGTCTGAGTCTGGCGCAATTCGGGAAAAATCGCAACCAGCGAATTAGCGGTCAATCGTGGCGGACACCGGTGTTTAACTTCTTAAGCTACTCAGAGTTAGAGCGATTTCTGGTTCATGGCGCTTCGTCGAATCAGGGCAGCGACCGTTGGATAGCCGACATCGTTGTTCGAAAGGGCGCACGTCAAAAATTGAACCATTGCAACGCCACCGTACGGCGGCGTGCGCTCGCACACACAGCCCGGCTCGCCTGACGCGGGTTCGTCACATGACGGGGCAAGAAAAAATATCTGGTCAGGGAATGCGGACACCTGCCCGCTGGTTATTAGCGGTGAAGTAACTCTCCACGCGGTGTGGAGAGAGTTGGCGGGATGAAGATCGGCTCGCCCGTCCTGTCAACAGAATTTGGATCCGCTCTCAGGTCGGAGGGAGCGGGTCTTTTTTTGCGCGCCGAGTATGGCGCGCCGGGCAAGGCGCGTTGACCTGGAGGTGTAACCTATCGCGAAGCCCTGATCGCGGATTCTCGGCTGAATCGCATCGCGGCCGGTGCCGGTTGGCCGACGTGGGGTGTGAGCCGGCCCGCGATAACGAATCGGATGCGCCGCCGACCGAATGGGGGGAGCATCAGCGATGTGGCTCCATTCTCTCCGGTAACTGTTCCGCGATCTGGCTGCACGGTGGCGTTTTGCGCCCATGAAACGAGGTTCTGCGGGCATCTTCATGCCTGCGGTCCAGACTCGGCGGGAAAATTCGATTTGAAGGATGCCGATTCCGCGGTTGGCACTGGCGCGGCATAAGATTCTCGGACCATCGAGCGCGGCAAACGCTCCAGTAACAAAGCAATTTCGCGTCCATTTGCTCTCTCATCTTCTGGTTGGCCTGAATTGCTTGAGTACCCAGAGTTCGGATTCGATATTCGTCGATGGAGACTCGCAGCTCGCCTTGGTGAAACATACGGCGAAGTACCGCCAGCCAAGAACCGGTGTGGCGGTCAGGGGGCACAAACGATGGAAATCAAGCGCGGGAGCACTTCAACAGCGCAGCCGATCGGCTCAATTGGCACCCGGCGATCCGGTAATCCGAGCCAGTCAGTTGTTGCGGTACTCGATGTGCTCGACGCGCAAGGTGAAAAGTCCGCGCGGGCCGATGCTCCGAACAAGCGGATCACGGATCGCCACACGTACCGCGTGCGCGAGTTAACGGTTGAGTTCATCTTTCCGGACGGCTCGTACGCGCAATCGAATTGCCCGTCGCGCAATATCAGCGGGTCCGGCATCGGTATTCTGTCGGACGCGTTCTACTATCCCAATACCCCGTGCCGTGTACACCTGGTGACGCTTCAGAATCAGCGGTTCGTGGTGAACGGCCGCGTGGCGCGCTGCCGCTATCTGCCAGGGTCGGCCGGCTTGCACGAAGTCGGCATCCGGTTTGAGCGGCGTATCGATGTGGCGCTGTTTAATCGGCAGGGACCGCGGCTGCGCATGTTGATCGGCGAAGCCGATCCGATCATGCAGAGGCTGTTGAAAACGCTCAGTCGCGCGGTCTGCCGCGAATACCTGATCACGCAGACGGTCGAAGAGTTCGTTCTGGCGCTCAACGCCGCGGACTTCGACGTGGCGCTGTTTTCGAAAGGCCTGCCGCCTGGGAATGTGTTGGAAGAAGTGGTCAAAGTGCGCAGCGCGGGATGCGCAACAGCGATTGTGGCGATGTCCGGGGAAGAAGACCCCGTTCCGGTGGACGACTGCTACGCCGCGGGATGCAGCGCGTTTGTTCCAAAGCCTCTGACCAAAGAGGGTATTGCCATCATGGCTCAGGCAGCGGTGCGCGACCCCGTAATCAGCTCGGCTTCAGGGTTGCCGGGCGCCGACACAAAGCTGATTGATGAATTCGCCAGTGGTCTGGAAGCGCATATCCGCGAATGGGAGAAGTGCTTCGCGGAACGTAATTGGGCCCAGCTTCGAAATCACATGACCTGCATCGCTCTGGAGGCGAATGCGGCTTCGTTCGAGATCATCGAAAACGCGGCGCAGGCGGTGAGCGCGAAGCTGCAGGGCGATGTGTCCGCCGCGGACATGCGGCCCGCATTCAATGAGCTCGCAAGGCTTTGCCACGCGGCGCGACCGGTGCAATGTTTTGAGGTCTAGTTGCGGAAACAGGCCGTAAGGATGCTCTATTTTTGAGACTTCGTATCAGGGCGACGACCTGAGAAAACTCGCGCAGAGTGAGAGATACTCCGCAACCGAAATATGCAATATAAGCAATAATGTCTCGATCACTTCAATTCGATGGAACGGTTACGGGTGTTTGCCCGAACACGATCGTCATCGCGAATGGGAGTGACCTGTGGCGTCCGCGAAAACCAACCGAAGCCAGAATGTGATTCAGATGCGGCGCGATCCCAACGAAGTGCGCAGCATTCTGGAGTCGCTTGATAACAACGATGAGTACGCGAAGAGCGGCGAGCGAAAACTCGATCGGCATCAATATCGCGTGAAGCAGGTTCGAATCGACCTGAGCAACAAAGACGGATCAATCACGTCGTTCGGGCTGCCGACGCGCAATATCAGCCGCGACGGCATCGGCCTGATCTCGACGCAGTTTACCTACACCGGCACGCCCGTGATTGTTCATCTCATTTCGCTGCAAAATCACGTATTCCCGGTGGCCGGGCAGGTTGTGCGCAGCCGCTATCTCGCTTCGACATCCGGCTTGTACGAGATGGGCGTTCGCTTTGATCGACCGATCGATCTGGCGGTTTTCCATCGCTCGCCGCCCACAGTGCGGTTGCTGGTTCTCGACGCCGACGCAGCCGCGCATCGCGCGATCGAGCAATTGTTAAAGGGAAACCTGGTCGGCATGAA
>JAEUIR010000009.1:0-10686 GCA_016795025.1 Phycisphaerales bacterium
GCCGATCTGCGCCGCGCGCTGGCCGTTCAGGCCCGCGATGACAAGCGGCTCGGCGAAGTTCTGGTCGAAATGGAGATCCTGTCGCCGACTTCGCTGCTCAGCGCGCTCGGACGACAACTCAACGTAAAGGCTGTTCACCTGCGGCACGGCCTGATCGACCCGGCCGTGGCGCGCGTGCTGGATGTGGAGGAAGCGCAGCGCATGAGCGCGCTGCCCCTCTTCAGAGTGGGCGATGTACTCACTGTCGCCATGTCAGAGCCGAAATCGTTGCCGAAGATCGACCGCATTCGCTCGCTCACGGGGCTGCGCGTGAACGCGGTACTGGCGCTTGAAAGCAATATCAAGGAATTCAGCGACAAATATCTATCCGAACACGCCGACATCGACTCGTTCCTCGTGGATTTGGCCGACAGCGATGTAACGGTTGTCACTTCTGAAGCCGCCGAAGATCAACCGTTCGAAGAAATCGGGCGAATGATCGAAGGCAGCCCGATCGTCAACCTGGTGAATATCGCGATCTTGACGGCCGTGCGCGACGGCGCGAGTGACATTCACGTCGAGCCAACGAAATCCTCAACGGAAATTCGATATCGCATCGACGGGCGGCTGCGCCCGCTGATGTCGCCGCCGGCCGGCATGCACGCCGCGATCGTGTCCCGCATCAAGGTGATCGGTCGCATGGACATCGCGGAGCGGCGCTTGCCGCAAGAGGGCCGCGTTCACGTCGTGGCGGAGGGGCGCGAGATCGACCTGCGCGTGTCGTCAATGCCGACGCTGCTGGGCGAGAAGATCGTCATTCGAATTCTGGACAAGGCCAATCTGAATCTGGCGCTCGACAAGCTGGGCTTCGCCGTGACACAGGCGGAAACGCTGCGCCGAATTTTCTCCCGCCCGCACGGCATTGCGCTGGTGACCGGCCCGACGGGAAGCGGAAAAACGACCACGCTCTATTCGGTCCTGGACCTGATTTCGTCACCAGAGCGCAACTGCATCACGATCGAAGACCCGGTTGAATATCAATTGAACGGCGTGAATCAGATTCAGGTGAACGATGTGGTCGGCATGACTTTTGGACGCGCGTTGCGATCAGTGCTGCGGCAAGACCCGGACGTCATCATGGTCGGCGAGATTCGCGACGCGGAGACGGCGCGCGTGGCGATTCAAGCCGCTCTGACGGGACATCTGGTGCTCTCGACGCTGCACACAAACGACGCGCCGGGAGCATTCGTGCGACTTGCCGACATGGGCATCGAACCGTACCTGATGGCGTCGGCATTCAACGGTGTCATTGCGCAACGCCTGGCCAGAACCGTTTGTGAGGCGTGCCGCACTTCGTACTATCCGCCGGAAAGCGCGCTGATCGACGCGGGTTGGCAAGGCCAGCGCGATCGTGTGTTCATGAAGGGCGAGGGCTGCAAACAATGTCACGACAGCGGATATCGCGGCCGAATCGGCGTTTATGAAGTGCTTGAAGTCACGGACAACGTGCGACGGTTGCTTCATCTCGGCGTAAACGAAAAGGAACTGAAGCAGGCGGCACGTCTGAGCGGCTGGCGACCGCTTCGCGAAGAAGGACTTCGCATCGTGGAGGAAGGCCGCTCGACGCTGGAAGAGGTGCTGCGCGTCACGCATGTCGAAACGGCCGAAGCGACCCGCGCGGAGCGCAATGTCGAACCCGAAGCGTCGGCGAAGGGCTAAGAGGAGCGCGACGTGGAATTCGTATGCGAAGCGCTGAGTCAGGACGGGCAGGTGCGGGCGCAATCGGTCGAGGCGCCGAGCGTCAGCGAAGCCGCAGACCAACTGCGCCGACAGGGACTGCTGGTGGTGAACGTCCGCCCGGCCGAGGCCCGCGATGGGGCCCAAAAGTTTGCATTCACACTGCTGCCAAAGCGCCGCATGAGCGGAGGGCAGTCGCTGGTGCTGTTCTCGCGCGCCATGAAAATGCTGCTCGAATCCGGCGCGCCTCTGGTGGTATCGCTTGAAGCGGTTGAGCGTCAGCTCGCCGGGAACGACTTTCGCAAAACCATTGAAAAGCTGCGCGAAGCCGTCGAGCAAGGCGCTTCGCTTTCAAACGCCATGGAATCCGAGCCGGTTTTCAGCCCCACGGTGCGATCGATGGTCGCGGCGGGCGAGGCGACGGCGACCTTGCCGAAATGCTTCGCGCAAATCAGCGACTTGCTTGAAGAGCAGTTTCGCACGCGCAAGCTGGTGGCGGGCGCGATGACGTATCCGCTGATCCTGACCGGAATGATCAGCGTTGTGCTGATTGTGATCCTCACGTTCATCGTGCCGCGGTTCAAAGCCATGTTCGACGCGCTTCGAGCGCCGGTGCCGATGTCGACGCAAATCATGATGTCAGTGTCGGAATGGATGGTCGCGAACGGCGCGATACTGGGCGGCGTGAGTGCAGCGCTCGTTGGCGGCGCCATTTTCGCGGTCCGCCGACCGGCCGTTCGGGCGTTTCTTTCAGCCACAATTCTGAAGCTGCCGCTGCTCGGTCCGCTCGGCACGCGACTGATCTTGGCGCGTCTGCTTCGCATCTGGTCCGCGATGTTGAACAGCCATGTTCCATTGCTGGATGTGATCCAGAAGTCAGCCGAGGCCGTGCGCGGAACGGCTTTCGCCGGGTTGACGGCTGATATCGAGGAAGCGTTGTCAACCGGCCGTCGCATGGGGGCGGTTCTCAGCGGGTCAAAACACGTCCCGCCAATCGTGTCTTCGGCCATCGCCACGGCGGAGGAGAACGCCCGGCTGGCGGAAGCGGTGACGTTTGTCTCGGGATGGATGGATGAGGACAACTCGCGTTCAATCCAGCAGTTGGCGCGGATCGCGGAGCCGTTGCTGCTCGCGGCGATGGGTTTCGTAGTGGGCGGAATCGCCTTGTCCCTGTTTCTGCCGCTTTTCGACATGACCTCGGCCGTGCACTGACAAAGGAGCGTTTGTGCTGGGCTTGCTGCATCGCCATCGAACGTCATCAATCGCGTGTGACGCGGGGGCGAGCGGTGCGCGCTTGTGCCAGGTGCGGGCCAACGGCGCGTCGCGGACCATATGCGAGGCCCTCAGCCTGAACGTCAGCATTCGAAATGACGGGCCGGCGGGATTCCCAACGATCGACACGGCGCGCGTGGCGCGGACAGTGGCCAATGGTGATTTTTCAGGGCGAGAGCTTTGCCTGGTGCTGTCCCCGCCACTCGTGCGCTTCACGCCGCTGCACATGCCGCCTGCCGTGTTGAACCAGTCGCAAAGTCGAATCGAATCGGCGATCAAATTGGAAGTCTCGCGGGGGCAGCGCGAGCCGGGCGAAGATACTGAAGTGAGATGGTGGCGATTGCCACGCGCGGTGGGGCAGCAGCCAAACATCATGGCCGTATCGCTTCCAACGGAAGCGGCAATGGCGTGCCACACGCAGCTCGCAAGCGTCGGCTTGCAATTGAAGCGCGTGGACGTCGCGCCCTGCGCCCTGGCTAGAGCTGCTCGGGTTCTGTCCGCTTCGCCTGAAACGGACGTGTGCGGGATTCTGGATTTAGGCGCGAAACAAACAACGCTGACCATGGTGGTTGAGGGCACGCCGGTCTATGTTCGCGAACTGCCTCTCACCGGCCCGAAGTGGACCAACGCCATCGCGGACTCGTTACACATCAGCCCTGAAATGGCCGAAACCGTGAAGCGCCGGGCGGGCATCACCGGCGGCAGCGCGTCGCCGCATGAAGCCGAAGGCGAGTTAACCGACGAGCGTCTGCCCAGCGTGTTGTTCAGCGTGCTTCGACAGCCGCTCGAGGCGCTGGTGCAGGAAATCGTGGACTGTTTCTCGTATGTGTTTCGCAGCAACCATGATATGCATTCGGGGCGGCTCTGGCTGGCCGGCGGCGGCGCAAAACTGCCGGGCCTTTGCGACTATCTCGAAGTGACGTGTGGGATGAGCGTCCGCCCACTAGCGCGCAGCGCAGTATCGGGAGAGAACGCAAAAATCGACACGCGATGCGAGTTTGACGCGGAGTCCGCCGCGTGCTTTGGTGCCGCCCTGCTCGACGCGGAGGGCACATGAGCTGCTCCGTAAACCTGTTGCCCGCCGTTCTGGTGCATGCTCGTACGCGAAACAATCGCGCACGCGCCTGGTGGATCGCGTGCGGCACGCTGCTGACATCGGTCGTCGGAGTTTGGGCGGCGAGAACCGCGAGCGACCGCGTGGATCAGCGTCTGGACACTCAGGTAGCGGAGCTGACGCGCGAATCCTCGCAAAAAGCGCGCGAGATCGTTCTGGCCAAGTCTGAGGCGCGGCAGGCGATTGAGAGACTCCTCCGGCTCGAAGCGCTTCTGCAATACAATCGTTGGCCGGAACGATATGGAATCCTCGCAAACACCGCTCCCGAAGGCGTTTTCCTGGCGGAGCTAACGGTGAAACCCGAGGCGGACGCAAGCGCCCCGCGGTTAAATCCGGGCGGCGGCCCGGTCAGTGCTTCAACAGCCGGCAAGGTGCAAGCGCAGAAAACGACGACCGGTCACAAACGATTTCGGATCGTCGGCTATGCCGCGAGTCATACGGAAATCACCACACTTTTGACCGCAATATCAAACTTGCCGGGATGCAGCGACGTGCAGTTAGTCAGCGCGGCAAGCGACCCGAAATTCAAGGACTTTTCCATCCGGTTCGAGTGCGCCGGACTCAGCATTGAGGGCCACCCATGATTGTGTGCACGCGCCCCGTGGTCATTTACGACGCCGATGTGATCGGCGCGGCAGTGATGCTGGTGTTGGCGCTCGGCGCGATTGGCGCCGGCGCGCCGCTGCTGGCGAGCGGCGACGGCCACGCACGACAAAAAGCAGCCGTCGCCGCCGCGAAAATCGAACGTAAGAGCGCGTTTGATGAAATGGACCGTATATCCACGCAAGCGAAGGAGCTGTCAGCGATGGAAGCGCGGATCCGGTCATCGCTGGTCGCAGCATCATCAATGCCGGAGACGCTGACCAGCATTGCCGGGCGCGCCGCCTCGCTGAATGTAACCCTGACGCAATTGGCCCCTCAGCCGCCTGTGGCATGGGATGAGTTTCAGATGGTTGAGATTCGCATCATTGCAACCGGCGACGCTTTGAATCTGCTGCGATTGTTGCATGGACTGCACTTCGATTATCGCTGGCTCCAGATCGACGCCTTTGAGTTGCAGGCTCCGCTTGCCGGTGCTTCAACGTCAACGCTTGGTTGCACGCTGCGCTGGTTCGCGCGTCAGCCGACAATTCATCCGGCGGAAAAGCCCGCATGAACCTGAGCATTCACAAAAAACGACTGATCGGCCTGCTCACGCTCCTGGCGGCGGTCGTGGTGTGGTGGCAATGGCCGACCATGCCTCAAAAGGCCCGCGGAGCCGTCGCGAACGCACCGCCGCCTCCGCTGGCGCACGAAGTTGCGCTGCCCGAAGTGGACACGGCTGAACTGCTCCGCCGCCTCACCCACGCGCGCGAACCGCACGATGTATTCGCGGACGACGAACCGACGCGCGCTTTATTTGGTCCCCCGTCGTCCGCGGTTGCGGCGGCACACGCGCCCCCCCTTCCGGCGCCGGATTCGCAGCCTACGGCGAACGAGCATCCTGAAACAATCGACTTAGCGCACGCTTTTCGCCTTGACGGCGTGATCGTCGGGCAAACGCCGCTGGCGTCAATTAACGGCAAACTCTATCGGAAGGGCGCAATCATCGAGGGCTATCGCGTGTCGGATATCGGCCGCGATTTTGTTCGATTGGAAAAAGAGTCTCGCGATTTCATATTGGCTTTGAACAATATGTCACAGAAGTAGGCAGCCCGGCAACGCCCGGATTGGGGCATGGTTTTGCATACTGGAGTGGAATACTAGTTGTTCCGATGTATTCAAGCGTGGAAAAGCGTCGGCGCGTCGCCGGACGACCGAGGTCTTTTTGAGGGACAATCGCATGCGTACGGCACGACAAAGCAGAGCGTTTTCACTGGTCGAGTTGGTTGTGGTGATCGTGATCATCGGCATTTTGGCCGCGATTGCGATCCCGCGACTCAGCCGCGGAGCCGGCGGGGCAGCGCACTCCGCGCTGGATGCGAATCTAAGCACGATTCGCAACGCGATCGCGATGTATGCGCAAGAGCACAAGAATGCATTTCCGGGGCCGGACTCTGCTGGGTTCACGAACAAGCTGACGAAATACTCGGACGCCAACGGCGCGACGAATGCGTCAAAGTCAAGCACGTACATGTATGGCCCGTATCTGTACGCGATTCCGCCTTGTCCCGTCGGTGAAAACGCCGGCAGCAACGCGGTGCTGATCGATAGCACCAATTCGCCGCCGGCAGTCAACACTGCGGGCGGGGAAGGTTGGGTATATAACCCGACGACTGGTGAATTTGTCGCGAACACCGCGCAGCTCGACGATAAAGGCAAGGCCTACAACACCCACTAACCCAGCGGTGTGAAGTTTGTCCAATGAAGATTCGAGCGGCCGGCGCGCAGCCGGCCGCACCCATTTGAGCTGAATGAAGGGGAGCATCGGCGTCTCGCCGATGCGGAAACAGGATTTCGCACCGGCGAGGCGCCGATGCTCCCCTCGATTGATACGGGCAGTATTTTCGAGACGCTACACCAATTGAACCGAGCGATGATGCGTACGAGGGGCTTACATCAAGGACCACACCGGCACTGGCGACGACGAACAGGCGCCGCGCGGGCTGCGATCACCCTGGTCGAGCTCGTCATTGTAATGTTGATCATCGCGACTGTGGCGTCCGCTGCCATCCCTCGTTTCGGCAATACTCTGGGAAGACGTCGGTTAATGATGGCGGCACAACGACTGCAACAGGACATTAAGCTGGCTCAAGCCAAGGCAATACAGACTAGTGCGCCGTATCTCGTTCGGTTCAATGAAGGTAACTGTCTCTACAAGATCACAACCGGAACGCGCGCGGCGACAGGACTGGACCATGCAACGGTAAATCTAGGAGAAGAGCCTTACTCGATGTCGGCTCTCGAAGCGAGCTACACTCCCGGCAAGACGCTCGCCATCGACGGGTTCGGCGTCCTGGATCAGGCCGGGACGGTCACGCTGATCTACGGCAGGGAAGTAATTATCATCACACTGGATACCGACGGGGGCGCTTCAATTGCTCCGCAATGGGAATATCGATAGTAGAAATGGATGCCGATACGGCATTCGGGCGCGACGAGAAAGCGGAGCATTACGAGCGCTAGCGTTTACGCTAATCGAGCTGGTGATTAGCCTGGCAATCATGGCCGTTCTGCTTGGCGCGACCATGTCGGCCATCATGGTCAGCACGCAAGCCCTTCCCGGCCGAAGCGTCGCCGACGAACAATGCATCGCGTTAGGCTCGGCGATGACCACGCTGGAACGCGATCTGAGATCAGCAACTTCCATTATCAGTGCCTCGGCGAATCAGATCGAATTCACGGTGGCGGATCGTGGCCACGGATCGGCCGGCCCTGAGACAATCATCTATAGCTGGTCTGGCGTGGCCGGTGAGGCGCTGAAGCGCAGCTACAACGGCGTCGCTGCGAACATGTGTGTCAGCAACATCGCCGAATTCACCTTAGCCATGACCACAACGCCCGGCGAGCTGAAGCAGGCGCCGCGCGTTCTTCTCGTCGCGGCAAGCGCAGCGCCCACCTCGACCAGCGATGATGGAATCAAACGCGACTTGCTCCGGTCGTGGGGATTCAGCGTTCAGGTGGTGGCCGACAACGTATCGCTTGCGACATTCCAGGCGGCAGCGCTAAACACGGATGTCATCTATGTGTCTGAGGATATCGATCCATCGCGTGCCTCTGGTCTATGGTACAACACAACACGCGGCGTGGTAATTGAAGAGTCATCCGCAATTGCAGCATACGGGTTTGTGCTATTGCCGCTGAATAGCAATGGATATCGGGTTCGCATCGCGAATGTGTCGCTTCCGATCGTCTTTGGTTTCGTAAATAACGAACAGGTCGACGTGACTTCCAGTTCGTATAGTCTGAATCGCCAGAACGCACTGCTGCTCGCTCCCGGGACGACCGTCCTGGGAAGTATCGGAACCGACGCCACGCTGATTGCAATGGATGCTGGCGGAACAATGATTAGCGGCCAGCCGTCCGCTGGCCGCCGCGTCGTCATGCCGTGGGGGGAAAACACTGTGTTGCTGTTGGTCCCCACGGATTTTCCATTTTCGGCCGTGACTGCGACTGGAAAACGGATACTACGTCAAGCGTTGACATGGGCAGCCACACCGCAGGCGGTGAGCGAGGTAACCGTCCGCCTGCGAGTTCGCGATGCGGGAGCCGTGACGGTCGAGTCGCGCGTTACCATCCCTAATCGGCCGCGAGACCCACGACCATGAAGCGCGCACGAGTGAACAAATGCCTAGTGCTAAGCTTTCAGGCAGGAATCAGTCTGGTTGAGTGCGTCATCAGCATGGCGATCATCGGAATTATGCTGGTGGCCGCGATTCGGGCAGTTGGCGCGACGCGCATGGCGCAGTTCAGCGAATCTCAGCGTAAGCAAGGCTATATCATGGCCGAAGCTCTTCTCACCGAAATCGTAAACCAGGCCTATGAAGGCGCCGATGACGCCGCGAATTCGCCGGGGCCGACGACATCTGAGTCCAACACTGGCAACCGCAGCATGTTTAACGATGTAAATGATTACGCCGGCTGGACAGCTTCGCCGCCGCAGCGGAAGGACGGCACCGCCGTGCCGGATGCGAGCGGCTGGAGCGAACTGGTGACGATCGTTTACCTGGATCCAGGCACATATGCAAACACCAATGGGCGAAACCTCGGAATCTCGCGAATTACCGTACGCATGACTTCGCCGCAAGGTAAGCCGATCGAGTTGTGTACGATTCGCGCGAGAAACCTGGCCACACCCGAGGCATGCTGTTTGGCAAATGGGATCTGTCGGTTGTTCCCACCTTCCGATTGTGCGGATGCGGGCGGCACCGCGCTCGGCGCAGGATCGAATTGCTGGGCACAGGAATGTGGCGGCGGACTGGTGGGTTATTGGAAATTCAATGATGCCGGATTGATCGCCACGGACGACGCCTGGAATCATGACGGAACGCTGCGCAACGACCCTACCTACGTCGCCGCACCCAGCGGCGCCGGAACGGCGCTCCAATTCGACGGAACCGACGACTTTGTAGAAGTCCCACATGACGCTGCGTTGTCGCTGACTTCAGGACTCACGATTTGCGCGTGGATTTACAAGGACACAAACACCGGCGTTGACATGATTGTGAAAAAAGGGACGACAGGATCGAATCAGAACTATTCTCTGAGCACCGTTGGAAATGTGCTTACGTTTAGCCTGCACAACGGCCAGCCGTTTGACTACACATGCACTACAACGATTAGCGCGCGAGCGTGGATGCAGGTGGCTGTAGTATATGACGACGCAGCGGACGTAGTGAAGTTTTATACCAGTGGCGCCGCGCGCAATTCTGTAAGCTGCACGGCATCACTCGTCACGAATAATGAATCGCTTTTGATCGGCCGCAGCGCCGCGGCGAATATGTTTCACGGCCGACTTGATAATGTTCGAATTTACAATCGGGCGCTCGCGCCGGATGAGATTGCGGCCATATTTACGCTGGACCAGCAATGACGCAGCCAGAACATCGTCTGTGCAAATTCACGAAACGTCGAAGTGGCGAGGCTCCATGCTGTTCGCGGCGCGCCGGCATGTATACGATTGTGCTGATTACATCGACGATTGTCATGGTCACGGGCCTGGGCGGACTGCTGGCAACGCAGTCGCGGCATGCGGCTTGGCGCCTGAATGAGGACGCGATCGACGCGGATTGGTACGCGCGGGCTGCGATCGAATTGGCCTGGTCCGAGCTTCGCAATTATCCCGATTGGCGGAGAGAGTTGAGCAGCGGAATTTGGATTGGAAGTTTCAACATCGGCCGGGGAACCCTGCGTCTGGAACTGGTTCGCGTGGCCGACGGCGACGCCGACCCATACAACGATCAATGGCAATTGATCGGCACGGGCCGGTGCAATGCCGCGGTTCGCATGTTGCGCGTCAACCTGATCGACGGATCAATTCCCGACGACTGGCGCACGCTAGTCAACTAATTTTAATCCGGCGTCAGCGGGTTTATCAGCAGGCCGCTCGCCAGCTTCGGATAAAAAAACGTGCTCTTCTGAGGCATCAGATCACCCGCGCGACAAACCGCGCGCAATTCCTCCATCGTGTTCGGCTGCATCAGGAATGTCGTGCCGCCGGAATCGCGCGCTTCCTTCGCCGCGGCATCGGCCACTTTTACATAGTGAACTTCCGGCGCGGCGCCGCCCGTCAATTTCGGCGAAATGCAGCGATCGACCACATAAGCATGAAGAAATGCCAGCGCCAGCCGCCGCCAGGCCTCGCAATGCTCTTTCTCGTACGCGTCGAGAAGCGTCGCGCGGGCCGGACGCAGCGCCCCGAATCGCCCGGTCACGCCGAAAAACACGCCGCAGGCCTGCGGGCCGAGCGGCGTCAGCGCCCGCAGCGCGCCGGCGACATCCGTAACATCCAACATCAGCAGTTCAATATTCGTGTCGGCCCGGAAGAACTCCGGATCGCATTTCACATTGGGCAGCACGCGATGTGTCGGAAGAATCAGGCAGCCCGGATCTTCCATGCCGCAAAAAACGCACAACACATAATTCGCCGGATGGTCCGGAGCAAG
>JAEUIR010000009.1:10696-15391 GCA_016795025.1 Phycisphaerales bacterium
ATGACCGTCGGCGATGAAAATCGGGCGCGGTTGCATCAGGCGAATCACGTCATCAATGACATGAACGTCGCTGATCGCCCATAACGAGTTTTCGACGCCATCCAGCGTTCCAGTCGCGGTCGGCCGCGCGGGAAGCGCCGCTTGCAGTCGGTCCGCGATCGCGTTGGTCGCGTCTTCATACATCCCAAAAATCGGGCTCAAATTAGCTTTGGTTGCCTTCGTAAGCGCGAGTCGGTCCTCTTTGGGCCCGCCGAACGTCTTTTCATGCGGAAACACACTGCCTTCGCCGAAATTCTCCAGCTTGAGACGAGCGAAGAACTTTCGCCGTAGGTAGCTGCGGCCGGCGTGCGTGTATTTCTGGTGATAAGCATAAAGCGATGGCTGACTCTCACGAACGAGTATTCCGTTTTTGAGCCACTGGGCGATCGTGTCCGCAGCCTGCTGATAATCGGCCGGCGGTCCGGCTTCCTTTGGCGGCATATGTGGCAGGTCCACTCGGACGAAGTTATCCGGATCGCGCTCAAGGAGCGCCTGTTTATCCGAAGCGTCCAGCACGTCATACGGCGGCGCGATGCGCGACGATACGTCCGGATTTGTTTGCGAATTGAATCGAAGGGCCTTCAGCGGGCGGATAAAGCTCATAATTTTTTTCCTGAGTGTCCAACGCTCACGATCAATCGTGTGATAAGGTCGGCGACCCGAACTCGCCACTCCGTCCTTGTTCGTAAGTCTTTGTGTTTATCCGACTAACGTCACTTCGTCAATTTTGCCAGAACTCTCGGAAGCATAGGGGTTTGCGTTGACTGACCGCATTACAGCCGCTAGATTAACTGCTGTCGCGTGGACATTGCGCCACAAGTCGCGCATTGGAGTGCGTTTGGCGTTTTTCGACCCTACCCGGCGGAGGTAGTTTGATGTCATTCCGAAGAAATTTGCTAGTTCGCGTTTCGACAACGGCGGTCGCCACGGGCCTCTTTGGCCTGTTATCGCTCGGCGGCTGCCCTGTCGCGCAGACACCGTCCAACTTAAACGGCAACTCGAATGAGTCGACCACTGACCAAAACGACACGCCGAATTCATCGCGACCGGTTCGGCCGGTTCCGCCCCCGCCGGTGGACACTGGCGATGACTCAGGCTCAGGAGGCGGCTCCGGAGGCTCAGGCGGCGGCGGCGGCGGTTCTGGTGGTTCGGGCGGCGGCAGTGGCACAACTTCCACGCCGATCACCGTCGTCGTTACCGCGCCGGACGGTTTCGACATCAACATTTTGCCGGGCGCTGAAGCGTTCATCACGTACGAGGTATTCGGCGGTAACGCCGCGGATGGCGCGATCACCGTCAAACTGTTCCGCGATCTGGACGGCATCCGCGCATCCGGCGATGAAGTTGTGATCGCTCAGAACCTCGCGCCCCGCGGCACGCATCGCTTCAATGCGAATTTCGACCCCGGCGCCTACCGCTTCGGCATCGAGGCCACCAACACGCGCGACGGGGCGGTGACCTATTCGAGCGGCCGGCTTGTGCTCGTCGGCACCCCGCTGATCACGTTCTCGCAGCCTTCGCAGAATCTGGTGATTCGACCGAACACCGCCGTGACGGTGAATTTCCAAATTACAAGCCTCGCGAGCGCGGTGTCGTACACGCTGTTCACCGATCAGGACGGTACATTCAACGGCAACGAAGTCACAGCGTTTTCCGGTGGCGGACTCGGCGGCACGGGCACCATTCTCACCGACGGCCTCGCCCCCGGACGTTATCAAATCGGTTTGACGGTCACGGATTCTGTCGGTCAGACGCGAACGGAATACTTCCGAGACGCTGGCGGCGCTTTCCGCACATTCGACATTAACCAAACGCCCACCGTGCTTGTCACATCGCCATCGACAAACATTACCGCCGATCCGGCCAATCCTCAGAACGTGACAATTTCGACGCGCGTTCGCGATCCGGAAGGCGCGGCGACAGTCACGATCTTCCGCGACACCGACGCTGTGTTTAACCAGAACGAAGTCGCGCTCGCTCCCCCGACACAACTGACGGTCGGCTCGGAACAGACCATCGACGTAACAATCAGCACCGCCGACTTGCCCACGGGCGCGACATTCCGATTCGGAGCGTCGATCACCGACGGCGTGGGCAGCCCGATCGCAGCGTATGCGGCCGGCTCGGTTCGCGTGAACGGTCCGCCGGTCGTGACGGTGACGCAGCCGTCAGCCGATGTGAACGTGCAGTCGGGAACGCAAGTTCAGATTCGCTGGACTGTGCTTGATCCTGAGAATCGCCTGCAACAGAACGGCATTCGCATCCTGATTGGCCTCGATGCCGACGACAACGGCCAACCCGACGGCCCGCTGACCGAAGTCGCGGCACTGCCGACGACGGCGACGTCCTACAACCTCGACACCATCACACTCACCGGCCGCTACGTGGTCGGCGTCCGCGCGATCGACGACGTGGGCGTTTCTTCGACGGGATTCGCTCCCGGAAGCGTAAATGTGATCAACGAATCGCCGACGGTTGTCATCACCGAACCGACTGATCCGATCGCGGCTCGCCCGGATCCGGCAACTCCGATTCCGGTCACATTCACCGTCAACGATCGCGAGCGCCAAATGCGCCCGCAGCCGGACGGTATCCGTGTGTATCTCGCGCGTGATGACGACGAAGACGGTCAGCCGGATGGCGACTCGGTTGCGAATATTCCCGGCACCTATCGCCTGGGCCTGAACTTCACGCTGCTCGATGCGGAATTGTTCCTGAATCCCCCGCCGGGCCAACCCGGGGCGTTGCTCAATGACGAAGGCTTCGGCCACTTCGTGCTGGTCGTTCGCGCGGAAGACCTGGCCGGCAATGTGGCGACAGCGCTGCACCCGGTGACGATCGACGTGTTCCCCGTGCTTGCGGCGTTGCTCGAACCGACGCAATCGATTTCGGTGGATCGAGTTGGAGCACTGATCGTGCGTGTGCAGGTGACGAACACATCCGACACTGACGTTCGCGTCGTGCTGGATTCGAACGGCGCGCCGTTACAGCACGACACGAACCCGAACGACCGTTCAGAGTTCGAAATGACGCTGGTCAACAGCGAGCCCGATCCCGTGCTGCCTTTCACCAACAACCTGACGTTCTCGATCGATCTGCCGACAGTTACGGCCGGTCGCTACAACATCTACACACAGTTCATCGACCGCGTCGGCGCGGCGGTGATTGAGACCACGGGCTTTTACAATCCCGAGGGCGCGACCTCGCCGGCTCAGTGGTGGAAGATCAATATCCGCGATCGCCTGGTGGGCGATGTGGCGCTGTCCACGTTCGAGACGCCGCCGCCGCCGGGAACGCCGTCCGCCGGCGCCGTGCTTCGCGGCTTCAACATCAACGACATTGCTGGCTCAGCAATGACGCGCGTGCCTGACATGGATGACGACGGCGATGACGAATTCATGATTACGTCGCGCTTCGGCAAGGCTTATCTGCTCTTCCTCCAGCGCGCGGCGTCTCAGGAAACGTACGGCTTTGGCGAGTCGTACATGATCTACGGCGACGGCACGCGTCTACAGGGTGTCGAAACGCTGAATGCGGTTGGTCAGGGTGACATCCCGGGTTTGATTCTCCCCGGCGTGCGCGTGGTGTTGAATGGCGGCGGCGTGCCTGCGAATTCGCCGTGGGTCGGCAGCGAAGGCATTTCCGACGCGACGTTCATCCCCGACATGGACGGCGACGATCTGCCGGAATTGGTCTTTGGCTTCCC
Organism: Phycisphaerales bacterium; assembly: GCA_016795025.1. Lineage (GTDB taxonomy): Bacteria > Planctomycetota > Phycisphaerae > UBA1845 > Fen-1342 > JAEUIR01. The sequence continues at coordinate 14,442 of JAEUIR010000009.1, forward strand.
GCGCGCTGAGTCCATCAGCCTGAGCGTCGCCGATTCGCGCGTTGCCAGCCCGTCGCTGTTCCCCGACTTGCCGGGCATGGGCAGCCTCGAATACAACGCTTGGAATCCGCAGGCTGGCACATGGACGACCAACCGATCGCAATTCACACGCGGCGGCGTCGTCATCGCTTCGAGCCATAACAACCTGATGACCAATCCGAACGTGCGCAGCCGTCGCAACAACCGCTCGCTCGACCTGCACGAGGTCGGCCAAATGTTTACGGCGATGTCGCGGCCGGGCGTCGCACCTTATGTCGCCGCAGCGGTTCCGCTGCCTCCGCCGCCACAACCGTGCGTAAATTGCGAGCCGGACGTTTGGCTCGATCAAAACCAAGCGCCATGCACGCCGGGTTCGCCAGGTTGTGAGTGCCAATCCGGCTGTGGTGACTGCAACGGCAATGACGAGAATCCCGAAGAAACCGAGTACACCGACAACTGGACGGTTCTGTGGGATGTGAATCTCACGAATCAGGGCCCGGGCGGCTTCCATCAGCCGTGGACGATTCCCCCGGCCGATCCGCCGTTGGCGAACGCTTCCCAATTCACATTGCAGTTGCCGTTCCCGTTTTATCCCGATCGCACGGATCCCTGCGCGTTGCCGCAGGATCTCTGGGGTTGCACCTGGCTGAGCGATTGGTTCGTTTGGGGTGGCGGCATTCTGCCGTTCCCTTGCACGAATCAAGTCGGCATCCCGTCGTGGAACGCCGGCGGCTCCGTGGTCTGGACCGGTTTCTACGGTCCCGAGGTCAGCATCAGCGAGGGCGCGGTCGGCGCTCGCATTCTGGGCCAATCGACAGAGGACCGTTTCGGCTTCAACGTCGCATCCGAAGGCGTGTGGTTGTACATCTCGGCTCCCGCGCACTCGGCTCGCGCGGCTGACGTGCCGGCGCTGAACAGCCCGGGCGCAGGCG
>JAEUIR010000009.1:15401-43888 GCA_016795025.1 Phycisphaerales bacterium
TAATCGCAGCGGCGCGGGCGTGGTTTACATGCAGCGCGTCGATTCCCGTTCATCGCCGGGCGCTCCGACCAAGGCCCAGCTTTGGATGGAACAAAGCACGGTTGACGACCAGGGCAACCCGGTCGCGATCGTATGGCCGACGGTTGACCAGGAAGAGGGTCGCGTCGATGACACGATGCCGGTTCCTCACCAGTACATCATCGAAACCTGCGGTTCGCTCCGCAGCAACATCAGCCTCGTGACACAGGAATACAACTTCCAGGCCAACGGCTGCCCGCCGCCTTACGACGCGGGCGAGCTCGGTGCCGATGCTGGCAATTGCCGCACGACGCCCTATCCGCCGAACAGCTCCGGCTGGCACATTCAGAATCAGCCGCAGGAGATCGTCGGACCGCACGTCAACGCGAAGTTGCGCTATACGCGAGCGCTGGGCGACGTGAACGGCGACGGTATTCCGGATGTGGCGTGCGGCACGACCGAGGCTCGCGAGAGCTTCCTGCCACCGATCGCAACGCCCCAGGCTCCGTCCGGCGCCACGGTCGGCGGCGTGTTCCTGACCTATTCGCGTCCGACCGGCGTTCCGGGCGACGTGTTACTTGAGCGCCTTGCTTACGGCCCCGACGATCTCCAGCGTCTGAACGGTGTTTATCTGAAGGGCACCGCCAGCGCCCCGATCGGCCGCTCGTTTGACACGGCCGGCGACTTCAACGGCGACGGCGCGGACGATTTCATCGTCGGCAGCGAGTTGTCATACGAAAGCGACGGCATGGCCGTTGTACTGTTTGGATCGGCTACTGATTCTCTGCTGAGTCCGGAACTCGGCTGGCGCGTCACCGACGGCACCGGCGACCCGGCCGACGTGATGACCAGCGGCCGCGCGATCAAGTTCAAAGGCAGCGGCGCGGAGAAAGCCGGATTCAACGTGACTGGCATCGGCGATGTGGATGGCGACGGATTCGGCGATATTTTGATCTCCGCGCCGGATGCGATCGATCCGAACAACCCGACACGCAAGCGCGGTATCGTCTACCTGGTTTACGGTTCGGATACGTTCGTTCCCGGCCAGACGTACAACCTCGACGACATCGGCCGTCTCGACGCTTCGACGAACACGCTGATTCTTGCCGGCGTGAAATTCCTTGGCCGATCGGCTGCGGCGTTTGACTACGCGGTCGGCGGCGGCTCGATTACAGATCGGTTCAATGTTGACAATACCCAGTCCACCGCGATTTCCCGCGGTATTGCCGGATTGGGCGACATCGACGGCGACGGGTTGAAGGATTACGCCATCAGCGCGATCCAGGCTCGTCCGAACGGTCGCCGCAACGCCGGTGAGGTGTTCGTGATCTATGGTCGCGGCGAAGAGCCGTAATCCAACGATTCAGACGCCGAATCGATCGCTTTAGAAAAAACACCCGGGCCGGACTGTGATTCGTTCGCAGTCGGCCCGGGTGATTTATTGGCTATGGGTATTCGCGCATCTGTGTGACCAAGCGCGGCGGTGAACGACTACGGCGCTGCAAAGCTTCGCGGACATTCGATGCGGCAAAACGAGGGGGGCGTCAACGCCGGAGCGCTATTTTGAAGGGGTCCAGTTGGGGATGTCGGTCTGCTGGCCGAAGAAAAACGACTCCATGTGCGTCTTGAGAAGCGCGTTGGCGTGATCCGACATCGGGTCCAGCCGGTATTCGTTCACAACCATCACCTGATAGTCGATCCACTGCTTCCACGCCTCGGCGGAGATGTGGTCGCGAATGCGGTCGCGCAGCGCGGCGCCTCCCAGCATCTGGCAATACTTTAGCGCAGTGCGCCCTTCGGAGCTGTTTTCGTCAATCGCCGGCAAGTCCTGTCCCAATTTCGCACAGTGCACAATTCGCGTTGCCATCGGCTCGTCCTTTTGGATTATTGTAGCCGTCAGGCTGGCCGATGTGCGAGCCGCAAGACATTCGAGCAGGCGCGGAGTAAACCCATGTTGACGGTATACCTGGCGGGCCCGGTGCGGGGCGATGGCGGCGAGTGGCGCGATCGCGTGCCCGATCTCGACGGCGTGCGTTTCATGCATCCCGGCGCATTTATCGCTGGGCCTGATCCGGAACTGCACATCGATTTGTATTGTCCGGCTGATCGGCTCGCGGTGCGCGCGTGCGACGTTCTGCTGGCGTATCTGCCGGTGCGCGCCGGCGGGCACGGGACCGCCGTCGAAATCGGCATGGCGCTCGCGCTCGGAAAGGAAGTTCTGCCGGTATGCCCGACGCCCGAAGCGCGCTATCAATGGCGCTTTGTGGTCGGCTGTGTTCCGCACGCCTACGACTCGATCGAGAAAGCGATCGCCGTGCTGCGTTACGCGGCGGCACAGGTGAATGGATCGGCCCGCTGCTCAGCCGAATGACGCACAAAAGCCGGATCACACTTAGAATTCCCCTATGAAAAAGAAGGACCGTATCGAGCAGGAGTTTGAAGAAGAAATCGATCTGGGTGAGGGCCGCCTCGCGGCGCCGGCCAGCGAGGAGCGCGAAGAGGACAAGAATCGTCGCGGCCGACGAGAACAAGTCACATTCGACATCCTGCACATCGACGATGATCTGATCGCCGTAAACAAGCCCGCCGGATTGCTGTCCGTCGCGGGGCGCGCACACGAAATCAGCTTGCGCGAGTTGCTGCGCGAGCATCCGAAGGTGCTGGCCACGTTGCGGCCGGAGGAGCGCGACCCCAAATTCGGCGTGAACATCCGATCGGTGCATCGGTTGGACCGCGACGCGTCGGGCGTAATCCTGTTCGCCCGCGGCCTGGAGGCGCAGCGCGACCTGGTGCGGCAGTTTGAGCAGCGCCGGGTGGAGAAAGCGTATCTCGCGATCGTAACAGGCTATGTGCTCGGCGAGGGTGTGATCGACAAGCCGCTGATGATCGATGAATCCGCCGGCCGGTCGCGCATATCCGAGAAACGCGGCAAACCGTCGATGACGGAGTATCGCGTCGTGCAGCGCCTGGCGGGCAATACGCTGGTGGAGTGCCGGCCGAAAACCGGGCGATTACATCAGATTCGCGTGCATATGGCGTCGATCGGCCATCCGTTGACTGTCGATGCGGTGTATGGCGGCGGCGACGCTGTTTATCTGTCGCACCACAAGCCCAACTATCGGCCGAGCAGCAAGCACGAAGAGCGGCCGCTGATCGCTCGATTGACGCTGCACGCGGCGAAGCTGACGGTTGAACATCCGCGGACGCGCGAGCCGATCACGTTCGAAGCACCGCTGCCGAAGGATTTTCGCGCGACGATCAGTCAACTCAGCCGGCTCGTGACGGGGGCGCGTTGATGACAAAGCGCATGAAATCAAGGCTCGCGCTGTTGTGGATGTCGCTGGGAGCAGGCGCAGCGCTGTTTGCGGACTCCCCACGCCACGGAGCATCCGCGGTCTACGGATCTGAGCGGCCGCGCATCGCTGTGGTCGGATTCTCGCCCGCGCCCGAGACGGATGCGCGTGATGTTTGGATCGCGACCGCGGCGGAAAGCGCCCTGGAGCGCGGCTTGCAGCGCGCCGGCCCGTGGGTGGTCGTGCCAACCGAGCGCCTGGTGTTGGGACATCGCGAATTGGGAGAATCGTCAAAATCCGCTGTCGAATGGAAATCCGTCGCTGACTTGTGCGGAGCGGAATGTTTGCTGATCGGCACGGCGACGCAACGGGCCGGCGCATTCGTGATCGAATTAAATTTGCTCGATCTAAAACGCCCGGAGCTCGCGCCGACCGGCCGCGTGATTGAAGCCCCCTCGCTGTTTGGAGCGCTGGAGGCCGCATACGGCGCGGCCGGGGAACTGTTGCGTGATCGTGTTGCGGAGTCAATCGCACTATCGCCATTTCAGACGCCGGCCCGATCGCCGAGCGCGCTGGAATATCACGCCCGGGCGCTGTCGGCGTTCCGCGCTGCTGATTATGCAAATTGCGCCTACTACGCGCGACAGGCGATCGAATACGACGCGCTGTTCCGGCCGGCCGGCCGCTTGCTCGCGGAAGTCGAGCTGCGCGGCGCGCCTGATGCCCGCGCTACCGGCCGGCTGCGATTAACGCGAATCGGCGAGCTGGCCAAAGCCGCCGGCGATACATTCGATACGATCGAGATTCAACTTCGGCAGGCGTTGATATGCCGCACAGCCGGCGCGTTTGACGCGGCCCAGATTCGGATCGAAACGGCGCTCGGCACAGCCTACGACGCGGCCGATCCCATCTGGCAAGCGACAGCGTTCGGCCACATGGCAGACCTTCATTTGGCGCAGGCGCCGGCCAGCGGCGATGGCGGGGCAAACGCGGCGCGGGTCGCCCAGCAGTTTCGGCGCGCGGCCGCGTGGCAGCAACTCGCGTTGGAAGCGAGCCTGGAGACGAATGATCGCCTCGGAAGAGTCCCGCTGTTTCACCGTCTTGCGATGTTGCACGACCGGCTAGGTGCCTACGACGACGCGAATCGCCTGCTGAGCGAGTGCGCCGAGCTGACGCGCCGGCTCGGGTTGACGCGCAGCGAGGCGACGACGTTGCTGCTGACCGCGCAGGTGTTTCAGCACGAAAAACGCTGGGCTGATGCTGAGAGCGCGGGACGGCGCTGCTTGCCGCTCGTGTCCGGCGCGGACGCGGCGGCCGCGCGCGTGGCGATCGCCATGGCCTGCCGCGAGCAGGGTAAGCGCGACGACGCGTTGCGCGAATTCGAAGCGGCGTATGAGGCGTTGCGAATTGCCGAGAACCTGGGCGATCAGCTTTTGTGTCTTCGCGAAATCGCCGTACTGCGGCGCGATGTGGGCAATCCGGCCGGCGCTGCGCAAGCGCTGCGCGAAGCGATCGACCTGGCGCACGCGATGAAGTTGCCGATTGAAGCGACGTTGAAGACGCAACTCGACGAATGGTCGGCGGGAAGCAATCCGGCGCGAAAGTGAACTTGACTATTCGGCACGAGGATTCGCTAACGCCTCGGCGATCACCTCGGCGTTTGCCGCGGGCATTTCGAGGGCTTTCAACTCATCGTCCGTCACCCAGCAACACTCGTCGTTGCCGACGGCGTGCGCTTCGCCGTCAATCCAGTCGCACATCACGGGCGTGATTTCGACCAGGCGTTCGGGATATTCAAACCGCACGACATCCAGGCATCCTCTCGCCGCGCCCCGAACGGCACACTCCTCCAGAAGCTCGCGGACCGCGGTGGATTCCGGCGTCTCGCCCGGCTCGATCTTGCCCCCCGGAAACTCCCATTGACCGGCAAGGTGCGCATTTTTCCGCCGTCGGGCGACGAGCCAACGCTCGTCGCGGCGTACAAGGGCGATGGCTACGCGTACCACTGGTGGTTGTCGGCTCATTCGTGATCGATCCCGTAGGTTCAGGAATTGTCGTGCGCGGTTCCGGATTGGTTCGACTGATGGGGAAGCACCGATAATTTTCGCAGCGAATGAGTGCCTGTTCCAAAAGGACGACGCGAATCCATGACAGACTTGTCAATTGACATAACCTGTTTAATATCAATTACTTATAAAAATTCAGATCAACAGCGCCGATTCGCTCGCGAGCGTGGACACCCTACACCGATTCTGCTATAGTCCGAAGCGTCGAATGGGATTCGACACCCAAAACAGTTTAACGCGGCTGTTCTAGCCGTGGCGCTCTTCCGGGATCGACCTTCAGGTTCGATCCCGGAAGTTTTTTCCTGTCGCGCTCGCAACGATTGAGACGAGTTTCGTTGTTTCATCGTGAGCGTTCATATCAGGCAATTCGCGAAAACGCGGTGCGCGAGTGGCTCGGGCGCTCACCATGCGGCTACAGGTCTCTGCTCGCATAGTCTACCATGCCATTCTGAAAGGTGGATGACGGTTGACGTTGGTGAAAACGCAGAAGCTGTGTGCGGCGGAAGCACGCGTCACGCGCGTCGAGCATCCATGCCGCGCGCATGTTCGACTTCATTTCGCGCTCCCGAGCTTTCCGAAGTCTGATCCCGGGCAGTTCGTCCAGATTTCAGCCCATCCGAATCGCGATGACGCGCCGCGTGAGCTTTGCTGGCCCACGGATGAGATGCCGCGGCCAATGATGGCGGACTGGAGCGCGGAAGACGCCTTCCTGCGGCGGCCGTTCAGTCTCGCTGACCGGCGCGAGCTCGCTGACGGCCGCAGCGAGCTGACAGTAATTTCGCGCGCGATCGGCCGAGGCACGCGCTGGCTGGATTCGCTGCAAATCGGCGACGCTCTGAATATCAGCGGCCCGTTGGGGCGCGGCTTTCGTTTGCCGGCGCAAAGCGACACGTGCATACTCGTCGGAGGCGGGGTAGGCATTCCGCCGCTCATTTATCTGGCGCGGCAGCTCTGTGAAGCGAGATTCTCTGACGTGGTGGTGATTCTCGGCGCGATGTCGCGGGACTTGCTCCCGGTGGTGCTCACAGCCGAACCTGCTTGCAATGGCGCAGCGCGAGAATGCGTCTTGCTGGCGGACGGCGTGAGTTATCCGTCGATCGTCGCCACGAACGATGGCACATTGGGCATTCGCGGGTTGGTCACCGACGCGTTGCGCGAGCATGTTTCACACGCCGGCATTCTCGCTGATCACACGCACGTATTCGCGTGCGGCCCCGAGCGAATGCTGCACGCCGTCGCCGAGCAGACTCGGGCTCTTGGCCTGCACTGCCAGCTTTGCATCGAGCGAATGATGGGGTGCGGCATGGGGACGTGTTTGTCGTGTGTTACCGCTGTGAATGACGCATCGCGCCCCGCGGGATGGCGCTGGGGATTGGCTTGCGGCGAGGGGCCGGTTTTCGACCGCGATCGCCTGAAATGGGATTAGTCCGGAAGCGACTTGGGTTCTGCGCGGCAGGGAGCGGTTCGAGGTGTTCTCATGCTACAATCCCGGCTTATGTCTCCAGCCATGAACCTTCGACGCAGGCACGTTTTGTGGCTTCCGGCGCTGTTGTTGAGCGTGGTCGGGTGTCAGGACACAACCGGCTTTCGGTTGTTGCGAATTGTCCCGTCGCGCACGCCGCCGCTCGTGATCGGCATGCCGACGGAAAACCCGATTACGGCGCTGAATCCGCTGACGTCATATGAGTTCCTATGCGACGCGCTGAAAGAAGAGCTTGATCAGCCCGTGACGGTCGAACCGTGTTTTCCATTTCAAACCGAGCCGAATCTGAATTCCGGACTGCATCAGATCGCGATCGTCACGCCCTGGCAGTTCGCGAGTTTCAGCCGGCCGCGCGGCGATATCGTTATCGCGATCGCGGCGGACAAATCGGGCCGATCGGCGCGCAGCGCGCTACTGGTGGTGCCGGCGGATAGTCCCGTGCGCGCGGCGTCGGATTTGCGCGGCAAGCATGTGGCGTTTGGTCGCAAGGGCGACAGCCGTTCGCACGCCGCGGGATTGGTCCTGCTGCGAGAGAATGGGCTGAACCCGCTGGACCTCGCGCTCGAAATGTTGCCCGTACCGGGTTCTTTGCGGCACATCGACGACCCGCACTTGCTGGCGCTGACCGTCGCATCCGGAAAAGTGGATGCCGGCTTTCTGGATGAAGCGACGTGGGAGCAATTGCCCGAACGCGACGGAAGAAATGACGAGCCGACGCGTGCGAAAATGCGCGTGATCGCGCGGACGGTGGCGTTGCCGGATCAACTGATCATTCGCTCGGATAAGCTCGATGACGCCAAGATTCGGAAAATCAGATCGGCGTTTTTCGCCATGCAGCGAAATTATCCCAGTGTTCTGACGCGGCTTGGTTGCTCCGGTTATCGCGAGCCGATGCCCGCGACGGTGGACGCCTGCCTGACGCTGGTCTCGCCCGGCGTGAAGTTGTTTCAGAATTAGCAGCCGGCGCGGGCCGAGCGAAACGCTCGGTCGCAGACAGCCTTGACGCCGCCGATTCCCGGCTCGTCGGAAAAAAATCGGCGGACACCACCCCGAACGACGCGCTGCGCAGCAGGGGTTTTTATGGCCGAGCGCAAGACGATCTCACTGACGTCGGAGCGGTTGATCATCCGGCTGCCCGAGCACCGCGATATTCCGGAGATCATTCGCTTTCAACGCCGAAACACTGCCCACTTCGCCGCGGTGTTTCCGTCTCGACCAAAGGGGTTTCTCACCACCGCATTCTGGCGCGAGCGAATACAGGCGGCGCACGCGGACGCGACCGCGGATGTGGGCTATCGCTTTTACATGTTCGCGGCGGACGCGCCGCGCGAGATCGTGGGAACCATCAATCTGCACCAGGTGCAGCGCGGCGTAGCGCAGTACTGCGTCATGGGCTATTCCATCGATCACCGGCACGAAGGGCGCGGGTTGATGCTCGAAGGCGTCGAGCGCATCGTGCGCTTCGCGTTCGACGATTTGAATTTGCATCGCGTCATGGCCAACTACATGCCGTCAAACGAGCGCAGCGGCCGCGTGCTGCGGCGCGCGGGATTTGTGGTGGAAGGCTACGCGCGGGATTACCTACTGATCAATGGGCAATGGCGCGATCATATTCTGACGAGCCGGACGAATCCGAACTGGCGCGAGCCCAGGCCGCGCCGCGCTCGCCGACGAATGTGATCGCGTCGCCGATCCGGAGCGTGCGATGGTCAGCCCCCCGACCGAACCTCAATCGCCCACCGCAACGCCGACTATTGCGCAGCGCCTCTACGGGCTGGAAACGCCGTGCGTCGATTGCGGCTACAACCTGGTGTTCGCTCGGGTTGACGGCGAATGTCCCGAATGCGGCAGGCCCGTGGCGGAGTCGATTCGCGCGACGCGGTATTCGGATGCGTATTGGTTCATGACGCTTCGTTATTGCAGCGTTTGTATGACGTTTTTGATGATCAATGCGGCGGCTTCCCGCTATTTCCTGTCAAGAGTGCCATTCTACGCCTACGGCGACAATATCGTGTACCCTTGGGTGGTCGTATTACAGTGTGCAGGCTGGTTCTTCTGCGCCGGCGTGCTACGGGAGCATTGGCCTCAAACCGCATTGGGAAAACCTCTCAGAACCTTACTAATTCTGCGGATGAGTGCGCTACTCTGCGCGATTATCATGGTGACACTTTCTTTGGAGCGCGCTCGAATGGATCACTTGCTGCGGAACTACAGCTATCTCGAAGTTGAATCCCCGCTTGTTTGGATCGCGAGAATCCCACACATCGAGTGGTGGCTGCACCTGCTGGAGTTCGGCGGACTCACATGTTTCGTTGTGCTCCAAATGCGGCTGATCTCCATCGCAAGCGCACTGTCCGGCGCGCTGCGCGTTGCGAACGTCGCACGACTGGCAACATCGGCAACCCTGGTTGTTCTGCTCATGCTGCTAGCGCTCCAAGCGGCAATTGGGGCCGTTTGGCTTGACTACTCCGCCATTCGAGAATCGCGCGTTCTCAGTTCGCTTTTGAGCGATTGGCCCAGCTACGGTGCACTGTCACTTGTGACCATCATGTGGTCAGGGCTTTCGCTTATCGCCCGTTATGCACACTCGCGTTCGTTCACAATCGGGCGTTCAATTAGCGCGTAGCGCCAACGCGCAAACTAAAGCTCCAATCCGGACCGCGCGCCCGGCCACAGGAGCCTGTCATGGTCAGCCCCGCGACCGAACCCCAAGCGCCCACCGCAACGCCGATCATCGCCCACCGCCCTGTATCGAACATGGCCATGTTGGCGTGGTTTTTGCTTTCTTCCCGCATGCGCACGCAGCATCAATTCTCGCGGGCGGCGTGGGAAAGCCGGCACGCAATCATCGACATCGTTGACGATTCGATTGTCGGCCCGCGAGTTGACGGACTTGCGCGCGAAGCGATCGGTGCTAAGCCGCCGGAAGCTTCATGAGCGCCGCCTGCATTTGCGGCAGAATTGCGCGCAGCGCGATCCCGCGATGGCTGATCAGGTTTTTCTCATCGCTCGTCAACTCCGCGGCTGTGCGCCCCAGCGCCGGAATGAAGAAGATCGGGTCATAGCCGAAACCGTTGCTGCCGCGCGGCACGTCGATGATTCGACCGTCAACTTCGCCGTAGGATTCGGCGAGCACCTCGCCCCCGAAATAGAAGATCATCTGGCAATGAAAGTGCGCGGTGCGTTTCTCCGCTGGAACGCCGCGGAGCGCCGCGAGGAGCTTCTGGTTGTTCGCGCCGTCGTCGCGCGGAATCCCCGCATAAGTGGCGCTATCCACGCCAGGCCGGCCGCCCAGTAAATCGACGATCAGCCCGGAGTCATCGGCCAAAGCCGGCAGGCCGGTCCCCTTGGAATAGAACGCGGCCTTGCGCAAAGCGTTTTCGCGAAAGGTGGCGCCGTCCTCGATGGCATCGGGCAGCTCGGGATACTCGTTCAAGCCTCGCCACTTGATCGCGAGATTCGCGGTCGCATACTCGATCTCGCGCAACTTGCCTTCACTTCGTGTCGCGAGCAGTACCTCGCGCATGCCGGTCCTCCCAGGTTTCAACCTGAATTGATGTGACGCCCACCGGCGTCAGTTGTTCCCCTGAGGCGCTCCACATCGGGATTCGGACATCGGGTCAAGCGTCGCCCCACCAAGTGCTTTCAGCCGAAATTCATAGGCCATGGCCTTGGGCTGAATGCGATACTGCGGATGAGGCAATGCCCCCCAACTATCATCGCCCGCGACTCCCATCTGCTTGAGATCGAGATTCCAAACTAGGTAATCAAGCCTACAGATTTCATGCGGGTGTTTTGCGAGTTGAAGCTCGGTTGCGCCGAAGAAATTCGCGTTCACGCTGAGCAGCGATCCTCCAATTGCGAGGAGGCCGGCACCGCTTTCATTTCGGAGTGCGGACCAACGCACATCCACTTTGTTTCCCGACTCGGTCGGTTCGCTGTAAGCGCGCACGTATTGATCCGATACCGTACCGGAATACCGACCGATCATCGCCTGTGCGCGGTCACAATATGTTTCGTGAGGCCCGCGCCCAAACCACTCCAAATTCGAGCATCGACCGTCAATCCCGACGCGCATTCCGAAGCGCGGCATGTCGGGCAACCACTGAGCGCCGGGAACAAACTCGGCCCGCACGCAGACTTCGCCGTTGCCAAAGAAGGTGTAGAGCACGTTGTAACCAGACGAAATTCGCGGCAGCGTGGTCCGGGCGCTCACTTCAATGCACTGCGGGTTGATCTGGCGCGTTTCGAGCGATTCCAGATGCATATCGCGATGAGCGGAGAACCAGATACCCTGGCGCGACGGCATATGGTTGCCGCGATCGTTGTCGGTCGGGGAGCGCCAGAAGTCCGGCCGCAGCGAGTCGCGAATCAATTCGTGTTCCTGATGGATGCAGGAACTCAGCAAGCCGGTGGCCACGTCGATGCCCCAGGTAACATCGGCAGCGTGAATCGTGATCTGTGTCGGCGTCCGCGAATGCTTGATCGCAGGCATATCCGCGAATCGGGCGACGCGCGCCGGCACTCCCACGGGCAGCTCAATCTGTTCCCACGCGATGCGCTGCCCGGCCGGCGCCCATTCGGCCTCCGTGCGAAGCTCGAAAATCAGATTCAGAAAGTACTCGACTCCCGGTTGCGGCTCGATATCGGGCAACGGCAGTGCGATCGTTTTGCTTGCGCGAGGCGGAATGGCCAGGTCTGGAATCTCACCGCCACGCAGTTGCTTGTCGTCGGCAAACAACTCCCAGCGACCGGTCACGTAATCATCGAGTGATTGAAAATCGAGCCAGTTTGTGATTTCAATGCGCCCCTTCGCCGCTTCAATCGCGCGAACGCGCAACGGCTGGTAGGCTTTGGAGATCGCATGCAACCCGGGATGTGGCGTACGGTCCGGTGCCACCAAGCCGTTGCAACAGAAATTGTCGTCGGTGGGCGTGCCGGTTGGTCCGAAACAACCGCCGTAGGCCCAGTAGCAATCAGCGGTCGTGCCGGTGGGGCGCTTCGCGAGCGGCGCCGGCGCACCGCGCGTTGCGATGGGGCCGGCCCATTCACCGGATTCGCGCGCATCAGCCAAGACAGCGTGGAGCACGAGGCCGTCGCTCTCGTCGCGGCGCTCGACATAGGCTGCTTTGGTAGCGCCGAGCGCTCGGGAGTAAATGCGGACTTGCTCGATGCGCGCCGCACACACGCGGTCGGGGTTTTCGGTGTCTCGGCCGATGCCGAGGTTGTATGCGTTCGTCGCGATCCTGCCATAGAGCGAGGCGGCCGCGACGCGCTTCCCGTCGAAGTAAAGCACCAGTTCGCGGCCGTCGAACACTCCGGTGACGCGCCGCGCCTTTTCGAACCAATCACGCGGCAGCGGCGCGACAACGTTCACCCAACCATTGCGCTCTTCGCCCGCGCGCTGCGCATATACGTACAGCTCAATCGCGTCGGCGAGTTGCTTGATCGCATAGGCCGTGTCGCCCTTGGCGAGCAACGGCGCCTGCGCGACCGTCGGCTGCGGTGTGTAGACGACTTCGATCGTCAGCGCGTCGCGCAGATCGAGCGCGTCGCCGGCTGGAAACTCGACATAGCCGCGCGGCCCGCCTGGCGCGGCAAGATCACCATGAAACACGCCGTCTGTGTTGTTGCCGCTGCGATCGGCCACAGTAACCCGCGGCGGAATCGGCATACGAATGCCCTGATCGACCCAGTCCCACACGAACGCGCCCTGCAACTGGTGCGAGCCGAGAATCAGGTTCCAGTATTCGTCGAGATTGCCGTTCGAATTTCCCATGGCGTGCGTGTATTCGCAGAGAATCAGCGGGCGGCGATGCTCGCGCGCCCCATAGTCTCTGAGATGCGACGGCGGCGGGTACATCGGGCAGATGATGTCAGTCGCCGGATCGTCGCCCGCTCGCTCATAAAACGTGGGGCGCGATGAGTCACGCTGCTTGATCCAGCGGGATGTCTCGGTGAAATTCGGCCCCATGCCGGCCTCGTTGCCCAGCGACCAGATGATCACGCTGGCGTGATTTTTGTCTCGCTCGACCATGCGGATCGTGCGATCCATGTGCGCAGCGAGCCAATCCGTGTTCTTCGCCAGCGAACGCTCGCCATAGCCCATGCCGTGCGACTCGATATTCGCTTCATCGATCACATAAATACCCAGCCGGTCGCACAAGTCATACCACGCCGGATGATTCGGATAGTGAGACGTGCGCACCGCGTTGATGTTGTGCTGTTTCATCAGGCGGATGTCTTCGAGCATCGACTCGATCGTGATCGCCTGGCCGCGCACCGGGTCATGCTCGTGTCGATTCACACCACGCAGGATGATCGGGCGGCCGTTGAGCAGGAGGCGGCCGCCGCGCAACTCGACCTCGCGAAACCCGACATACAACGGCAGAACTTCAACTTCGGCGCCGCCCGCGTCGCGGAGCGTCAGCATCAGCCGATACAGATATGGGGTTTCGGCCGACCATTGACGTGGCCGTCGAACATCGGCCTGAAAGCGGACGACGGATTCGCCGGCCTCAGCGCTCGTGGCGGGCAGCGGCGCGGCGCGGAATACGCTTGCGCTGTCAGCGTCGAACAACTCGCAGGTGATGGTCTCGCCGGCCGGAGCATGGGCACCGCGGTTGATCGTTGCGGCGACGCGCAATACGCCGTCGATATATTGATCGTCGAGATCGGTGCGAACCTCGACATCGCGGATGAACGTCGGCGCGTGGGCGACCAGCGCTACATCGCGAAAGATCCCGCTGAGTTTCCAAAAATCCTGATCTTCGAGATAAGAACCGTCGGACCAGCGATAGACCTCGACCGCGAGCGAATTCGAGCCATCCCGCAAGTGAGGCGTGATGTCGAATTCGGCGGCGGTGCGGCTGTCCTCGCTGAAGCCAATGAATCGGCCGTTGAGCCACACGAAAAACGCCGAGGAAACGCCGTCGAAACGCAGAAACACGTTTCGGCCGCGCCAAGCCGGCGGCACTTGGAAGGTTTTGCGATAAGAGCCGACAGGGTTGTTGTTCGCGGGGATGTTGGGTGGATCGGCAATGAGCCAGGGATATGTGCTGTTGGTGTAGATGGGGACGCCGAATCCCTCAATCTCCATGTTGGAGGGCACGGAAATCGTCGTCCATGCGGTGTCGTCGAATTCGTCGCCAAAGAAATCCACGGGCCGAGCCGCAGGATTCGGAGACCAATGAAACTTCCAGTCGCCATTAAGTGATTGAACGAAGGGCGAAGCATCCTGCGCCCCGGCGGTATTCGCGAACACCGCGCGGACGGCGCGCGGGGGAAGCCGATTGATGCCTGTAACGGCCGGATCGAGCCACGGAGGTCGATCCGGTTGAGTTGTCTGAGCCAACGCGGCGAACGACGCCAACGACAGGCAGATCACCACAAGAAACACGCGAGTAGCCACACGATGCTCCGGATGTGTTTTCGCGAAGCATAGCGGCCGACGAGCGATTCGTCAGTGATGCGAAATGCCGAGACGAGCCACAGCGCGCCGTCCCGACGAGCCAGAGGCTGGTGAATTTCGCTGAACTATTTCATCAGGCTTTCGATCCAATCGCAGATCGGGTCTAACCCCTCCCCTTTTACGGAGCTTACCGGCCAGATTGGGCGATTGTCTTCGAGTGATTCGCGAATCTGGCGAATCGTAATATCGGAGCCTGGCAAATCCGCCTTGTTGACGACGAAGCCGGTGGCGATTTCAACGACGCCAGCTTTCTGGAACTGCACCGAGTCGCCAGCGCCGGGCATCATCAACAGCATGACTGCGTCACTTTCCTTGCGGATTTCAACGTCATTCTGTCCCGCGCCAACGGTCTCGATCAGAACGATCTCGAATCCGGCGGCCAGCAACGCGCGTGTCACATCGGTGGTATGCGGCGCGAGGCCGCCCGCGTGGCCTTGCGACGAAAGGCTTCGCACGAACAAGCCGTCATCGGGCGTGCCGGACATCATTCGTAACCGATCGCCGAGCAACGAGCCGCCGGTAATGGGGCTGGTGGGATCAACCGCGACGACGCCGACGCGCCGGCCCCGCGCGCGGAGCACGCGCGCGAGCTTGCCAATGAATGTGCTCTTGCCCACGCCGGGAGCGCCCGTGATACCGATGCGAACTGTCCTTTGCCGGGGCGACGGCGTCGCGGGAAGCTCAGAGCCGCGGTTGTCACTGATCCAAGTGATCGTGCGCGCGACGCCTGGAGCGGTGGTGAGCGATGGAACCGGTTCATTCACACGTTTTGCTCGATAGCGCTCGGCCAGCGAGCGAATCGTCTCGACGATCGTGGCCATCGAGGTGCCGGGATTAAATACACCCGCGATGCCCGCTTGTTCCAGGGGCAGTTTGTCTTCCTCGGGAATAATTCCGCCAACCATGACTGGAACATCGCCGATGCCGAATTCCCGCGCAAGACGCACGACTTCGGGCATGATGGTCATGTGCGCCGCGGAAAGGAGGCTGACGCCGACGACATCCACATCTTCTTGAAGCGCGGCGTGGACGGTGGCGGCGGGCGTCTGCCAGAGACCGGTATAGATGACTTCCATCCCCGCGTCGCGCAGGTTGCGGACAATCAGCTTCGCGCCGCGGTCATGCCCGTCGAGACCGATCTTTGAAATGAGCACACGAATCGAACGCGCCATTCAGCACACCTTGTGCAGCGAGTATTGGCCCGGCGATATGCCGCCGAAATTCATACTGTAGCCGATTCTCGACGATCATTGCAGGGCGCTGCGTCGGCAGTTTTGCGACCGCGTAATATGTAAATTGGACGCTGCTTGGCTTCTTCGTACAAACGGCCGACATACTCGCCAAGAATCCACAACACGATGAGTTGCAGGCCGCCGATGATGAGCAGCGTGGCGAGGATCGAGCTCCACCCGGGTACGGCGAATTTCGTGAAGGCCGCCACGATGATGACGTAGATTAAGTACACGGCCGCCGCGAGCGAAACAACGACGCCGGCCAAGCCGGCCAAACGCAGCGGCCATGCGGAGAAGCTGAATATCGCGTCACCTGCGAGGCGAAGCATGCTGCGGAGCGAGTATTTCGAGCGGCCGGCATGGCGCGGGGCGGCGTCGTACACCACTTCCCGATAGTCAAATCCGATCCACTGAACCAGGCCGCGATTAAACCGGCAGCGCTCGCGACATTGCAAAAATGCGCAAACAGCGTCGCGGTTCATCAACCGAAAGTCGGATGCGCCTGGCGTCACCTTCGTTCGCGAAAGCCGCGAAAGAACGTGATAAAACGCGCCAGATGTTGTTCGCTTGATAAGGCTGTCGTCGGCCGGCGCGCGCCGAACGGCCTGTACAACTTCGCCGCCTCCGCGCCACTCGTCGAAAAGCCGGCGCACGATTTCGGGGGGGTGTTGCAGGTCGCCATCCATCATCACAACCGCCTGCCCTGCCGCATGCTCGATGCCCGCGAACAGCGCGGCCTGATGGCCGAAATTGCGCGAAAATCTGAGCAAGCGAACGCGCGGATCACGGCGACCGGCGTCCGATACGCGGGCGGCCGTATTGTCACGACTGCCATCGTCCACAAATGTAATCTCAAAGCTCGGAGTGAGTGATTCAAGAACGGGAACGAGCTGCGCCAGCAGCGGCTCGATGTTGTCCTGCTCGTTGTAGGCAGGGACAACGACGGATAGCATCGGTTGAGAGCAATCGGCGGCCATGAGCGGCATGATACGGCACATGAGCATCGCATGATGAGTCCTGACCGGAGCGGCCTGACCGGCGGTTTGAAGCGCGGCATTCGGACTAAGGCGGGGCGCGAAAATTGCCGATAGATGCTCATGCGCCGCGTGTTAGTCAGTTCAGGGGTTCGCGAATCGGCCGGCCGACCGGCACGATGCGCGAATCAATCAGGCATGCGTAAGGACAGACTCGGGTCAACAGATGAAAATGGGATGAACGATATGAACCTCGCACCGGTTGCCTTTCGCCGCATGACGATGATCGCGTTGACGCTTCTGGCGATCGGAATGTTCGGCTGCCCAACGACGACGAACACGGGTGACGGCAACAATGACGGAGATAACGCGACGCTGGGCGAAAACAGCGTTCAAGTCGGCGACTATGAGCGAACGTACTCGCTCTATACGCCGGCTTCGTTTCAAAATGGAACCGAAACACCGATCGTTGTGGTGCTGCACGGCATCGGCCTGAGCGGCGATGTGGCGCTCGCCGACGGGCGCTGGAAGGAAAAAGCGGACAACGAGGGCTTTGTGGTAGTCGGGCCGGATGCGCTTCCGACCAATCCCGATGAGCCGGTGAATCTGTTGACCAATCAACGGACGTGGGAGTCGACGCAATTTTCGCTGGGCGGCTCGACGAGCAATCGCGATGTGCTGTTCTTCGATTCGCTGCTCACCGATTTGTCATCCAAGCTGGGATTCACCGTCAGCAGCGTGTATGTGGCGGGACACTCCGAAGGCGGAAGCATGGCATTCATTCTCGCATCGGAGCGCGGATCGAAAGTGCGGGCGATCGCCGCAGTCGCCAGCCACTGGATCGGCCTCGGCCCGCAACCCGATCCGCCGACGCCAACGATCTATATCGTGGGCAGCGAGGATCCGATTGTCCCGATTGAGGATAATTCCGGCGGTATTTTGCCATCGGCTGAGTTCACACTGCAACGCTGGGCGCTGGCGCTGGGCTGCGGCCTGACGCCGACGACCGTGTCAAACGACGGTCAGGTGCAAATCGATCAGTACAACAACTGCGACGATAACGTGCCGTTCACGGCGTACACGATCTTTGGCCAGGGGCATTCGTGGCCCGGCGGGACATTGCCGCTGTCGCTGGTCGGTTTTGGTCCATCAACGGATTACCTCAATGCGACTGATACGGTCTGGGATTTTTTCGTGGGCGTTGAGCAGACAATTCAGTCCGCACGCGGGCGTTGAAACGCTCCTTTGCAACAACGCAGTCTGCTCGACAAATTGAACATCGCGGCGAAAACCCTGGGCAAACCCGGGGTTTTGCGTTTTTCGAGCAGGCAAAAACGGGTGCGCTGCCTTTGCATCGCCGGCCGGCGCGAGGCGTGGCCGGCATTCGTCGGGCGCAGCGCGATATACTCGTCGTATGACCAAACCTATCGCCGGTGACGTTGATTATTCCAAAAGCGGCATTGGGTACGCTCAACAACGCCGCCCCGATCCGCGGATCGAAGCGCTGATTCACGCGGCATTAGGCGATGCGCGCACCGTCCTGAACGTCGGCGCGGGAGCCGGGTCATACGAGCCGCGCGATCGACACGTCATCGCCATCGAACCGTCGGAAACCATGCGAAAACAGCGGCCGCGAGACCTTGTACCCGCGATCAACGGGCGCGCGGAAGCGCTGCCGCTGGACGACGCGTCAGTGGACGCAAGCATGGCAATTGTGACCGTGCATCAGTGGCATAATCTGGAGGCCGGGCTGCGCGAGTTGCGGCGCGTCACGCGCGGGCCGATCGTTGTGGTCGGATTTGACGGCGATGCGCTCGCGCGCTTCTGGCTCGCGGACTATGTGCCGGAGCTGGTCGCGGCGGGCAAACTTCGCGATCCGGCAATCGACTACCTCGTCGACAGGCTATCGACGCCAAAGCGACGCGCGACGGTGCGGACGGTGCCGATTCCGATCGACTGTGTGGACGGCGTGGTCGAAGCATACTACGCGCGGCCGGAGCGTTTTCTCGATCCAGACGTCATGCGGGCGCAATCGACTTGGAATTTTGTCGCGGAGGACGTGAAGCGGCGATTCGTCGAAACATTGGCGGCTGATCTGCGCAGCGGCGAATGGGATCGACGCTACGGCGCGTGGCGAACGATGCCGTGTTACGAGGGGGCGATGAGGATAATCGTTGGCGGCGAAGCTGGGTGACTTCGGCTCGGGTGAACATGACAGGGCGAAATCGCAAGCGAATGGGAATCACGCTGGCGCTGATCGCGGCTTTGCTGGTGCTGCTGATCGTATTCTCGTTCTTTTTCAACGTATGTTGCATCGGGAACAATATTGGCGCCGGCCTGTGTGCCGGTCGGCTTGGCTTGCTATATGCGCCAGGAAAAACGCCTTTCTCGGGCTCTGAAGGTCTCTCGGCCCGCAAAATAGCAGTAACTGAATTCATTGGTTGGAAAATCTGCTTGCTTGGCGGAGCGGCGTTCGATTCCGGTATGGTCTCTCTGGATTTGCCATTGACTTATTGCGCGTTGGGGTTCGCCGCCATCAGTTGTATTGTCCTTCGTTCGCCTCCGCGGAAAACGGAGGCAATTTATAGTTGCTGCGGATACGATCTCCGCGTATCCCGACGCGCTGTCCGGAATGCGGAGCGACTCGCAAATGAAAATCGGCTTGGCCATTGTGTGCATCCCCATCGGTATGCGGTCTAGCTGTCCGCTATGCACTTCGTTTTGGACTAACCCCAAACCTAGCAACCAGAACAGCCAATATGGAGTTAACCCTTGAAATCTGCCTTCACATTCTATGTGTTCATCACCGCGACTACGCTAGTTGGATGCACGCCTCACGGAGAACTGCGAGAGCTAATCGGCATGCGCGAAGAGCAAATCAACTTCGGAGACAAACGCGTAATCGACGCTGCCGTTGCGCAGTCGTTCGACGTGGGTGATGAGTACGCGAAAGTGGCGAAGTTGGTTTTGGGTACATCGCCAAAAGTCGTGGCGCCGGGACGCAGCCTCCGGTCGCGTGGGTGGGTCGCCGAGTTCGACTGGAATCGAATTCGAGTACATTCCACGCATGAATCTGTGATACCCATGGCCAGCAACAGTTGGACAGTTGATTTCGCGTTTGATCAGGCGAAGTTGAGAGAGTTTAAGGTGAGTTTCAACTTGAGTGAACCCGCCATGTGGACCCAGCATCCCGCCGGCCTCGCACGATAATTTTGTGCGGACTCGCTGTTGCGATGGGTACAGGGGGTCTCGCCTATCGCCGGGTCGATGGGTTCGCAAACGGTCGGCACGGCCGCTTCGATAAGCACGAGAACATGACAGGGCGAAATCGCAAGCGAATGGGAATTGCACTGGCGCTGATCGCGGCATCTTTGTGTATCGCCATCGGTGTGCCCACGCAAATGCTGCTCGCGCAGCAAATCTCTTACTGGTTCTGGGTGGCAGGCTTCTTTCCAGAGAAACATTCGTGGGCCTGGTTGTATTTGCTTGTGGCTGTAACGGCATTCGCGTTGATTGCGGCCGGTCAAGGGGCACTGGCGTGGTTCCTGCTCATGCGAAGGGAATCACGACGCGAACACCCATAGCAACGACCGCGCCTGAAAGGAATGTGGGCAGGACGGCCCCACTCCCCTGCTCAAGACTGCGGGCTGACAGCCCGCAATCTCCGGTGATCCGAAATCATGCCCCCTTATAGCAAAGCAACGGCTGCAAGCGCGTGTGAATGCGAATAAGTTCGCTCTGTGCGCGCAGCACCGCCGCGATGTCCTTGTAAGCCGCAGGCGCTTCTTCAATCAGGCGGCCGAGCACCTCCTCATCAACGATGACATTACCAAGCTGTCGGCGAAAGGACCGCGGCAGGATGCGCTGACGTGCCTGCGACCGCGACATCCTCCGGCCGGCGCCGTGTGAGCTGGAGCAAATAGCCTCATCCACGCCGCGCCCGGTGGTGATGACCGTTTGCGACCCCATCGACCCGGCGATGATGCCCGGCACGCCATCGCCGGCCGCATTTGCGCCCTTGCGATGAACCCAGTACGCCGCGCCGGCAATGAACTCGCGGCGCACATGATTGTGATCGCACGATACAAATGAGTCCTGCGCGACTTCGCCGCCGACAATCCGCGTGACGATCTCGACAGCGCGCCAGAGCATGCACCGCCGATTGAAATCCGCAAACCGCGCCGCCCACGAAGCGTCATTTACGTATGCCGCGCCGCGCGGCGTTGCCGTATCGAGGCTGCGCAAGCCGCCGCCGGCCGGTTCGGCCTGCGACAAGTGATGCCGCGCGATCGCCTGCCCGACGCAGCGAGAGCCGCTATGCACCATCAGCCACAGCGCACCGTCATCACCCGCCTGCGCTTCCAGAAAGTGATTCCCGCGACCAAGTGTGCCGAATTCAATCGCGGCCTCGCGGCGGATCGCGCCGGCCAATCCCCCATCGCTCAGGTCGCTCAGGATGAGATCCACAGGAAGCGACGGCGCAGCCGCAAGCGAACGATGCCGCATCACCGGCACATCAACGCGCAGCGCGTCCAGCACTCGTCGCGCGCTGCGCGGTCGAGTGATCGAAGCTGCCTCAGTGTCGATGCGAAGCGCAGTCATTCCGCACCCGATATCGCCCCCGACGGCCTGTGGATACACAAGCCGGTCGGTGGCGACAATTGCACCGACACAGACCGCCTCGGCCAAATGGACGTCGGGCATGATGGCGAGGGCGCGAACATCCGGCGCGCGGGCAATGCGCTGAAGCGCGGCTTTCACGTCGCTGTCGGGAGGCTGCGCAAACCACGCAGCCACGCGCACGTCGTCCGGCACCGGGCCGATGATCGATTGCTTCATCGACGGCCCTCCTCACTATTGAAATCGTGATCAACGATGAGGAATCTCAACTCCGGTGCGCGCCGTCGCGTGATCTCGGCGGCGACAACGGAGCGGATGACCCCGCGGGCGGTCGCAAGTCGCGCCTCGATCTTCGCTTTTGTCCCGCTTGGCGGCTCGCCGCACACGCGCACGCAGACCACGAGAGTCGCAGAGCTCGCCGACGGATGAACCGAGACAATCTGAAGTTCTGCCAGGAGCGGATCGTCGCAGCGTCCCGACAATGCGAACGCGACCGCGCGCTCCACCTGCTTGCACAATTGCAGCGTTTTTCGATCGAACGCATCGCCGCGACGGGCTGATCCGCGCGTTGGTTGATGCGATTCGGGGCCGTCATCGGGATGCAGCTCGGCGCATAGTTCGGCCGGGCGCATCCGCTTTGAACGAGAACGAGTCATTCAAACTCCAAACGCGGGCTCCGCGACCGCGCCAAGGCGGGACATGTGAGCGCGCGTGCAGCGCACAGCGATCGCGCGGAACGCGATCGGCCAGCGCGCGGATTTTTCAACACAAAACAAACGAAATCAGAGGGAATAGAGAATCGACGCGACGCCGAAAAGTGATGCCCAGCTACGAATCAATGCGCCGGGAAAGCCGTTCGGATGTCAGCGACGACAGGCGACAATTTGGGTTGCAATGGAACACATCAGACAGCCCCTTTCACCGGGAAAAAACCGACCCGGCAAAAGCAAACGACAAACAAACACTCGGACAAGTGGACACGATGGGAGTCGAACCCACGACCTCCGCATTGCGAACGCGGCGCTCTCCCAACTGAGCTACGTGCCCATGCAAAAAACGATTATACGACCGGCCGCCGCGACCGCAATTGCGGCGGCAAAATTCAGCGCCGGCCGGCGATCCGCGCAATCGTTAGATTTCGCCGATTTTCGAGCGCAGCGCGGCGAGCTGTTCCGGGGCGCGCTGCTGCGCGTTCCAGCGAAAGCCCAGACCATCGTTCGCGCTCCGCGGGATGATGTGGAAGTGCACATGCGGCACCACCTGACCCGCGACCGCGCCGTTGTTCTGAAGCACGTTGTACCCGGGCGCGCCGACAGCCTTCATCACCGCGGCCGCGACTCGACCCAGGCTGGCCGTAACCGCGCCGACCACATCCGGGGGCAAGTCCTCAAGCCGTCCGGCATGGGCTTTGGGCACGAGCAGCGCGTGGCCGTCGGCAAGCGGCGCAATGTCGAGAAACGCGATGGCGTCCCCGTCCTCAAAAAGGCGATGACACGGGATTTGTCCGGCCACGATCTTGCAGAAAATGCAATTCGCGTCTGTAGTTGTGCGGATGGCGCTTTCAGTGCTCATGCGGCGAATCCGTCGCTGGCGATGCGTTTACTCGCCAGCCGTCGGCGCTTCGGCCGCCTTGGCCTTGGCGGGACGGCGCGAACCACGGCGCTGCACGGGTTTGCCCGCGTAGAGCGAATACTTCACCGAAGCGCGGCGCTTGCGCTCGGTCTTGCGTTCAAGCCGCGGGCGCTTCGCGTCGTTTTCGCCGACAAACTGGAACAGGCACATTTGCGTTCCGTCGCTGAGGCGGCGCTCTGAGAGCTTGATGATGCGCGTATAGCCGCCGCTGCTGCCGCGGGTCTCGTTGCGACGCTTCATCATCGGCCCCCAATGCGCGAAGAGGCGGTGAATCACAGACTCGACCGTCCACTTAGCGCGGGGCGTCGTTCGCGTGGAGCGATATCGTCGTCCGCTGCGCGACTCCATCGCCCTCTCGCGTTCGATATCGGTCATGCGCTCGTACTCGGCGCGATGCTCAGCCGGAATGATCGCGCGGTCGTTCAACAGGGCAATGGCCTGCTGACGGGCAGCCAGACCGCCATCGATGGCGAGTTGGATGAGCTTTTCCGCGAACGCGCGGAATTCCTTGGCCTTGATGATCGTCGTGCGGATTTCGCCATGCTCGATCAGACTTTGCACCAGGTTTCGGCGCAGAGCCAGGCGATGCGCCGATGTTCTCGCGAGCTTTCGACCCTTTACAGCGTGACGCATATTCGCACCTCATCATCAACCTAAACGCCGCCCGATCGCGCGGAGCGGCGAAACCCATCTCGCGAAATCAGGAATACGCCGGCGCCATGGACACCGCGTCGCCGAAATTCATGCCCAGCCCCAACCCCATGCTGAGCAGCTTCTCTTTCACTTCCATCAACGACGTCTTGCCGAAGCTGCGAAGCGACAGCAAGTCCGCCTCGGTCATGCGCACCAATTCGCCCACTGTCGAAACTTTGGCCGCTTCGAGACAATTGCTGGCGCGGACCGAAAGTTCCAGCGACGACAATGGCAGGTCCAGCTTGCGACGAAGCTCGTCGTCGAGCGTGGAGACCGGGCGCTCCTCGCGGTTTGCGCCGGCCGCATGCATCTCGCCGATTTCGTAATACTGAACGAACGGGTTGAGATGCTTGCGCAGGATTTTGCCGGCCTCCACCAGCGCGTCTTCCGGCCGGATCGTGCCCTTCGTCCAGATTTCCATCACCAGTCGGTCGTAATTGACCGATTGGCCCACGCGCGTGTCCTCTACACGGTAGCGCACGCGGCTCACCGGAGAAAACAGCGAATCGATCGGAATCACGCCGATCTCGGTGTTTTCGTCGATGTGGTCCGTCGCGGGCCTATAGCCGCGACCGCGCTGAACGGTCAGATCGCAACTGAAATTCACGTCGTCGGTGAGCGTCGCGATCGTCAACTCGGGGTTGATGATGTGGACGCTCGGGTCGCCCTCAAAATCGCCGGCGGTGATTTCGCCGCGCTTGCTTCGCTGGACGCGGAGCGTGCGCGGGTTGTCGTCGTCAACATCGACAACCATCGCCTTGATGTTCAGGACGATGTCGGTGACATCTTCGAGAACCCCGTTGAGCGAACAGAATTCGTGATCGGCTCCGGCAATGCGGGCGCTCGTGACCGCCGCACCCTCAATGCTCGATAGCAGAATGCGGCGCATGCTGTTGCCCACGGTTGTTCCGAAGCCGCGCTCAAACGGCTCGATAATGAATCGGCCATAGGTATCAGTGCTGATGGTTTCGTCACGAACAACGCGTGTCGGCAATTCCAAGCCACGCCATCGGATACGCATATCTTTCGGGCTCCGAGAGATTTCGATTGTCGGTTGGAACCACCGAAGCAGGGCGAACGTTCGCTCGTACCGCTTAACCTGACTGGTCCCAACGCCTCCTACGCCGCTTTTTTCCGCATTGTTCCGCGTCCATTCGATTGGCCGCGGGCCGGTTCCGGCCTGCTCTAACGCGAGCAGAACTCAACGATGAGCTGCTCTTCCACCGGAATCTGCACGTCATCGCGCGTTGGCAGTGCGATGACCGTTGCCTCGATTTTCTTGAGATCGGCCGTCAGCCAGCCGGGGACGGCACGATCGGTGTCCTCGCCGATCTGGGCCCGCACATAGGCCTGCGAGCGCTCCGACCCGCGAACCGTGATGCGGTCGCCGATCTTGACCAGATACCCCGATCGATTGCATGGCTTGCCATTCAACCGCAAATGACCGTGCGAGATCATCTGCCGCGCGCTTTTGCGCGAGTTGGCCATTCCGGCGCGAAATACAACGCTGTCCAGTCGGCGCTCCAATAGGCGCAGCAGATTGGCGCCGGTGTTTTCGGTGCCCTTCTCGGCCATGGCGAAGAAGCGGCGAAATTGCCGCTCGAACAGGCCGTAATAGCGTTTCACTTTTTGCTTTTCGCGCAGGCGGACGCCATACTCGCTGGCCTTTCCGCGGCGCCAAGCGTGCATGCCCGGCGGCTTGTTGCGGTATTCCTTCTCCATTGGGCATTTGGCGGTTTCACACCGCACGCCCTTCAGGAAGAGCTTGATGCCTTCGCGTCGGCAATAACGACAAACCGGGCCGATGAGACGAGCCATGAATTACACCCTCCGCCGTTTCCGCGGGCGGCAGCCGTTGTGCGGAATAGGCGTGACATCTTCGATCGAACTGATGCGCAGGCCGGCGGCCTGCAACGCAGTGATGGCGGACTCGCGGCCGGCGCCGGGGCCCTTGACGCGGACGTCGACTTCGACGACGCCGATTTTCTTGGCCTCATTGGCGCAAAACTGCGCGGCGCGCTGCGCGGCGAAAGGCGTGCTCTTTCGAGCGCCTGTGAATTTCTTGTCGCCGCCGCCCGGCGCGACCGACCCGGCGGACGCCCAGCAGAGCGTGTCGCCGTTGGGGTCGGTGATCGTGACCACCGTGTTATTAAACGTCGCTTTGATATGAACGACGCCCTTGGCGACGTTCCGCTTGCCGCGACGCTTTGCTGCCGATGACTTAGCCAAAGCTCACACTCCGAAAACGAAATTCAAAACGCGAATTTCAAAAAAACCGAAAGTCGACGCGAAACACAATCTATCACACCCAGCACAGTAAAACGGCCGGGTTTTGTGTCAGCCGACGCGCTGTCGTACCGCCCGGCAGTCGCTCCCATCCGGTCGCGGCTCTGCCAGCAATCTAACTACTTAGCGCATTTCCTTGACGCTCTTCTTGCCGGCGACCGTCTTGCGCGGGCCCTTTCGCGTACGGGCGTTCGTCCGTGTCCGCTGTCCGCGGGCGGGCAGATTTCGCATATGCCGCAAGCCACGATAGCAGCGGATGTCGCGCAGCCGCGCGATGTTCTGCTGCACCTGGCGGCGCAGCTGGCCCTCGACGATGAAATTCGTCTCGATGTACGTATTGATCTTGCTGACTTCTTCTTCAGTTAGCTTGCTGGCCCGCGTAGTCGGATTGATGCCCGTCTTTTCGCAGACCTCGGTCGCTCGCGCGGGACCGACGCCATATACATAGCGCAGCGCCACGTCCACACGCTTGTTGCTGGGAACGTCCACACCGGAAATTCGAGGCATCTCGACACTCTCCCGCGAATTAGCCCTGACGCTGCTTGTGACGCGGATTGGTGCAGATCACCCGCACGACCCCGCGCCGCCGAACCACTTTGCAATTTTCACAAATCCGCTTCACGCTGCTGCGAACTTTCATGGCGTTCTCACTCACCTTCCGTCGGTCAAAATATCGACGCCGCTCGCCGTCACCGCGATCGTGTGCTCGAAATGGGCCGCCGGCTGGCGATCCTTTGTCACCACGATCCACTTGTCACGATCGGCGTACTCCGTATCCGGGCTGCCCAGCGTCACCATCGGCTCCACAGCAATCGTCATGCCGGGAACCAGCTCAAAATCGTCTGTCCGATCCGTCGAATCGACGTAATTCGGCACGCTCGGACTCTCGTGCATCGTCTGGCCGATCCCGTGGCCGACGTAATTTCGAACGACGCCGAATCCGTTGCTTTCGACGAAACGCTGAATCTTGCGAGCGACAACGCTCCAGCGAAGACCCGGCCGAATCTCACGCAAGGCTAGCGCGAGCGCCTCACGCGTCACGTCCAGCAAACGCTGCACGGCCGGAGAAACCGGGCCAACCGCGAATGTCGCGGCCGAATCGCCGCAGTAACTCTTCAGCCGCACGCCACAATCGATGCTGACGACATCACCGGTCCGCAGCGGTTTATCGCCAGGGATACCATGCACCACCTCGCCGTTCACCGAGGCACAGATGCTGGCTGGAAAAGCTGTTCGCGCCTGCTGAATTCGATAACCCTTGAAAGGGCTGATCGCACCCGCTTCGGCGATGAGTTCCTCCGCTCGCCGATTCAACTCCGCCGTTGTAACGCCCGGCTGAACGCGGCCGCCCAGATCCGAAAGAATCTTGTGGACCAAACGGCCGGCCGCGCGCATCAGTTCGATTTCGCGCGGCGATTTCAGCACAATGCGGTTTGTCGCCGATGTCATTTCGATGTCGGCGACTCCAGAATCGCCAGAATATCCGCCTCGACTTCGTGCGCGGGACGATTCGCCCGCACGGAACACAATAGGCCCTGACGCGCAAAATGCGCTACCAACGGCGCTGTTTGCGCGCGATACGCACCCAAACGCGTCATGATCACATCTTCGCGATCATCCACGCGCTGAGTGAGTGCGCCGCCGCAAATATCACACACGCCCGCGACCTTCGGCGGGCGGGATTCGAGATTATACGGCTCTTCGCACTTCGTGCAAACGCGGCGATTGACGATTCGTTTGACGATCTCCGCATCATCCAACTCAAAATCCACAACCGCATCGATGCTCATGCTCATCGCCGCCAGGCCGCCCTGAAGCGCATCCGCCTGTGGAACCGTTCGCGGGAAACCGTCCAGAATAAAACCCGTGCCCGACGGCAGCTTTTTGATTCCCGCGATCATGACCCCGGTGATGATGTCGTCTGGAACCAGCAACCCTGATTCGACAAAATTCGCGGCCAGCCGGCCGACTTCGCTCTGCTCGCGAATCTCACGTCGCAGCGTTTCGCCGCTGGAAATCGGTAACAGCGAGGATTTTTCCGCAATTTTCCGCGCCTGCGTGCCCTTCCCGCTCCCCGGCGGGCCAAGGAATATCACGCGGCGACGATTCATCAGCTGCTTCGTCCTTTCACGCGACCGCCGCCGTCGCCACCCAAAAACCCATCGTAGTTTCGCATGATCAGGTTGGCCTCAAGTCGCTGAATCAGATCGAGCGCGACGCTCACCACAATCAACAAGCCCGTGCCGCCGAGAAACGCCGAAATCTGATAAGGCACTTGCAACTGTAACGCCACGATCGACGGAATCACCGCGATTGCCGCGAGAAACCCGGCGCCGACAAACGTGATTCGCGTAATCACCGCTTCGAGATAATCCGCCGTTCGCTTACCAGGCCGCAAGCCAGGGATGAAGCTGCCCATATCGCGCAGGTTGTTGGCGAGTTCCTTCGGCTGAAATTGAATCGTGACCCAGAAGTATGCGAAGAAATAGACCATCGCGATGTAAGTCACTTCGTACAAAAACGCGCCATGGCGGAACGAGTCGTGAAGGAAAGTCCAGAAACTGACCGGCCAGATATGCGCGCCTGATAGCCACCCAAAGATCAGGCTCGGGAAAAGAAGAAATGAACTCGCGAAAACGATCGGCATCACGCCGCCATGATTCACGCGAAGCGGCAGGTAATGACGCTGCCCGCCGACCACGCGTCGGCCGCGGGTTTG